>JBDTOI010000011.1:0-49314 GCA_039933315.1 Pyrinomonadaceae bacterium
CCCCGGTTGATGCCCGAGATAGTGGGCTTGAACAGCGAAAACGCCGCGCATCGCGTGGCCGTGCAGTGGGATGAGGACGGCGTCACGCGCGAAGGCGTATTTATCTCCCGGCGCGATACTAGTTCTCCACTTAATTATCTGCTGGGCGGCAGGCTATTTCCCGGTGAGCAACACCAGGCGTCATTCAAGGTCACTGAGTCCGGTACGGAGATAAAGTTCGCGATGAAGTCGGCAGATGAGGTGGTGGCAGTGGAAATTGACGGTCAGGCCGCAACTGACTTGCCGTCGTCGTCGATCTTTTCCTCGGTCGCCGAGGCCTCGAGTTTTTTTGAGGGCGGCTCCGTGGGTTATTCAGTTACAAGTGATGAAGATCGTCTCGATGGAATGAAGTTGGAAACGAAAGAATGGCGCGTCGAGCCGCTGCAAACCAGCCGAGTGCAATCAAGCTATTTTGACGATGAGACGAAGTTTCCGCCGGGCAGCATAGAGTTTGATCATGCGCTGATCATGAGGAATCTGGCCCACGAGTGGCACACCGTGGACGATCTTTACGTTTGAGTCCCTTCTACTAGATCATTTTTTTGAACTGTTTGGTGGTTGAGTTGAAGTTTCGCGCAAAGGCGCTAAGAAAAGAAAGACATAAGGCGCAAAGAGATGAATCACCTCTTTGCGCCTTTCGCTTTTCCTTTCCTAGCGGCTTTGCGTGAAACCTCAAGCCACTTCATCAGGCCCGACCGAGTCTACTTGTCGTCGAATTTTCTTCCGGCGTTCAGGTTATCGAAATTCAAAATCGCGTTGAAGACAAGGAAGTAGCTGCCCCTGGTCTGGCCCCGCCAGATAGGATTGTTGGAGAAGAGCACGATGTGTCCCTGTCCGGAGGGGACATCGACAATCATTGGCCGCTGGGCGATTTCGTCACCACCGTCCAGTAGCCCTGATACAAACAAGTCTTTGTTGTCCGCGTAACGGAAGACAACTCGCGGGCGCAGTTCCGGGGGAATGACGTTGATGGGGTTGCGGCGTTGTTCGTCAGACAATGGCATGGCCTGCCACGCTTCGGCAGTGGGTGACTCAGGCGCTTCGACTGGTGGCCTGCCTTGCACCGTGTCAGGATCGTCGGGCGTGCCGCGTCCGGTAGCACGTTGTTCTTTGCGCGGTCGTCCGCCCCCGCCGCGGGCAAGATTGCTCAGGTTGAAGATGGGACCATTGAAACAGTAGATCGGAAGCATATCATCGTAGCCGTAAGCAATGGGGCTCGTTGCATCCACGACTTTCGACCGCAGCACGACGCCGATTGCTTTGAGTTTCTGCGACCTGGCGATGGAAAGTCCAGGCGTGAACCCTGCGCTGACCGCCAGGTCAGCCGTGTCCATTACCCCAATGAAGAGGCCTCCTTCCTGAGTAAACTTCTGCAGGTTCATTAGGCCCGAGTACCCCAGGCCCGGGCGCATATCGTCGGTGGAATCAATCTTACCGAGGTTGGGGGTCAAAGAGGTTGTTTTCCACGGAATCGGATTGCCCCACATGGGCAGGCCGCTGATAATATTGCTAGCGCCACGTCCCACCGGAGCAAAAACAATCACGTCATACTTGCGTCTCAAGTCCGGATCCTTCGCGGCGTCCTGAGTGCTGATGTAGGTAAAGGGCACACCTAACTGATCCAAAGCCACACGCCACCAACCTTCATCCTGCGTACTTAGCCATGTATGCATCAGCGCGATGCGCGCGGCCTTGACCGGATGTGTCTTTACCGTGGGAGCTGCATCCACCGCGTAAACCTGCACCCCGAGGTCCGTCGCCGCTTTCCTTAGCTCCGGAAGAGGTGCTTTGCGGATGATGAAAGAACCTCGATTGAACTTTCGTCCACCGGCTTCAAACGGCTCTTCCGCAGCTTCGAAGGCCACGTCCTTCAGGCGATAAC
Source organism: Pyrinomonadaceae bacterium (assembly GCA_039933315.1). Taxonomy (GTDB): domain Bacteria; phylum Acidobacteriota; class Blastocatellia; order Pyrinomonadales; family Pyrinomonadaceae; genus DASXRU01. Next base: position 1,922 of record JBDTOI010000011.1, read on the forward strand.
GCAGCGTTACCAGGCTGTTGTCGGCGTTGTGATTGATCAAATAGGTGGAACCGCTATCACTTATTAGAGCCGGGACGCGCACGTCGCCAATAACGCGGTCCATGGCAGCGCTCAACGCCGTTACGTCAGTTACGCGAACTACCTGGACGTTACCCAATTCACCCATCGTCCAGCCGGTGTCATCGTAAACGTCCTGTTGCGGATCAGTCGGAGACCAGTACTGATGATCCAGTAGCGCATCGGCAATACGGCTGTAGGGCTGATCCATACGCACAATGTAGCTGCCAACAGGGAAGGTGCGCTGCTCGGTTTCCGGCTTGGGAGAGGCGGTTGGTGACGCCGCGGCTACTGGAGATACGATTGCGGAAACACGGGGTATAGCATCGGATGGTGTTACAGTCGCCGCGGGAGAGTCAGTTGGGGACGGAGACGCAGCCGCAGCGCCGTTGGCGGGCGGAGCGGACGTTTTCTTTTTCACTTTCAGTGTGACGGTGAAAGGCGCGGTCGTCCGATGAATTTCACAGCCTTGCGCCTGCAGTGTGCGCAGCAGCTCCGCTTGATTCCCGGGCCGAGGGTCATCTGCCGGAAAGACGTAAGCAGCCGGGCCTTCATTCCTGGGCTTGTCAACCGAACGCTTGCTCTTCAGGAAGAAGTTTTTGAGAAAGAGTTTGCCGTTGTTGCTGAAATGGTGAAGCGTGGTTAAGAGAGCAGTCTGTTGATAGTTATTATTGTTCCGCTGCGACCACCTGGCTTTTGGCAGCGGTGGATTCTGGCGAAACCACGTGCGCGAATAATCAGATGGGGAAAGGGTGCGCTCAACGGTGTCGGCGCCGGCGTTACCAAAGGTTTCATAAAGCCGGCTAATGCCGTTGTGAGTGGCGGCAATAAACATCAGATAGCCGGGCGACCAGGTATCGAAGTTGCCGTGCGCGAATACTCCGGGCATGCCAAACTTGGTCATCTCCGACACGTTGTGCCAGCCAATCATCTGCCATTCGTCTGTAAGAATCGGATCGACCCAGGCGTTGTAAGGACCATCGCCAATCGTATTGTCGTAAAGATATGGAACTGACTCGTGCAGGTCGTGCAGCACCTGCGCTTTCCAACCTGTATAAGTATTGAGCACGTTGCGGGTGAGCTTCAGGGAGAGCCCGATGGCGTCGCGATTATTGTCATGGGCGACGTAGCGGCCCCAGTAAACCAGGGACGGCCAGGTTGATTTGGGATTTGCCAGATGCCAGTTGTAGACATCGACCATGCGGTCGCGCCCGTCCACCTCGACCACCGGGGTGATTAGCGTGACCATCTGGTCGCGAATCGCGCGCACGTAGGCGCTTTCGTCAACGGCCAGACGATAAGCCAGTTCCATCAGCGCGGTGGGCGATCCTGTCTCCGGTGAGTGGATGGCCCCGGTAATGTAGTAGACCGGAAACGACGCGGCGACAAGACGGTCGGCCTCGGCCTCGTCCCGGTTAATGGTGCGCGGGTCAGCGAGCTTTGCCAGTCGCGCACGGTTTTCCTCGAGCCGGGCGAGCAAATTCTCTGATGCGATCGCCACGGCAATCATTTCGCGACCTTCTTCCGACGTGCCAATTGAGAAAACCTTGACGCGGGGGCTGGCCTTCTCCAGCAGGCGCATGTAGCGATGGACCTCTTCGGAATACGGTAGCTTCGCCGGGGCGCCTGCGACATCCCCCAGAACGGCCTTCGGAGTGGGCACCGTAGGCGAAGCCGGCAGATAATCAGTCAGCGGTGAGTTGAAGAAAGTTTCAGTGGTGTATTCGCGAATCTTCTTGGTGTATTCCTCGTCGATGGGCTGGCCCGGATCGCGCCCGGGTTTGGTTTGGGGATTGGTAACCGCGGCAGCGCCGGAAATCAGAAGCGCCGCCAGGAGCATGAAGCGAACGGGAGCGTAGCGAGTCATTTCATTTCCTCAAGTGTTCCAGAGCAGAATGCCGGCTTAGTGATGCGCTGTGCGCCCGGCCAGTTTTCATGAAGTGGAGAAGAAGCTTTTAGGCTATGGTTAAGAGTAAGTCAAATAGTTTTATTTTTAGGATCCCGCGCAAATTGCATTAACCGGGAAGTTTAGGTAAGACTAAATTATGCAGGGACGAATATTTCAGCTCAATACTTCGCCAGGCGGTGTGCCCAAACTGGGCGTGCGCGAAGCCATGCTAACGCCCACCGGGTTGAGCGGCGACGTGCAGAAGTTTACAGACATCCATGGCGGGCCGGAGCGCGCGCTCTGCCTCTACTCGCTGGAGAGGATCCTGGAATTGCAGGGTGAAGGGCATCCGATTTTTCCCGGCTCGGTGGGAGAGAATGTGACCCTGGTGGGAATTGACTGGGCCAGTCTTGATCCAGGGGTGCGCGTCGCGCTCGGCGAAAATGCGCTAATTGAGATCGCTTCTTATACTTCGCCATGTGATTCGGTAAATGCTTCATTTAGTGATGGCAAGTTCATACGCATTTCGCAGAAGGTCAATCCGGGCTGGTCGCGCATCTACGCCCGCGTGCTGCGGGGCGGAACGCTCTTCGTGGGCCAGAGAGTCCACATTCTTTAACGGTAAAGCCGTTACATCAAAAAGATGGCGAGCAAAGAACAAACGACGCCACCCAGCGCTCAGCCTCCCGAGGAAACCGCTCCGGTTCAGATCAAGCCGATTAGCAAAGTCGCCGGTGGCATCCCTTCCATCGTCGCAGCGCTGAAACATGCGTGGGGCGAGATGGGCCCGGCGCGCGGCACTCGGACTCTGCTGCAACTAAACCAGAAAGGTGGAGTCGATTGCCCGGGGTGCGCCTGGCCTGAGCCGGACGGCGAACGCTCCCATTTTGAGTTTTGTGAAGAGGGCGCCAAACACGTTGGCGACGAAGCCACCACCAGTCGCATTACCCCCGAGTTTTTTCAAAAAAGGAGCCTCAACGATCTTTCCGCCCAATCTGATTACTGGCTAAACAACCAGGGACGTATCACGCAGCCGATGGTCTTACACGAGGGCGACGATCGCTATCAGCCGATCGAGTGGGATGATGCGTTCGCCATGATCGCGGGCGAGTTGAACGCGCTGGCATCGCCGGACGAAGCGATCTTCTACACCTCCGGGCGCACCAGCAACGAAGCCGCCTTTCTCTATCAACTTTTCGTGCGCCAGTTCGGCACGAACAACCTGCCTGACTGCTCGAACATGTGTCATGAATCGAGCGGCACGGCCCTGGTCGAAACCATTGGCGTGGGCAAGGGCACGGTCACGCTGGAAGATTTCGATCTGGCGGACGCAATCTTCGTTATCGGCCAGAACCCCGGCACCAACCATCCGCGCATGCTGACCAGTTTGCAGCGCGCAAAACGGCGTGGCTGCAAGCTGGTGCACATAAATCCCCTGCCGGAAGTGGGCATGACGCGCTTTAAGCATCCGCAGGAAGTATTGAGTTTCCTGGGCGCCGGGACAAAGCTTGCCGATTTATTTCTACAGGTCCGCATCAACGGCGACGTGGCCCTGCTTAAGGGCATCATGAAGAAGGTGCTCGAAGCGGAAGATCATCAAACCGGCGCCATCCTGGATCACGAATTTATTGCGGACCACACCAGCGGCTTCACGAACTTTAAAGCGGAGCTGGAGAAGGCACACTGGGGCGAGATTCTCGATCAAAGTGGAGTCGCCCTGGGTCTGATCGAAGAGGCCGCAAAGATCTTTATTGAGTCGGAGCGCACCATCTTTTGCTGGGCGATGGGCCTGACGCAGCACAAGAATGCGGTGGCCAACATTCAGGAGATTGTGAATCTGATGTTGTTGCGCGGGCAGATGGGAAAGCCGGGCGCCGGGCTTTGTCCGGTCCGCGGGCACAGCAACGTGCAGGGCGATCGGACCATGGGCATCTGGGAGAGACCCAAAGACGATTTCCTGGACCGCCTGGGCGAGCAATTTGAATTTGCGCCACCACGCAAACACGGGTTCGATACCGTGCAGTCCATCCAGGCTATGCACGAGGGAATTGGCAAGGTCTTTTTTGCGCTGGGCGGGAATTTCCTTTCCGCAACTCCAGACACGGAATACACGGCTGACGCGCTCAGACGCTGTCGCCTGACTGTGCATGTGTCAACGAAGCTGCACCGCGGCCATCTGATTACCGGCCGCCAGGCTCTAATTCTGCCCTGTCTGGGCCGCACTGAAGTTGACGTGCAAGAGAGCGGGCCGCAGTTTGTCAGCACCGAGAACTCGATGGGTATCGTGCAAACCTCCCGGGGCAAACTCGCGCCGGCTTCACCTTATCTTCTCAGCGAAACGGCGATCGTGGCCCGGCTGGCTCGAGCAACATTGGGAAATCGCACGACAGTTGACTGGGAAAGTCTGGTCGCAGATTACGATTGTATTCGCGATCTTATCGAGCGGGTCATACAGGGATTTGAAAACTACAATCAACGAGTGCGTCTGCCCGCAGGCTTCTACCTGCCCAATGAGGCACGCCGGCGCGACTTCAGAACATCGGACGGGCGCGCGCAGTTCACTGTTCACCCGCTGCCGCGACATGACCTGCGGCCAGGCCAGTTCCTGATGTTGACGATGCGCAGCCACGACCAGTTCAATACCTCGATTTATGGGCTCGACGATCGTTATCGCGGCATTCGAGGAGGGCGTCGCGTGGTACTGCTGAATGCTACCGATATTCGGGAGGCGGGGTTGAGCGCAGGGCAGCAGGTCGATATCACCAGTCACTTTGCGGATGGGGAACGGACGGCGCGCCATTTCACAGTGGTGTCATACGACATTCCGCGTCGTTGCGCGGCCACTTACTTTCCCGAGGCCAATGTGCTGGTGCCAATCGGCAGCGTGGCTGATAAGAGCAACACCCCGGTATCGAAATCAGTCGTGATTAGCCTGCAGCCTTCTGATTCGAAGACCGCCGTGAACGTCTAAGATCAGCGTTGGTTCGTGTTGCTTCGTGAGATTTCAGGTAATTTCGTGGATCGTGTGCTTAGGATTCGGAACCATACGATCCACGAAATCACACTAAGCTACACGAAGGCACACAAATAAGAGTTTTTGTGCAAAGCCATAGGGAACCCGCTTGTTGGCCTTGCCTGAATTCGGCTGCTGGAGTAGCCTTCCACCACTTTGCTTGCGGTCAGGTAGGGGGCGCTTTTCTCGCTCTTCCCCGGTGCAGATTGGGAGCCCAAATCTACCCGGAGAACGGGGCCAGGCCCCCTTCCTGACTGCAAGTTTTCAACGCTGAATTTAAACCGTCATCAACTGAAGAATGAAATAGCCATTCCCCAACGGAGGCATACCATGCGATCCAGACGCACCAACTTTTTGCTGCTACTTTCCGTGCTTGTAGTTGCTCTCGTTTATCAAACCAGCTTCCTCGCTTCGGCCCAACGTGCGCTAATCAAGTCGCCACCGCCACCGAAGACGCGCGTTGAAAACAATACTGAAACTTTGCACGGCGTGAAGGTGGCGGATCCATATCGCTGGCTGGAAGACCAGGACAGTCCCGAGACGCGCGCCTGGATTGGGGAACAGAACCGCTACACCGAATCGGTGCTGGGAACGCTTCCGGGTCGAGACGCCATACATAAACGCCTGGAACAGCTTCTCAAGATCGATACCATCAACATCCCCAGCGCGCGCGGCGATCGCTATTTCTTTTCTAAACGGGCGGCTAATCAGAATCAGTCGGTCATCTACATGCGGCAGGGGTTGAACGGCAAAGACGAAGTCTTGATCGATCCCAACCAGATGAGCGCTGACCAGACTACTTCGGTGGGTATTGGCAGCGTTTCCGACGATGGGAAGTGGATGGCCTATACCGTCCGTCAGGGGGGCAAGGACGAAACCATAATCCGCATCATGGACGTTGACGCGCGGAAAGACCTGTCCGATCAAATGGCCGAAGCGCGCTATTCGGGCTTTCAGGTGCTGCCCGATAAGACTGGAGTCTACTATTCGAAAGCGATCTATCCGGAAGGCGAGAAGCGAACAGTCTCGCGCGTTTACTATCACAAGATGGGAACGCCGCAATCGGAAGACAAAATGATCTTTGGCGAAGGATATGGCTTCACCGATATTATTAGCCCGGACGTCTCGCTGGATGGCCGTTACCTGCTGCTGTATGTCTCGCATGGATCGAGCGGGGATAACACTGACATATACATGCAGGATCTGAAGAACAAGGGCCCGATCAAGACCGTCGTCAAGGACATGAAAGCCTCGTTTGGCGGCACAGTTATCGACGGCCATCTCATTGCGGCGACCAACTATCAGGCGCCGAACCGTCGCATCGTCGACATAGAACTGGCCAAGCCGGCGTTTGAGAACTGGCGCGTCGTTGTTCCTGAAGGCAACAACGTCATCAATGGTTTTTCAATCGTAGGGGGCAAAGTTTTCGTTAACTACCTGGAGAACGTCAGCACGCGCGTGAAAGTATTTGAACCCTCAGGCAAGTGGGTGCGCGACATGACCTTTCCTGGTATCGGCACCGCCGGCGGCATGGCGGGTCGCCCGGAGCGCGATGAAGGGTTCTACTCGTTCAGCTCGTACGGCCAACCTCCCACCATTTATCGTTACATTCCCTCAACCGGTAAACAGGGGGTTTGGGCCAGGCTTAGTGTGCCGGTGAAGAGCGACGAAATTGAAACGAAACAGGTCTGGTATCCCTCGAAAGACGGTACCAGGATTCCCATGTTTCTGGTTTACAAGCGGGGGACGAAGCTGGATGGCAACCGCCCCACCTTCCTGACGGGATATGGCGGATTCAATGTGCGCCAATCACCGGGGTTTTCGGCAACAGCTGCCTACTGGGCTGAGAATGGCGGCGTCTGGGCGCAGCCTAACCTGCGGGGCGGCGGTGAGTTTGGCGAGAAGTGGCACAAGGCGGGGATGTTCGAGAACAAGCAGAACGTGTTTGACGACTTTATCGCCGCGGCCGATTGGCTAATCAAGAACAAGTACACGAGCACCTCGAAACTGGCCATCTCAGGTGGATCGAATGGCGGGTTGCTGGTGGGCGCAGCGCTCACGCAGCGGCCGGATCTCTTCCAGGCCGTGATTTGTTCCTACCCGCTGTTGGACATGGTGCGATACGACAAGTTCCTGGTGGCGAAATTCTGGACCACGGAATATGGTTCGGCGGATGACCCGCAGCAGTTTCCATATATCTACAAGTACTCGCCCTATCACAACGTCCGTGAAGGCACGAAGTATCCGGCGGTGCTCTTTATCACCGGCGATTCCGACACACGGGTGGCGCCATTGCACGCGCGCAAGATGACGGCCTTGCTGCAAGCTGCGAACGGATCTGATCGTCCCATCCTTTTGCACTACGATACGAAGGCGGGACACTCAGGGGGCTTGCCGGTAAGCAAGCAGGTTGATGACCTGACGGACTCGATGAGTTTTCTCTTCTGGCAACTCGGGATTACGCCGGGATGACCCCATTGCGGATTGCGAAATTCGGATTGCGGAATTGATAAGAGCGGGCGCTGGGCCCCTGCTCTGTCCACTAAATCACCCATGTTTGTGGTTTCCGGGTTGGAGTTTCAGCAAAGGCGCTAAGAAAGGAAATACAGAAGGCGCAAAGAGAACAGCTCAACTCTTTGCGCCTTCTGCCTTTCACTTCTTAGCGCCTTTGCGTGAAACATCCCGCTACCCGACCAGCTTGATAAATGTTCGCGATAGTGATTTACGGACGTCCCTTTTCTTTACCCACTCCTCAGTCTACTCCCCTCCACTACGTGTTACTTCAACTTTGCCTGGCGCATAGCTGACTCGACGCAACTCCTGCAGACGGCGATCGTCGAGCCTCGCTTCAACGATCTCGTAACCGAGTAACGCCAACACACGTCCGCGCACAAAGAGAGGCCGCGCATTGCCGTACCAGTCCACGCAGGAAGCGCGACAGCCATCGTCGGTCGTCTTGTCGGGCCGGGCGGACAGTTCGCCGACTTCAGCGAAATTCAGTGACTCGTTGCGCAGAAAGAGTATGGCGGCTGAATTCTCAAACAGGTGTCGATAACCAGGACGCCCCGGCACGGTTATGGGCAAGCCCAGCGTTCCCGAATCCGGTCCATCCGCTTTGTAGAAGAATCCGTGACTGCGCAACTCGCCCTGCGACGCGCCTTTGCGTGTGTAGCGGCCGGCAACTTCCGGCGAGTCGCCCAGGCTAATGGCCGTGAAATGTAGATTCTTTCCATCAGTGCCCACTACCACTGCATCCGAGCCCATCTGCTCGATACGATCCACTCCATGGGCGAGCGAAAGCTCATGCTCGTCGCCGCCGGCCCAACGCACCGCGTGCAGGCTGGCGCGATTCTTATTTTGCGGATATCCCCAACCGCTGCCGGTGCCGTAGAGAAGGTGTTCACCTACGAACCGGTTTTGGAAAGTGTATCCCTCGGGCCTGGCCAGTTTGCGGTAGCTGGACGCGGGCGCGACGCTGCTTCCGTCTGAGAAGCTAGCCAGTGGCACGCGCATCAGGGCCACATCACCGGTCGCCACCTCGGCCGCCCACATGCCATCGCCGGCAGATTGTGATCGCACCAGCACATTCAGGTGATTGTCTTCGCTCTCGAGAAAAGAGAATTGGTCCACCGGGCTGCCCGACACAGCCAGGGCACTGGGCCCGGAGCCGTCCAGCGGCATGCGGTACACCAGCGGCTCAGCCCGCATTTGATCGCCGCGCCGCGCCCAATCACTGACCCAAACGTAAACAGAGTTTGGTGATACATAAAAAACGCGTCCCGGAGGTCCTAGTACGGCCGTGGCCTGACAGGCAAAGCCGCCGTTGGCGAGATCGCATATTGTCACGGTGTGCAAAGCCGTGCCGTAGTTGGCGGTTATCTCTCGCGCGGGCCGGTAAACATTCGTGGCCGAGACAATGCGTTGGAATTCTTTGGCAGTGGCGCCTTTGTGCCATTTGCGCACGGCGGGAAAGCTCTGAAACGGATCCCCGGCGCCCGGATACAGGTAAAGGGGCGTATAGAAAATCAGCTTGCTGCCGATCATGCGGCTGGCGTAATTGCGCGAAGAGTAATAGTCGTTCGAACGCAGGTGATAAGTAGATCGGTAATTCAGATTGCCCGCGCGATCGATGTGGAACAACCCAACTTCGGTGCCGCCGCGCTCATAACTGTAGCCAATCACGGCGATGGTATCGTCGGAAACCAGCATCTCGTCATACCAGGTAGAAGACGGATTGATATCCGGGCCGAAAGCGTCAACGGCCGAGATAGGCTGCAGGGCGCCCGCGCCAATCTTCACGGTGAACAGGCGACCGCGGCGCAGCACCACCAGGTGGTCACCATGAACTTTGACGATGCCGCCTTCATCGACGCCGGCGTGCTGTACGTTGGTAACTGACTCATCGTCTTTCGCTTCAGATTTGGCATCCGAGCTTTTTGAAGCTACGCCGGCAACTGCACTGGGCGCTGAGGGCTGGGCATATTGCTCGGCCCGCAGAGCGCTTTTTTGTTTCTCAGCCAGCGCTCGCAGGTAGGTCGAAAGCTCCTGTTCGGATTGAAACGGTCGCATCGTTTTTGCCGGCTGTAACCCATGTTGCGGAGGAATACTGCCGGCGGGCACTTCCGCGCAGGCGGCCATCGCGGCGATTAATAGGGCCGTCGTAATCGTGATCAGGAAAAAGGTCTTCATGGCTAGCTTTACCTCATTCATTGGCTTGGGATGTCTCGGGTACTTATCTCTCGCCTGATGAACGGCCTGGTGCGGCGAAACTTGCGCGGGCCGTGCCGGGTTAGGTCCAGTTTCAGGGCATTGCTTCGCTACTCATGCCACGTTAGACACGATTGAATATCGAATTGTTCCGTCAGATTGAGGGTTGTTAAGCGGTATGTCTCGACACGCTCCGCACAGGACGGTCCGGCGCATGTTCGTCTGTGGCGCTGCATTCTAATCAGGGTCTGCAGCTGGCGGCTATGCCGCTATGCCGCCGCACAGTGCGGTAAGGCTATGCCTTACCGTTGATTCCCCTTGAATTGATTGGAGGCTGCGCCTCCAGTCTTAGGCGTAGCGTTAGACACTCAGGTGAAGATCTTACCGGAAAGGCGAAGCCTTTCCGGCCTGTGCGGTGGCACAGCCACAAGCCGGGAATGCTTCATTACTATTCGCAGTGCCAAACGCATTTGTTACCACGCAACAAACTTCGCTCCGTTGTCAGCGAGCACGGTGGCCGGCGTTGTGTAAGGTCCGTCTGCCTCCTGCCGTCTGGTCTCCTGCCTCCTATCTCTGTGAAATCTGCGTAATCTGTGGATTGAGGGCTTCCCAGTCAGGGCGGATTAAGCCGAAAAACAACGCATCCTGGATTTCGCCGGCCACTTGCCAGCGCTCGCGCAGGTAACCTTCGCGCTGGAACCCAAGTCTTTCCACCGTTCGGATTGAGGCGTTATTCCGCGGATCCACGTCGGCTTCGATTCTATGGAAACCCAGCTCGGCAAAGGCGTAGGCGATAACAGCCCGCAGCGCTTCCTGCATGTAGCCCTGGCCCCAATGCTCGCGGCCGAGGGCGTAGCCAATCTCGGCGCGTCGGTGAGTGAAGTCCAGATTAAAGAGTGTGATGCTTCCCATCAGTGTGTCATCAGTACGACGCGCGATGCCCCATTTCAAAAGGGCTTGCCTTTGAAAGCCATCGTGAATTTCGCCTACCAGTTTGACTGCCTGATCTCTTTCGGTGAGGGCAGGGAAGCTCCAATACCGCATCACTTCCGGGTGGGAGTAAATAGCGTAGAACGCATCGACATCCTCTTCGGTGATCCACCGCAGTGAAACGCGGCTGGCGTTGATGGTAGGCAGGGCGCTCCAATCCACGGCTTATGCACTCCTTAAGTTTTCGACGCCAAACTGTGCCGACGCCGCTGCGCGATCACCAGTCCCGTTAAAACGAAAGTCACCAGTGCGGACAGCAAACAAAACTGGCAGAAGTGACGAATGACGAACGCTTGCACGTACAGCAGCCAGAGCGTTTCCAGCAACATCAATCCGACCATGACGGTCAGTAACTTGCCGGCGAAACGGTAACCAAAGGCCGCCAGGGTTGCGAGGCTGAAGGCAGTGAAGTAGGCAACGCAGCCAAGCCCCGCCAGCGGCACACCCGCCACCACAGCGTAAGAGCTGCTGAGCACTTCCGAACATCCGGATATCAGGGTACAGCGAACGCTTTGTCCGGTTACGTGTTCGACGGTCAGATAGATGGCGTCACCGAGGCCGATCAGCGCGACCGCAGCCGCGATACCATACAGCCAGGCTCCGCGTGCTTTAGACGGCTCCGCCATCATGGACCGGTACCGCGGAGGGCAGCATCAATGAGCTCGTTTAGACCGCCCGGCAGCTTAAAAGTTTCAAACGGAACTTCGCGACCGTTCAGGAAGAGAGTGGGAGTGGAAACAACACCCAGCGCATGCGCTCGCTTGCCATCCAGAAAGATCCGTCTATCCACCGCCTCACTTTCGAGGTCTCGCGCAAAGCGCTCCATATCGAGTCCCAGCGATTTGGCATAGCTGGTGAAGACCGGACGGGCATCAGGTAGATCAGTCCAGGCTTTCTGGTTCTCGTACAGCTTATCGTGCATCTCCCAGAAGCGGCCCTGCAGGCCCGCCGCTTCAGCGGAGCGCGCCGCCCATCCCGCATGCGCATGCATAGGGACGAGAGGAAGCTCGCGAAAGATTACCCGCAGACGCGAGCCATATTCGTGTTCGACTTTTTTCAGCTCGGGGTAGACGGCGCCGCAGGGCGGACACTGAAAGTCGCCAAACTCTTCGATTGTTACCGGGGCGCTGGCCTCGCCACGAACGTGCGGTGGTTCTGCGCCCGGCGCGATTACCGCCGGCGAAGTTTCGGTCGAGCTAATCGGCGACGAAGCCGGCGGCTGCGAACGCATTAAAGCCCAACCGGCGGTGATCGCCACCAGCAATACGACCGCGATGATTATTAAAGGCAGGAATCGCTTCATGACACGTAGTAGTCAATCGACTTGTCCAGCACGCCATCTACATACAGTTCGCACCTGAACTTGCCCTTGGGCCAGTCGCGCTGCACTGTCAGGTGGCCGTGAACGGTTTTGTCATTGGGACCGGTGGTGTATTCGATCTCTTTGATTTTTTCGTCCTTCGTGCCACCCGCATCCACTATCCACCAAACAAATTTGATTTTGAGGCCTTCCTTGGGATTCTTTAGTTTGGCAAGGCAATGCACCGTGCGATCTTCCGGATTGAAGGTGTTGGTTTCATCGCCCGGCTTACCGCCCTCGTCTTTGGCCATGTGGATATCGGCAAAGACGCCGGAGCCTGAAGCCGAGTTTGAATTGGAATTGGAGTTAGAGTTGGAGTTGGAGTTGGTGGAAAGGTTGCAGGCCAGGACTACGGACAGAAGTAAAGCGCCGGCCAGCCATGCGGCATGGGGTTTCATTCTAAGGTTCCTCCTGAAGGGAATAGGAAAACTGGTTTAAGCCGCTGCTGCGGCCAGGGTCCCGGCCAGAGAACGAAAAATATCGCGTCCGTCACTGGAACCCAGAAGATCTTCACACGCGCGCTCCGGATGCGGCATCAGCCCCAGCACATTGCGCCCCTGATTGCTGATGCCCGCGATGTTATCGCGCGAGCCATTCGGATTAGCGGCTGGCGTGATTTTGCCGTCCTGATCGCAATAACTAAAGATAATCCGACCTTCGCGATGGAGCTCCGCGAGGGTGACATCATCACAGACGTAATTGCCTTCAGCGTGCGCAATCGGAATGCGCAACACATCGCCGCGGGTGAGCTCGTTCGTGAATGGCGTATCAGAGCTTTCCACGCGCACGTAAACATGGTCGCAGATAAAATAAAGGTCGCGATTGCGTATCAGGGCCCCGGGCAGCAGTCCCGCTTCGCAGAGGATCTGGAACCCGTTGCAAACGCCCAGTACGAACCTTCCCTGGGCGGCAAATTTCTGCACTGACTTCATTACTGGGGAGAAACGGGCCAGGGCGCCGGCTCGCAGGTAATCACCGTAGGAAAACCCGCCGGGAATAATCACCGCGTCATAGGAGCTCAGGTCCGTATCGCGGTGCCAGATGAAATCGACCGGCTGGCCCACGTGCTTCGAAATTACATGATAGGCATCGTGGTCGCAGTTTGAGCCGGGGAAAACTATGACGCCGAATTTCATGCTTCAATCTCCACGCGATAGTCCTCGATGATGGGATTGGACAGCACTTCGCCGGCCAGGCGGGTGGCCTCAGCGCGTGCTTCTTCGTGACTCAAAGCCCCATCAATGGCGATCTCGAAAAACTTTCCCTGCCGCACATCGACGACGCCGTTGTAACCCAGCAATTCTACTGAATGCTGGATGGCCTTTCCCTGCGGGTCAAGCACGCCGGGCTTGAGTGTGACGTAAACTTTGGCCTTCATAAGGTTGTTTTTCCCTTGAACCTGTCTCCCAGCCATTGCGCAGCCAGCGCCGTTGGCATAGTATTTCGCGCCGTTAAGACTAGCAGCCGCTCTTAGCTTTGTCGTTAAACTAATACGGGCGTTACCAAAGCACCAGGTATTCAAATCGGTCCCAGGCTGCCGCAGCCATCTAACAGGAGAGCCACTAATATGCAAAACCCATCATCCATCGGCAAGTCCAGCACCGGCATGGAGGCGAACATAGCCGCAGCAATTTCTTACATCTGGATCGTCGGGCTGATCTTTTTCATAATTGAAAAGGAAAGTAAGTTCGTGCGTTTTCATGCGATGCAATCCATCTTGTACGGTGTTTTATGGACGGTGCTCATGATCGTGCTGATGATAGTCAATGTGATAATCGGTATCATGGTGACTGCGGGCGCGGGCGCCGCGGGCGAAGCAGCCGGGGGAATCGCTTCCCTGGTTGTTTCACTCATCTCGCTGTTGATCTGGCTCCTCGTGCCTCTAATAGCTTTCCTGGGACTAATACTGGCCGCCGTAAAAGCTTATCAGGGCCAAATGTTCAAGCTCCCGATAATTGGAAAGATCGCCGAGAATATAGTTAACAAGTAGCTATCAACCGGGCATTCGGGTCTGCACTCCCCCGCGCATCGATTACGGATGCCTGGTCCTAATCACCAAATACGCGGACAAAGATCGCACCAATGTTCCGCAAATAACTTTCGAGCGAGAACACGCGCGCGATCTGTTCGGCTGAAAGATGCGCGCCAATATCCTCATCCGCTGAGACTAGTTTCCTGAAATCATCGCCTTCGTCCCAGGCTTTCATCGCGCTCCGCTGTACCCATTCATAGGCCTGCTCGCGAGCGACGCCCGCCCTGGTTAGCGCCAGCAGTAGCTGACCGCTGAATATCAGCCCGCGGGTGGCTTCGAGGTTTTCGCGCATCCGTTCGGGATAAACCACCAGGCCGTCTACCAGCGAAGTCATTTTGTGCAGCATGTAATCCAGCGCAATGCTGGAATCGGGGAGCACCACGCGCTCGGCGGATGAATGAGAGATGTCGCGCTCGTGCCAGAGGGCTACGTTCTCCAGGCCCACCAGGCTGTTTGCCCGGACCAAACGCGCCAGGCCGCAAATTCTTTCCGAGAGAATCGGGTTGCGCTTATGCGGCATTGCGCTGGAGCCCTTCTGGCCTTTCTTGAAGCGCTCCTGCGCCTCGCGCACCTCGGTGCGTTGCCAGTGGCGAATTTGCAGGGCGAACTTGTCCAGTGACGAGGCGATAACTGCGAGAGTGCAAAGATACTCGGCGTAACGATCGCGCTGAATGATTTGCGTGGAAACTGGCGCAGCCTGCAAGCCTAATCGCGCGCACACTTTTTCTTCCACTATCGGATCGAGATGAGCGAAGCCGCCTACAGCGCCGCTGATTTTGCCCGCCGCTATCGCATCGCGCGCGCGCGCCAGTCGTTCAAGGTTGCGCCGCATCTCGTCGTGCCAGAGGGCAAACGTCAATCCGAAAGAGGTTGGCTCGGCATGGATGCCATGGGTGCGGCCGATCTGCGGCGTGTCCTTGAATTCAAAGGCGCGGCGCTTGAGCACGGCCATCAGCGCCTCAATCTTTTGCCGCAGCAGGTCCGAAGCGTCGCGCAGCAGTAAGGCATTGGCGGTATCGACTACGTCGGAAGAAGTAAGGCCGTAATGAACGAAGCGCGAAGCGTCGCCGATGTTTTCCGCCAGGTTGGTGGTAAAGGCTATGACGTCATGGTCGGTGGTCTTTTCAATCTCGTTGATGCGTGCGACGGAAAATCTGGCGCCCTGCTTTATTTCCGCCAGAGCCTCGCGCGGGATTGTGCCCATTTCGGCGTGCACTTCGCAGACGGCCAGCTCCACCTCGAGCCACTTTTGGAACCTGGCCTCTTCCGACCAGATGAGGCCCATTTCGGGCAATGTGTAACGTTCGATCATTAACTATCCACAGATTTGAAAAATATTGGGCCAATAGGTCGAATAGTCCTATTGTTTTCTGCTGATTACCTCAACGCAGTCGAGTTAACAAAGTATCTCGCCAGCATCCAGCGTCCCTCACGCTCGACCAGAGTAAACGTTTCCATGCCGTCCGCGCGCTCGAACTTCGTTTGATACGAAAGCGTGAAGGTGTGACCTGGCAATGGCCCGCTGCTGTCATCTCGTTCAGTAGCGGTGTGGAGCGCCCGGTTTGAAACGCGGCCCAGCTTAGTTTGCAGAGTCTTGAAGACCGCATTCGATTGATCCAGGGTTGAATCGCGCCGCCATTCCTGCGCAGATTCATTGTAAATCTTTTCGTAACGACCTTCAGCCATGTCATCGCTGAGAGAGCTGATCGCTGACTGCACCGCTGAAGGCACTCCGTCGCGGTTCGCTCTTAACGCACAAGAGGCGAAGGCAAGACTAAGAAGGAAAAAGTAAAAAGGAAAAAGAAAAAACTGAATGGGATTAAGGTATCGGCCACCTGTTCTGACTTTTGCCTTTTCCCTTTCGCCTTTTTCCTTCATAGCCTCCTTCATAGCCTCAGACTTCGATCCAGGGGGTCGGCTCGCCGGCGAATGACAGGGTGACTTGCGTGTCGGCACGAAACAAGGGAGCCCTTTCTTCGAGAGCGCTTTCGGCACAAATCTTGGCCAGATATGGATTGTTCGCGCGCTGTGAAAGATGCGCCAGCACCACGTGGTTGGCGCAACCATCAAAACCATCGCGCAACCATTCGGAAATGTCTTCGTTTGAGATATGCCCCAGGCGGGAAAGGATGCGCTGTTTGAGATCCCAGGGATAAACGTCGCACGCTTTTAACATATCGCGGCTGTGATTGGATTCGATCACGATGGCCGCGCAACCCCGCAGTTGTTCAGTGATCAGAGTAGTGATGTGACCAAAGTCCATCAGCGTGGCAATCTTCACCCCGTCGTGCGTAGCAGTGAAACCAAAATTATCCACCGCGTCATGTGGCACGGTGAAGGGATGAAAATCGATGGGACCGATGCGAAAGTCACGGCTGGATTCGATCTCGACCGTGCGGTTGCGCAGCGCATCACTGCGGCGGCGGGGCTCTTCATTGCCAAATCCGCGTTCGCTGACATAGGCCTCGCGTGTTTTTCCGGAGATGTAAACGGGACAGTCGATTGTTTTCAGAATTACCCGCAAGCCGCCCGCATGGTCGCCATGCTCGTGTGTGATGAGGATCGCATCCAGGCGCTTTGGGTCCTCGCCCATGGCTGCCAGCCGGCGCGCAGTTTCGCGCGCGCTCATGCCGGCATCAACCAGGACGCGGGTGCCATTAGCAACAATCAAAACCGCGTTGCCGGTTGAGCCGCTGCCAAGTACTGTCAGTTTCATCCTTCAGATTTCCAGGCGTGCGCGATCCACATGAAAGCCATTAAGATTGCCCAATGCTGCCAGCGCCATTCGCTCGGTGTTGAAACACTCAGCCGCTATGCGACGAATGTCTTCCGGAGTGACGGCTTCTACTTTACGAATAATTTCGTCGGACGGAATCCGCCGCCCATGAATGATTTCCTGTCGCGCCAGAGCTCCGGCGCGCGAGCTGGTCGATTCCAGGCTGAGTAAGATTGATGAAATTGCTTGTTGCTTGACCAGATCCAGTTCCTCCACCGGCACCGTTTCGCGTACTATCCGGCGCAGCTCGTTCAGAGACAGGTCAAGTACTTCGTCGAGCTGCGCGGGCGAAGCGCCGGCGTAGATGTTGAAAATACCGACATCGGAATAAGTGTTTCCTCCAGCGCCGATTGAGTAGGCGAGGCCCCGTTCCTCACGCACGGATTGCCACAAGCGGCTTGAGGTGCCACCGCCCAGGAGTGACGCCAGCATGGTGGCAGCGTAGCGGTCGTCGCTTCTGGCCGAGGGCCAGGGCGTCGCTACGATCAGATGCGCTTGTTCCAGTTCCTTTTTCCGCTCTATCAGAATTGGCGCCGCCCCCACAGGAGTAGCATGCGTTGCGGCCGAGCCATTGCCATTCGCTCTGGCAGCAGCGGGTTGATCGAAAGCCCGCACCGCCATCTCTACTAATTTCTCGTGAGTAACATTTCCGGCGGCTGCCACGACCAGATTGGCGGCGGCATAGCTCTGCGCGTGAAAGGCGGCGGTCTTTTCCTGGTTGAAGGAGGAAACGGTTTCCGCGGTGCCTTCGATAGGCCGGCCCAGCGAGTGATCGGGAAAGTAGGCGGCATTGAATCGCTCAGCCAGAAACTCATCGGGCGTGTCTTCGATCATCTTCATTTCTTCGATGATCACTTTTTGTTCGCGCTGTAGATCTTCCTCGTCAAAGCGCGGGCTGCAAACCATGTCGGCCAGGAGATCAAAAGCTTGCGGCAGTGCCTGATCCACCACTTTCATCGCAAAGCCTGTCATTTCGTGGCTGGTGTAGGCATCGATGTGGCCGCCCAGGCGGTCAGATTCATTGGCAATGTCGCGCGCCGTTCGTTTTTGGGTGCCCTTAAAAACGGTGTGTTCGATGAAATGTGAAATGCCATTTAGGTCGGGAGACTCGTCACGGGAGCCGTTTCGCAGCCAGATTCCGGCAGTAACGGAACGTAATCCGGCCATCGATTCGCTCAAAATGGTCAGGCCATTAGGAAGCTTGGTTGACTGCACCTGGTTGGTCATAGGCTAGGAATTCGGGAGGTGACCGCGAACAGTTTCTGTAACGCGATATCCTAACATGGCTCCAAGTGACCGCAAAACCGGCGGATTTATCAAACGCGGCAGGGGCGTTGCGCTTGACACTCCCTGGCTTCTGAATGAGAATAACGCCATTCAAGTGGGTTGAACTTAAGTCTCCCTCGCCAAAGCACTAGCCCTGTAAGGCAAAGGCCTTTTTGAACCAGAGGGCAACCATAACCCTGTAGCTTTGGCATCAGATGACACAACGCGAACCTCCGCCAGACTGTGCAAGGTACGATTAGTTTTTATTTAGACCCGCCGTGGACAGTTCCTGGGAGCGTTCGTGAGGAGGCTCAACCGCGATGAGAAAAGTTTTTCCTGCAGCGTTGGCCCTGTTGCTGGCTTTTGGATTCAGTGGGGCAACCGAGATCCGGGCAGCGAGTAAGACTCGAGCTCTGGGCACAATCACGGGCTCCGTCAGGGACCAGAACGGCCTGCCGATGTCGGGCGTGTTGATCTCGCTGATTCGTGAAGGCGCTTCTCAGGTCATCAAACAAACACGCAGTACGGCCAACGGCAGCTTCTCAGCCAGGATCGCGCCTGGCCGCTATTCGCTGAAGGCCGCCGCCGCCGGATTCAACGACGTTCTGTTTTCCTCCGTGCAGGTAAGGCCAGCCGACGAAATCATCTATCGTTTCAACCTGGAGCCAACCGGCTCAGGCCGTACTGCTGCCGAGCAACGCAATGATCGCGGTGATGTGAAGTGGCGCCTGCGATCCGCTCATAGCCAAAAATCGATATTCCAGGCGCAGGAAGGCGAAGACAGCACCATCGCGGTTGCGGTCGATGACGAAGGCGCAGCGGCGGAACCAGCCGCTGAAACGCCCGCTGCCGCAGATCCCGAACGCACTGCGCGAAGCCGCAGGCAGGGAGTGGTCGAAACTTATTTCAGTAGCGGCAACTCTTACACTTCCAGCTACCGCGGGCTCAACTTTGCTTTTGCCTCGCGGGCCGGGAATCGCATCGAACTAATCTTTGCCGGACAAACCGGCGGGCCAGGGGCGCCCCAGCGGATAGAAACTTCCGCCCGGGTACGCGCAAACAATCGTCACTCGATTAACCTGAGCGTTGGCAGCGTGCGCCTGCCATTGCGAGCGCAGCTTGCGCCGCAGGCATCTGGCGCCGCGCTGGGCCAGGTTTCAGTGCGAGCGATTGACGAGTGGATCGTGCGCGACGGCATCGTGGTGGTGCTGGGTCTCGATTACTCCCGTTTCCTGGGATCCGGCAACGCTAACTCATTTAGTCCGCGGATCGGGTTGCAGTTTGACGCGAACGCACGCACCAGGATCAAGGCGGCTTATGCACCGGGTGGCAGCGAAACCGCCATGCAGAGCTCCACCAGTTTTGAAGAGGGCGGCGTAGTCTTCAAGCAGCCGGCGACACAACCAATCGCCTTCGTGGACGGCCAGGCAGTAATGGAACGGAGCCGGCGGTTTGAGTTTGGAGTGGAACGAGTGCTGGACAACGACTCCAGTGTCGAAGCAACGGCGTTCTTTGATACTACGACCGGTCGCGGGCTGGGTTTGCTGAGCTTGCCCCTGACGGCTTTTTCCGGCGAGAGCGGAACCGGGTTGATTAGCGTAGCTAACCAACAAGGCGCAGCGCGTGGTATGCGCGTCGTTTACACCCGCCGCCTCAGTCAGGTGTGGAGCGCTTCCGCGGGTTATTCCTTCGGACGGGGTCAAAGGCTTTCGCCTGGCGGCATAACAAATCCGGCCGAACTTTTTGACGATGGATTTTTCCAGACCGCAGCGTTGCAGTTGGACGCAGGGCTGTCCACCGGTACCAATGTGCGGACGGTCTTCCGCTTTTCTCCCGAAGCAACAGTGTTCGCTATCGATCCCTTTGCCGGGCGGCTCGCTGTTTACGATCCCTCTTTGAGCATCCAGGTTACTCAGGATCTGCCAAGCTTTGGGTTGCCGGTACGTGCCGAGGCCATCATCGACGCGCGCAATCTGCTCGACTTCCAGGCCCAGACGGACAACGGCGATACGCTCACGCAGGTGGGTTTCACGCGGCGCTCACTCCGCGGCGGCATTTCTCTCAGGTTCTGAGACCAGGGCAAGCTTTTCGACCTGTTTTCTAAACCGGCAGATTAGCTGTCCTTTCCCCCATGCTTCTCCAAAATCTCGGAACAAGTACGAAAACTTGGATGGAATGCGCCTTTCCCTCAGTAAGGGAGTGCGCCGTTTCGCAGGCGAATTCGGAAGGCAAACAGTTAAAGCCAGTGGCAGTGGTCTCGCCAGGAGGTGGCAATACCAAATGACGCCGTCGGCCAAAGCTCGCCAGCAGCTTGGAACATTGCTTGCTTCGTTTGCGGTGTCGTCGTGTGACTATTTTAGGAGAGGCCGCAATTAGTGAAAGATTCGGTGCTCACAACCAGGACCTGGGTGTTGCTAATCGCTGCGGCGTTATTGATTGCCGCCGGGCTGCTCAACTTCGGACAGCGGCTGCGAAACCAGCCGCCACCGTGGGACGGCGTTACATGGGTTGACACCAGGGATGGAATCACCGCCGGTCGGATTGAGCCCAACTCGTCTGGGAACCGCGCCCTGCTCGTGCCCGGCGATCGCCTGCTGGCGATAAGCAAAGACGATCGCAAGTATGACGTCGTCGCCGAAGCGCAGGATGTTCAGATATACCTCGAAGAAGCGCACGTCGGCGGTAATCTTCACTATCTGATAGACCGGCCCACCTATCCCGAAGACAGTCGCTATTATTACGCCGATCTCAGCAACCTGGACGCCCGCCAAACCTGGGTGCCCCGCGACATTTACCTTGATCTCCTTGGACTGATCTGGTTGTTTGTCGGCCTCTTTGTGATCTTCAAGCAGGGTGGACGCGCGCCTTTCGTGCTGCACTTTGCCGCGCTTTGCCTGGCAGCGTTTGTTTTTCATTTCTTCAAGCCGATTGGGACTTATGAAGACCTGGATCTCTCGATAGCAATCCTGCGGAACGCCGGCTTCATTCTTTTCGGGCCCCTGTTTTTGCACTTCTGCCTGATTTACCCGGCTCGCCATCATCTATTCGAAGAACGAGGCTGGCGCGCGGCCCTGGTTTATCTACCTGCCTTCGCACTGCTGGTCATGTCCGTACTGGTTTACTCGCCGTGGGCAAGGCTGCCGGCAAATTTTGTTAACACATTCTATAAAGCCAGCTTCATTCACTTCACTCTGACCCTTATGTTGAGCGCGGGCTTGCTGGTTCGCCGGTTCATTAAGAGTAAGAACACGGTCATTCGCCAACAGCTCAAGTGGGTCGTCTGGGGATCCGTGCTGGCCATCACCCCCTTCACCCTGCTCTATGCCGCCGGTTACATATTCGGGTCGCAACACGAAAGCTGGCTGACTGAGGTGGCGGTTCTGCCGCTGGCACTCATTCCGCTGGCCTTCGGCTACTCCGTGGTTCGCTACCGTTTGATGGATGTTGAGCTGGTGGTGCGGCGGGTGGCTGTTTACGCGCTGACGACTGCCGCGATCGCCCTCATGATCGGCGCAGTGGTTTATCTGGCGGGCCTTTACGCGCTGAATGGAGAACTGGTCACTTCCGGGGAGATCACTTTGCGCGTGGTGGTTGCGGTGGTGGTAATGGCCGTAATCGTCATGATAGCCGCGCCGGTCAAGAATTATTTGCAAGAGCACACGGACCGCCTGTTTTACGGCGAGCGTTATGACATGCGCCATAGTTTGCTTGATTTTGGCCGCACCCTTTCCGCTACCACTGCCCTCGAACCATTGTTGAATGCATTGATAAGCCGTTTGCAGCAGGTAATGAATGTTGAGCGGGTTGCGATTTTTGTTGAAGACGCAGAAGAACCTGCCGGCTATCGAGTCGCGCGCGCGGCGGGACTCTCTTCGTCGATGATTGTGCCGCCTGATTTTCGTGAGATGATTCGCACGCGTTCGGCCGCGACCGGAGTAGTACGCGCCGACGATCTGGATCTGGTGCCCAGCACCACCGGGTTCGTTCGCCGCGCGCTTCATTACTACGTACCCTGCGTCGTGCGCGGCCGCATGGTGGCAGTAATCGGTCTGGGTCGCTCCGCGGATGGAGCTCTGCTGTCTTCTGAAGACGTCGAGATCCTGCGTACCGTTTCCGGTTACGTGGCGGTGGCGATCGAAAACAGCCTGCTCTACCGCGAACAGGAAAAGCGAGCCGAAGAGTTGGAGCTGTTGAAGGAGTTCAACGAATCCATTGTCGAATCAATCAATGTCGGCCTGCTGGCGGTGGACCTTGATGGCCGGGTCACGCGTCTGAATTCGGCGCTGGAAGAAATGTTGTCATCCAGTCGGGAAGACGCCGTGGGTAAACGCGTGGAAGATCTTTTTGCCGAAGACTTCGCCGACACCCTGAATCAGGTTTTGGGCCCTGACCGCTGGCGACTGACCGGTCTGCGCAACATTTATAAGCTGCACACTTCGAACAAGGCCGGCCGCGCGCTGGTCCTGAACATCGCGATTGCGCCGCTGCGCGTTGATTCGCATGAGCGGACCGGCGCCCTGGTGGTTATGGAAGATGTGACCTCGCGCATTCGCCTCGAAGAACAATTACAACAACGCGAGAAGCTGTCCTCGATTGGCTTACTGGCCGCCGGCGTAGCTCACGAGGTGAACACACCTTTAACCGGAGTTTCGTCCTATACCCAGATGCTGCTGGGAATGTTTCCCGAAACCGATCCGAAGCACGCGCTACTGCTGAAGGTCCGGCGCCAGGCAGAGCGGGCCACCGACATAGTCAATAATCTTTTGAACTTCTCGCGCACCGGCGGCGCCACAGAGTTCACGGATATAAGTATTCACCCGGTGCTGGATGACACTTTGCAGTTGTTGGAACCGCAGTTGCGCAGCAGCCAAATCGAGATTGTTCGCAACTACGACCCCGAGATTACGCAGGTGTTCGGCAATTCGGGAAAACTCCAGCAGGTGTTTACGAATTTACTGATGAACGCGCGCGACGCGATTGTAGGGGGTGGGCGCATCACCTTGTCCACGCATACAAATGGTGAAGACGACGCCGTGGTGGTTGAGATTAGCGATACCGGAGTGGGCATTGATCCGGAAAATGTGGCCAAGATCTATGACCCCTTCTACTCCACCAAGGGCGTCGGTCGCGGTACGGGACTCGGGCTGGCAGTCACTTACGGCATCGTGCAGGAACACTCAGGCCATATCACCGTAAACAGCGCTCCCGGTCGCGGCACCACCTTCCGCATCGTCCTCCCTATCACAAATTCCCGCCAGCGCCTGCAGGCAATCGCCCAGTAAACCGCTTCATTTTCCACATCTCAGCCTTCATTCATCAGTCACTGCTGCAATTGGCTTTTTGCTTCGCGGTGGTGGTAATCTCGCCATCACTCCCGCTCGTTTTTAATGACAAGAAATGATTATCGATAGCGCCACCGCAAAAGTGAAAACAGAAAGACGAACTGCCAGAAAAGGCTCAGTGCTCGTCGTCGATGATGAAGAGATCATGCGCGATGTGCTGGAGACGCTGCTCTCTGCTGAGGGCTATCGCGTCGATCTCTCCAAGACCGGTGAAGAAGGTCTTGACGCTTACGACCGCCGTGCTTATGACGTTGTGCTGCTGGATGTTTCCATGCCCGGCATCGGCGGACTGCGGGCCCTGGAAGGCTTCCTCAAACTGGACGCTGATGCCGTGGTGGTAATGATTACCGCCTATGCCACATTTGACACTGCGATTGCAGCCTGGGAACGCGGCGCGTTTGGTTGCATTCGCAAGCCTTTCCAAAATGAGCAGATCAGCGCCACGGTGGCCGCCGGAATAAAGCGGCGCCGCAAAGAAGAGGAAAGGCGCACCCTGCGCAGAGCGATGAGCAAGGCCGTAGATCGCGGCGCGATCGTGGGCCGGTCCGACATCATGCAGGAAGTTTTTCGCCTGGTGGAACAAGTTGCGCCGGCGCGTTCCACCATACTGATAACCGGCGAAAGCGGTACCGGAAAGGAATTGATCGCCCAGGCCATTCACGAGGCCAGCCCGCGCGTCGGCAAACCTTTCGTGACGGTCAACAGTTCGAACATCCCTTCAGAACTTTTGGAATCGGAACTCTTTGGTCATACCCGGGGAGCGTTTACCGGCGCAGTTGCGGCGAAGAAAGGTTTGTTTGAAGTGGCCGACGGGGGTTCAATCTTTCTCGATGAGATTGGTGATATCCCTCCGGAGACGCAGGCGCGACTGCTGCGGGTGATACAAGAGCGCGAGTTCACGCCACTGGGCGACACAACCCCCCGCCGCGTTGATGTTCGCATCATCGCCGCCACCAACATCGAATTGCGCGAGGCCGTTAAGCAGGGCACTTTTCGGGAGGACCTTTATTATCGTTTGTCTGTGGTTCCCATTGAGCTGCCGCCGCTGCGCGACCGCCGCGAAGACATTCTGCCGCTGGCCCAGCATTTCATACGCAAGTACAACGAAGAGAATGGCAGAAAAGTCTCCGAGCAAATTGCCCCCGACGTGCTGGCTTTGCTGGAAGGTTATTCATGGCCCGGCAATGTTCGCGAGCTGGAGAACGCGGTAGAGCGCGCAGTGGTCATCGCGCCCATTGACGAGATAACGCGCGAATGTCTCCGCACCGAAGTCAGCGATCCGCAGGCAGCGTTGGCCGTGGCCCGGGCTTCGGCGGGTAGCGCGGCGTCGCTCGATATCGGGCGCGGCGTAAACTTTTATGACGAAGTGCGGCGCTTTGAGATCGATCTGATTCGCCGCGCCCTGGAACAGACCGGCGGCCATCAATCGCGCGCGGCCCGTTTGCTGGGCATGAATCCCACAACGCTGAACTCAAAGATCAAAACTTATAACATCAACCTCCGACCCTAGACCGCAGGAGGCAGAAAGCAGTAGGCAGTAGACAGGCAGTGAGCGGTACACTAGCCTCTAGTCTCTAGCCCCCAGTCTCTAGTTATGCGACGACGTGAAGGTGATGGGTGTCCGATAGCAGGAGCGCTGCAACTAATCGGCGATAAGTGGACGATGCTGGTCGTGCGCGATCTGGTGAACGGGCCCATGCGTACCACCGATTTGCTGGCGGCGTTGCATCCCATCAGCAGTCGCACCCTGCTGGGGCGTCTGCGTGACATGGAGCATGACGGCCTCGTGGTTCGAACGAACTTCAACGAGAATCCGCCAAGGGTTGAGTACGCTTTGACGGGCAAAGCGGAAGCATTGTTTCCCTTGCTTGAATCGCTTCGTCAGCTCGGCCTGGCGCTTGACTGTAACGAATGCGAAGACCGCCGCGAGCGCCTGGGGTTCTACTGCGAGTTCTGTCCCCGCACCGCTGTGCCCCAAACGTTTGTGAACGAACCTACTCCGGCGCCGGCCCCACCCCGTCGCGAACTCGACGATCAAATTGTGCTGTTGTGATTTGAGCTGCGGCCGTGTTCGGGCAGGTATAGGTCCAATAAGTCCTATAGGCCCTATACTGGCTTCTATCACACAACCTCTTCGATCTTATTCGGGACGATATTTCCGTCAGGCAGGATAATTGCTTCGTGATCGGGGGTGATGTGCTCACCTTCGATAGTGACTTCCTCCCCGCTGGGCATCATCACCGGAAGGTGGTCAAGGAAGCGTTCGGCGTCGATGGCTGCCATGCAGCCCGTACCGGCCGCCGTGACCGCCTGGCGATAAACTGAATCCTGCACATCGCCGCAGGCAAAAGCTCCCGGAATATTCGTTGCTGTCGAATGTCCCGATGTCTTCAGATAACCCACATCGTCCATATCGAGCTGGCCCTTGAACAGCTCCGTATTTGGTTTATGACCGATAGCGACGAACACTCCCTCGCACTCGAAGACGCGCTCCTGGCCGGTCGTTAGATCCTTTAAGCGAACGCCGGTCACACCTTGCTCCGGATTTCCCAGGATCTCTTCGACGGCTGTATTCCAGATGAATTCGATCTTATCGTTATTGAAGGCCTTGTCCTGCATGATTTTCGACGCCCGCAATTTGTCGCGGCGGTGCACCACAAAGACGCGCCTGGCATAGCGCGTCAGGAACGTCGCTTCTTCCATCGCCGTATCGCCACCACCCACGACCACCAGATGCTTGTTGCGGAAAGCAGGGAGCGGGCCATCGCAGGTCGCGCAGGCTGAGACCCCGTTGCCGCCAAGACCCTCGGGCACCTTTGCTTCCCCGGGAATCCCAAGCCATTGGGCCGACGCACCGGAAGCAATGATCAGCGTCTCCGCTGTGATGGTCGCGTCCCTGGTGTAGACAGTGAACGGCCGCTCCTGCAGATCTACGTCATCTATCCAGGCTTCGAGAAACTCTGTGCCGAAGCGTTCCGCCTGTTTGCGAAACTCGACCATCAAATCAGGACCCTGAATCCCTTCCGAGAACCCGGGATAGTTCTCGACGTCGGTGGTGATCATCAGTTGCCCACCGGGTGCGGTTTGCTTCTCCGCGTCAGCGGGTGCATCGATGAGCAATGGCTTAAGATTCGCGCGGCCAGTGTAGATAGCCGCCGTCAGGCCGGCTGGCCCGGAACCGATAATCACAACGTCTCTGTGTATAATTTGTCGCGACATGGCTAACTCTTCCATTCCTTACTGGGAAGTTGAAAACGAAGGCCTGTTTTTGGTCAGAATATAGTAACGGCTTTCAGGAGCCAATCAAAGTTGCTCTACCACTATGAGGAAATCGTAGTGGGCATTGTCCCCAAACGGCTGGCTGACGATCGCGCCGCGTCGAACACATTCAGCTGCGAACTCAAGTTCCAGAACAGTTTCTACAATCTTTAATTTTGAGCTAGCCATTCATCGCCTTCTTCCAAAATCGCCTGCATTGCACTGGTTACAGAGGGAAACAATCCCTTATGGCAAGCGGAGCTTTTGATGTACTATAGGCGCACGCTAAAGGCTATACCGCATTATAAGTAGCGATACTGGAGTAGTCGAACCCTAGAGCTGGCAACCTGACAATGAGGAAGCTCTGACTACAGGAGAATCTGGGCAAACGATTGAAAACTGGCATCGCTCCGCAAGAAATTAAAACGATTGCTGTCCTTGGCGCCGGAACAATGGGGCACGGCATTGCTCAGGTCGCGGCCGCAGCCAACTATCCCGTAGTTTTATACGAAGTAAACAAGGAAGCGCTGGCCGGCGGCGTTGAAGCCATCGAGCGCAACCTGGCGAAGGGAATTGAGCTGGCCAAGCTCACCGAAGCAGATAGCGACAACATACGCCAAAGGATTCGCGGCACTGTTCATTTGCTGGATACCGCAGGCGCCGATCTTTTTATCGAAGCCGCACCTGAAAAGCTGGATCTGAAACAGAACCTGCTGCGCGAAATCGAATCCCTGGCCGCGGGCTCAGCTATCTTCGCCTCCAACACTTCATCGCTTTCCATTAGCGAAATTTCCTCAGTCTCGGATCGACCCGGCAAAGTTGTAGGCATGCATTTCTTCAACCCCGTGCATATCATGCGGCTGGTGGAAATTGTGGTTGGTAGGGAAACAGCCGAAGAAACGGTTGATGCAGTTCGCGAGGTGGCGCTTCGGATGCGGAAAGAGCCTATCACGGTGCGCGACGTTCCCGGCTTTGCCTCCAGTCGGCTGGGCGTCACTTTGGGGCTCGAGGCGATGCGGATGTTGGAGCAGGGCGTGGCCAGTGCAAAAGATATAGATACGGCGATGGAATTAGGCTATAACCATCCTATGGGACCCCTGCGTTTGACCGATCTGGTTGGTCTGGACGTGCGCCTCAGCATAGCGGAGTACCTGCACGGCGCGCTCGCTTCCGAGAATTTTCGGCCGCCTGAAATATTGCGCCGCATGGTTAAGGAAGGGAAGCTGGGAAAGAAAACCGGCCAGGGCTTTTATGAGTGGAAGAGGCCAGAAGCTAGCAGATGAAAAATAGAGGCCCGGGGCTGCCCGCTGGATCTTTTGCAGAATTGAATAACAAGGGGAGATGATACGGAGACAGCAATCGACAGACATCCCAGGTTGCCTATTGTTCGCTGAATCCTTCCGCCTGCTTCTATGAGTACACCGTACAACAGTGAGGAGAAACGCTTCGCTTTGCGAATGGCGTTGCGCCTGCCGGTCGTTGTTTCCGGAAGGTCGGAAGATGGCGCCGCGTGGAGCGAACCGACGGAGACAGATGATATCTCCACTTCAGGAACGCTTTTTCACCTGAACCAGAAAGTCACTCGCGGCGAGCGGCTTTACCTGCGCGCGCACAAGCCGGACGGCGCTCCCATCGAAGCGACCGCGATCGTGATCAGAGTGGCGCCGGCCATTTATGGCACCGCCCGCATCGGCGTCCAGATCGCCGAACCGGCGGACAACTGGCTGCGGCTCTTCGTCTCGTGGGTCGCCGACGAGCAACCCGCCATTCCCACCGATCCCGAATCCGATCTGGAACCTGCTGAATGATTTTCACTGCTTAGACGTGACCCTGATAGTGGAAACCAAAAACTAAGGCGTATTAATGCGCCGGGAAAAGAGGAGAGGCCTTCGCACGTTCAAGCGAAAGCCTCTTTTTCTATTTCTCTCTCTCCAGGTAGCCGTGGGCAGTGAATCAAGCTCAGCCTCCTCGTGGTGAGGTGTTTGCTTATCCCGCATCTCCGCCGTGAAAGAAGCCAGGCGCTCCCACCACGGGGATTGGATTAGAATCGGAGCGGGCTGAGGCTTTTGTCCAAACATAGCATCCCTCCTTGTTCTTACAGCTACTTACTGCTACGGCTTTTTGTTCGCGTTTCTATTGTTGCTGTTGATAGACCTGACGCCGGCTGTGTTGGCGTTACCATTGTCGTTGGTCACCACAGCTGTGTTCGAAGATACCGTCCTGCTGTTGGCGTTGGCCGGAATATTGGCATTGGTTTCCACCACACCCTGGCGTGGCGGGTTGCCGGCATTAGCGTTAGTGTTCGTGGTGTTGGTGTTGTCTGCTGCGCCACACCCTGCCAGGGCAGCCGCGCCGGCCAGCACCAAAGCAAGCGCAAATTTCCTTTGCATTCTGTTGTATCCTCCCGAGTTGTAACGAAACTGTATTTTGAGCTTGAGGCTGCGAGTCATTCAGTAGTGCAAACTGTCAGCTTGCCCCCCAAGCTAACAGTTTGCGACTACCATTGAGCGGAACTATCGATAGAGCCCTTCGGCGCGATTAGCACGCCATTGGTCTTCGAAGTAAGTGGCGTCCTCATCGGTCCGGGGATTCACACCCATTACGATACCGCCTTCGCGAATGCCCTTGTCATAGACTTTGGCTCGCTCTTCCGGAATACCGGCGCCCACCAGCGCGCCAATCACCCCTCCGGTCAATGCGCCGGCGCCACCGCCCGCCAGTGCCGCTGCGATTGGACCCGCAATCAGCAATCCGATACCCGGTAGTGCCAGGGTCGTGCCAATAGCTGCGATTGCCGCCAGCGTGGCGCCTACGCCGCCGCCGATTGCCGCACCCTTGCCGGCATCTTCCCAGGCTTTTGTGCCCAGCTCGGTGTCACCGTCGGTAAAATGCTTCTTGCGGGTGTCATCTGACATCAGCAAATTAATGTCGTCCTTGCCGTATCCGCGTTCGCTCAGGGAACGATACGCTCCTTCGGCGCTGTCCCGGTCTCTGAACAACCCGGTCATCATGCGGCTTGAGCGCTGCGTCGCTGCGCCCGTCGAGCCTGTTTCATTTGATCTGTCGGTTTCAAATCCCATTGTTCACTCTCCTTTTGTTATTTAGACGAAATTGTTGACTAATGTCCCTGTAGTCTTCCTGACTATGCTTACTGTGGTCGCCGACCTCTTAGCAACGCTCATACCATCAAGGTTCAGCAGCAAATTCGCGACAAGAAAGGTAAAAGCGTCTGAGAGAAATTTTCCTTGTGTACTTCTCCGGTACGTTGCGGCTGGCTTCTGTCTAATTACGAACCGTAGCGCGCGCAAACAACCGGGCTAGCTGCGTTTCTCGAAGAACTCCGCAATCGCCATAATTTGTGGATAATGTGCTTTCGACTGTGGATTAGCTGATGGACAGAACCGTGGATCGAACGGTTTCGTGCCCAGTGACAACCCGGTGGAGAAGCCAAATAGGTCCTATCCGTTGTATAAGCCCTATGTTATTAACGCGGCCCCGCCGGGAGGTTCTCATTCAGATACCGCGTCAGCAATCCATAGAGATGCCTGCTGGTGCCGGGGCCTTCGTTGATGCTGTGCGAGCGGTTGGGATACGGCATGATGGTAAACGGTTTGTTTGCCGCCACCAGCGCGTTAACCAGGGCCTCAGTTCCCTGGTAGTGAACGTTGTCGTCTCCCGTGCCATGGACTACCAGCAGGTTGCCCTTCAACTGACCCGCAAAGGTGATAGGCGAACTCTGTTTCCATTCGTCAGGGTGGTCTTGCGGCAAGCCGCAATATCGCTCCTGATAAATGGTGTCGTAGTAATGCAGGTCAGCCACGGGAGCGACTGACATGCCCACCTGGTAAACATCGGGATATCGAAACATGGCGTTGAGGGTGGCCGAACCCCCGCCACTCCAACCCCAGATGCCAATTCGTGCCGGATCGACATATGGCCACTTCGCGATGGCCCGGGCCGCGTTCGCCTGGTCCGAAGAATTCACGATGCCCATCTTCCGATAAATAATCTTGCGCCAGGCCCGTCCGCGCGGGGCCGGCGTGCCGCGATTGTCGACACTCACAACCAGGTAACCCTGCTGGGCCAGCATCATATGCCAGCGGAAACTGAGGCCGCCCCAGGAATCGACCACCGTCTGTGACCAGGGTTCGGTGTAGGCATAGAAGAGAACCGGATAGCGCTTTTGCGGATCGAAGTCCGGCGGCTTGATCATCCAGCCATCGAGCTGTACGCCTTCGCCAATATCGACGCGGAAGAATTCATAAGGAGTTTGTTTCAACGCCGCCAGGCGCACCTGCGTTTCACGGTTATCGATCAAGGTTCGCACCAGGGCATGTTGCGGCAAACGCACAATGTCAGTTACCGGGACCTTAGCGAAAGCCGAAGAGACGTGAATGGCAAAATCGCCGCGCGGAGAAATGTTGTAAGAATGCGAGCCGGGCCAGCTGGCCGGGGTCACTCTTTCCAATTTGGCCGCGCCCGATAATGGCGCGCGGAAGAGATAACGCTGCGTCGCGTTTTCCGGAGAAGCTTCAAAATAGATCCAGTTGTTTGCGCCGTCGACTTTTTCGACGGTGATCACATCAAAGTTACCCGGCGTGATGTTTTTCACGTCGCGGCCGTCGCGGGAAATGGAGTAGATGTGCCGCCAGCCGTCGCGCTCGCTGGCCCATAAAAAGCGCTTGCCGTTGTCGATCCATTCCGCGTCACCGCGCGCCAGTCCGGTCTTGTCCCAATCCAGGTCGCCCCAGGAAACGTCAACCCAGCTTTCGTCCTTCTCAGTCAATATCGGCCGCACCTTGCCGCTGCGAATGTCGCCCAGCATAACGATGTTCGTGTTCTGTAGCCGGTTCACCTGCTGAATAACCACTTCATCCGAGCGGGCTGCCCATTCCATGCGCGGCAGATAATGATTGCGCGGATCGCCGGCAATCTCGAACCAACGTGTGGCGCCGCCCTGCCAGCCAATCACGCCGACCCGGGCAGCGGAATTCATCTCGCCGGCTTTGGGATAGGGAAACGAAGTAATGACGGGATAGAGGCCGGCCGTGTTGTTGATGAGCTGAAACTCTTTGACGCCCTCGGTGTTGAGTTGCCAGTAGGCGATGTGCTTGCCGTCCGGGCTCCAACGCCAGCCGTCGCGGCAAAATAACTCCTCTTCGTAAACCCAGTCGAAAGTGCCGTTGACGATATAGCGGGAACCGTCCGTGGTTATTTGGGCGACGGAGTTGGGCGAAGCGTCATCAGTATTCTCGACATAGATATTGTTTTCGCGAACGTAACCTACGCTGGTCCCATCGGGCGAAAACTTAGCAAACATCAGAGTTGAAGGTTTCGCGTTGGCCCCGCCTAACTTCCGCAGGCGCCATGTTTTCAGATCTACCACCCAGTAGTCACCGCGCGTGTTGCTGCGCCAGACGCGCTCTGACTTAGTGAAGATGAGTACCTTTTGCTCGTCAGGGCTGAGCGTAAACTCCTCGATGCTCAGAGGGTCGGTGGCGCCGGTGGGCACAAGATTGCCGGCCGAGAGTTTGATCGTGCGTTCACCTGTCACCCCGTCGTAACGCACAATGTCGAGGAACTCGTTTTTATGAGCCGAAGGTTCCAGCGCCAGATAGCCGCTGCCGTCGTTCTGCCACTGCACCGGACCGAGCGACTTGGTGCGAAACGTAAAGATAGAGTCGACAGTTAGAAGGCCTGGCTCAGTCGGCTGAGTCTGTTGCGCGAATAAAGAAGTGCAGGTTAGTAAAAGAAGGACGAAGGGAAGCAATAAAGGATTGCGTTTCATATTGGTCTCCGTGACGAGTTGCGTTGTTCACAGTCATTGTAGCAAACCGGCAAAGTCCGGAGGCAGGAGTTTGCGGCAGCACCTTCGTGTGTGGTGTGCGACTAAGAGCCCTGAGACGAACTGTAACAAGTATGTAACTCACTGCTGATTGCCACTAGTTCTCGGTTACCTCATACTGCCTCGCATGCGGCGTCTAACCCGGGCCCTTATCACCTTTGTCTTGATCTCTGTCGTCTTTCCTGGCGGCAGTTTCATTTCCCACAAAGACGCCGCCGCCCAACGTCCAATTGCGAAACCCATCGCGCCACAGAGGCCGCGCCTGGTGCTGCTGATTGTCATCGATCAGTTTCGTTACGATTATCTGGAACGCTTCGGAGACCTTTTTGGCTCGCGTGGCATCGTGGGGGAAAGTTTTCGCCCGGGTCGCTACGCGCAAACCGCCTTACCCGCTGACGTCGCGCCCACCCTGGCCGCCGTCTTAGGGATAAAGACTCCAGAGATTTCGTCCGGCCGCGTCCTCATCGAATCGTTGAAACGAAAAGGTGAGCGATGATCTGAGCCCTTTCGGGTAGTGTTGACGATTCCTGGCCCAGCCTTTAGGATTCTTCCGCCAACTCAAAACACATCTGGAGAGAAGCAAATGTCGCAAGCAATGGCCGCAGACTACGAGACACTGCTGGTTGAGCGGCGAGGACGCGTCGCGATAGTCACCATCAACCGGCCGGATAAGAGAAATGCCCTGAACATTAAGACCCGCGAGGAAGGCGCGGCGGTGCTGGAGCAACTCCAGAACGAGGACGAGGTGCGCGTGGTAGTCATCACGGGCGCCGGCGACAAAGCCTTTATCGCCGGAGCGGACATCGCGGAGTTTGCCGGGCGCACGGCGCTGATGCAGCGCAACGTTATGCTGGGCCGCTCGCTTTTCACTGCCATCGATATTTTTCCCAAGCCGGTGATTGCCATGATAAACGGTTACTGCCTGGGTGGCGGTTGCGAGCTGGCCCTGGCTTGCGACCTGCGCATAGCCAGCCAGAGCGCCTCGTTCGGCCAGCCGGAGATTAATCTCGGCATTATTCCCGGCGGTGGCGGCACGCAACGTTTGACCCGTCTGATCGGTGAAGGCAAAGCGATGGAGCTGATACTAACCGGCGAGATTATCGACGCGCAGACGGCTTTAAGCCTGGGATTGGTTAATCACGTGGTGCCGGCGGATCAGCTCGAAGCAAAGACTTTGGAGATTGCTAATCGAATGGCGGAGAAGAGTCCGGTGGCGCTGCGTTTGGCCAAGGAAGCCGTGAAGTTGGCCTCGCGATCAAACCTGGATGAAGGGTTGCGGCGTGAAGTGGATCTATTCGCCATGTGTTTTTCCAGCGAAGACAAAGATGAAGGGGTGAACGCTTTCCTGGAGAAGCGCAAGCCGGAGTTTAAGGGAAGGTAGGCCTTTGAGATCTCAGTTCTCAGATCTGAAATTTGAGATCTGAAATTTGAGATCTCAGATCTAAGGAAACCCGTGAAAGCTATTTTCGTGATAGTGGGTCTGGCAATCGCCACAGCGGGAGGTGTAATAGCCTACC
The DNA here is from genome assembly GCA_039933315.1 of Pyrinomonadaceae bacterium. Lineage (GTDB taxonomy): Bacteria > Acidobacteriota > Blastocatellia > Pyrinomonadales > Pyrinomonadaceae > DASXRU01. Next base: position 35,973 of record JBDTOI010000011.1, read on the forward strand.
GGGCAATCTTTCTTGAACCACCTGCCGCCGTGTTGGTGACGGAAACACACGTGCGCGAGTTGCCTAACACTCTACGCGTGGCCGGCGGCATCGCCATGCTGGTGGTAGGCGCGGCTCTCGCTTTCTTCGGAGCGCGCCGGGGCAGGCGGTAAGCATTAGACAAACTCCACACTCGAAATTCATAAACCCTGCTCGCTTGACCTGCTTTTGCGCGCTGGGCTAATCTCCTTCCACATCAACTACGCCGCTCGCCTCAACATTGGATTAATTGGCGTAATGCAGTCAGGGGCCGTAGCTCAGCTGGGAGAGCGCATGACTGGCAGTCATGAGGTCAGGGGTTCGATCCCCCTCGGCTCCACCAAATCCTGCCGCCGCCACCCGTCACAAGCAGAAACCATTTTCCATATCTCAATTTCCATTTAGGACTCTGTTCCTATCTGCGAATGAAAAATTGAAAATTATGGAAAATGAGATATATGGCAAGATATGGAAAATCAAAAACCCACGCCCTGGCTTCTCATCACTCCTGATCTCATTCTGCTAAACAATGATCTTCACCGATAAACTCTGCTAATCGCCCTCTGGTATTTTTTGGAAAGCTCACGGGATTGAGTTTGTTATTGCTTCATACGTGACGAGTGTCTGTGCCCGGGCGGTTGCTGGTGCGGGAGAACTGCCGGAAGTCAACTGGAAGGTTGCAGGTTAGAGTTGCGATTGCCCCCGCATCTCTGATCCTGATCAATCTCTGGGCAATCGTCTACTTCACGGTTGTCGCGCGTCGGTTGTGCATACGAAGTAAGCAGATCAGCGGAGACCATCATGAAAACTCAATTGACGACGCCGGCCAAATCTCTTGCACTCCTTGTAGCCGCGATCGCCGTCTTTACGCTCAGCCAGGGTGTTGCGCGCGCCGCTGACACTACTATTTCCGGTTTCACGACCGGAAACATTATCGGCGCTCCCTCGCTAACATTTACCGGGAACTCCTTTAGCGCCACAACGGCAGGGCAGATTGCCTCGCTAAGCGATGTTAATAGGCTGGGCACATTTACTCTGAACCCTGATGCTTTAACCGGCCTGAACGGAACGTTCACTATGACCGTAACCTTCACCAACCCGACGGGCATCATCGGCTCGCCGAGCGGAACCTTCTTCGCAGACATCCAGGGCACCGTCTCGCCAGATTTAGATCGGGGTGGCGGAGAGATCGAATTTATCACACGCTCTTTGCGATTTGACTTCAATAACTCGATTGGCTCTGGCACCTTCATACTGTCGATCCCCGACAGGGTGTTCGTCCAAACCGGTCGCTCAGCTGAATTCACGGGCCGCTTGCAGGCCCAACAGCAATTAGCCGTTCCTGAGCCATCCACGCTGCTTCTACTAGGAACCGGATTGACCGGGTTGGCAGGAGCGGCGCGGCGAAGGCGGCGAAGAATGAAACGTGGCGACTCTGACGAGTAAACAGTAGCCCCACCGAGTTGCCCTGCGTCCTATCTGGAGCGCTGACTTGAGAAAAGGAATGAGGACATTATGAAAAATCACCTGACCGTTCTAGCGAAGTCTCTTGTTTTAGCTGGGGCCGCTTTCGGCATCCTTGCCTTTAGCCAGGGTGTGGCGCGGGCAGATGAGGTAACTATCTCTGGTTCCACCACCGGGATTACCAGCGCTCCACACTTGACGTTTGGTGGTACCGGATTTTTTACCGGCACAACAGCGCTTGGTATCGGTTCCCTGAGCAGGCCTAACGACCTGGGAGTATTTACCCTGAGCACGACGCCGGTAGCAGAGTTGGTGGGTGGCGCGTTCCAGTTGGACATCACGTTCACGGCGCCGGCTGGCATCAACGGGGGACAGGGCGCCAGTTACATGGCGACGATTTTCGGCAGTGTCTCGCCAAACGTAGATCAGGGTGGAGTGAACATCCACTTCCTTAATCCAACTCAGACCTTTATCTTCAACGACGGGACCAACACAGGCTCGTTCTCGCTGACTGTCCCCGATCTATTCGTGCAATCAGGCCGCGACGCTTTCTTAACGGCAGGATTTACCGGGCAGCAGTCAACCGCGATTCCTGAACCGGCAACGCTGCTTCTTTTGGGTACGGGCCTAACCGGCATCGCCGCCAAGCTGCGACAGAGGAAGAAGGCGCGCGGCAAGATTAGCTAGCCCGACCTTAATGTTAGACAAATCAAGGCCGGCGAAGTGAGATTCGCCGGCCTCGATTGTTTGTAGGGGCGGCACTCCGTGGCCGCCCCTTGTCTTTCCGCAGGACCGATTAACGGAACAGGTAGTCCGATGACCAATGAAATATGAAAAATGATATACGGAAAATGGTTTGATCTCCGTGCCTGGTTAACAAAACAAAAACAGGGGCGGCCACGGAGTGCCGCCCCTACAACTCAGTCGCGGAGCAAATTCAACAGCGCCGCCGTGGCCGAAACTCCTGAAGCCCGCTCCTCATCCAGATCCAGGATCTTGCCAAAGGGTTTGACATAGTGGGCGGCTGCAAACTGTTCTGTGCGCAACTTGCGGCGCTCTTCTTCGATCTCATGTTTCTCGCGAGCGCGCGCACCCTCCAATCCGCCGGCGCGTATGAACTCAATAATCTGGCGCAGTTCATCAGCGTCGAACCATGTACCGTGACCCTTGCAGATATCCACCACCACGCCCGAGCAGCGCGCAAAGTTGATCCGGTTCATTAATTGGTCGCAGAGGGGGCAGGGGATATACCGAATCTTCAGAGACCCGGTGTTCGTGACCGGGTGATGAGCGGCGATTGACGCCGTTCCCAGCACTGCTGCCTGTTGCTCGCGCTCAGCGCAAATCTTTTCCAGGGCTGAAACATCAACCCATAGGCCGCTACATTTCGCGCACTCGCGAAGGCTGGTTGAGCCGACCGCGATGGGCGTCATATCCAAAGCGCATCGCGGGCACTTTAACGGAGTTGCGTCTGCGTCTGATACACGTGCAGCTGCGGCGCCGCAGTGTGGACAATGCTTGCTGCCGAGGAACATCATGCCAAAGCATGAGGGGCAGGAGACGGTCGCCAGTCTTGATTCGCAAAATCTGCAAACAAGTGCGGCCGTTGAACTGGCGGCGCCGCAGTTTGGACAATTAAGTGTTCCCGCTTCCATTGCTGCCTTCCGATGGCCTGAAATAAGGACGAGCGGCCTTGCATCGTGATGCCTGCGAAGTGGCTGCTAACGCGGATCAGGGCTGACTCATCCTGAGTTATACTAACAAAATCAACGTGGAGAGAGGCACCGAATTTGGAGAGCGGTGGCAAGCGGAGCGCGACACCGCTTTGGATATTTTCTAGAATCTCAGATCTCAGATTTGAGATCTGAAATGAAGACAACCCAACACCACCGTCGTTGGGTCGCTCTTTCGGCGCACACAACATTTCACAAACGGCTCTTAACCAAACGGACAAAGCGGATGACCAGTGTACTGGATGAAATAGCGACGGAGCGGGGGCCGGAGATCGATCCCTTTCTAATCTCCGCCGCGCTGAAGGACGAATCCGATCCGCCCATCGTAATGGGTCTGGATATTGGGACCTCCGGCGTCCGGGCCATGCTCTTCGATGGGCGGGCCGAGGAGATCGACAGTGTCATAGTCCATCTCGCCGGCGATTTGTATAAGCCGCTCAGCTCGGGCTCTGACGCCAATGCCGATGCGCTGGTGAGTTATGTGACTGAAGCCATCGACGGCCTGTTGGCGCGAGTCGCGGAAAAGATCTCGCGCATCAATCTGGTTGCGGTCTCATGTTTCTGGCACAGCCTGGTGGGAGCTAACGAAGCCGGGTTGGCAATCACCCCGGTGCTCAGTTGGGCGGATAGGCGAGCGTCTGCCGAAGCAGAACAACTAAGACAGCTTTTCGATGAGCGCGAGTTTCATCAACGCACCGGTTGCCGCTTTCATTCAAGTTACTGGCCGGCAAAGTTGCTCTGGCTGCGCGCGCAACATAGCAGTCTTTATCAGGAAGTTGCCAGGTGGATGTCTTTCGGAGAGTACCTGCAGCTGCGTTTCTTCGCTGAAACCGAAGCCAGTGTGTCGATGGCATCCGGCACCGGACTCATGAACCAGCGCAGCTGTGAATGGGATCAGGACCTGCTGCAGAAACTTGAAATCAGCGCCGATACCTTGCCCATCATCGCGCAACCGGGCAAAACGCTGGCCACGTTGACGGAACCCTATGCCACGCGCTGGCCTGCGCTCAGCGCGGCGCAATGGTTTCCGGCCGTGGGGGATGGCGCCGCCAGCAACATTGGCGCGGGCTGCACTACGGCTGATAGCGCGCTGCTGATGATTGGAACTTCGGGCGCGATGCGCGTGGTTTACGAAGGTGATCCGCCGGCCGTGCTTCCCTCAGAGCTGTGGAGTTACCGGGTTGATCGGCGGCGGGTGGTGGTGGGTGGCGCGCTTTCAGATGGTGGCGGCCTTTATCGTTGGCTGCGCGACACGCTGGCCCTGGAGCAGGACGATGCTGAGATCGAGCGCGCGCTGGCGGCAATGGAACCAACCACCCACGGACTCACCATACTTCCCTTCTGGGCCGGCGAGCGCAGTACGGGTTGGTCTGCCAACACTCAGGGGGCCATCCTGGGACTAACATCTACGACCAGGCCCTTAGATATCTTACGGGCGGCGATGGAGTCCGTTGCTTATCGCTTTGCCCTCGTGTCGGAGGCGCTTGATTCGTTGGCGCCCCAGGCGTCGGTTCTTGCGGCGGGTAATGCGTTGCTTGCTTCTCCATGCTGGACCCAGATTATTGCCGACGTATTGGGACGACCGATCAAGCTTTCGACCGCACGTGAAGCTTCGTGTCGTGGCGCCGGCCTGCTGGCACTGGAGGCGTCAGGCAAGATTGAAAACCTGGCCCGCCTTTCCGCTTCCTTTGATCGCGTGTTTGTCCCCGACATGAGGCGCCATGAACAGTACCGCTTGGCCCTGGCAATGCAGCAGGCGACATATGACAGGCTCTTTACGTAGAAGGTAGCCGGTAATAAAGAAGAGAGGGAAGGGTTCCATTTTTCATATATCGTTTCGTTGGATTCAGCTTCACTCCTTGTTTTTTGATGAGGGGGAGGACTTGGTATAAGAGCGCTTGTTGGTCTGAGTTGGAGGTAATTTAGGTTGAGGTTTCACGCAAAGGCGCTAAGAAAGGAAGGACTCAAGGCGCAAAGAAAAAACTCAAACCTTTGCGCCTTCTGGTTTTCCTTTCTTGGCGCCTTTGCGCGAAACTGCAAGCTACCCGGGCGGTTTGTTTAAGCAGAAGAAAAACCATCCGAACCCGACCAACCCAGCACTGGAAAATGATATATGGAAAGTGCTTGCGCTCTCCTTAGCCCAGCCCCAGCCCGCAGAAGCCACATATGCGGTGGTCTTCCTTAATCAATAGTCCCAGCCAGCACAGGGGAAAGCAGAGCAGCAGCAACACCGCAAAGAGTATCCAGCCGCCGGTGGTGATTTTCCTCTCCAGTATCGGCGTCGCGTGGCTCTGGCAATAGGGACACTTGAATCCGACATTACCGAATGGTTGAGGGACGTGGGCTAGTGGCGCCGGGGGCTGATAAGCATTAAAAGCCGGCGGCACGTAAGGCGGCGGCCGATCATCTACCCTGGCGTCGAGTCCCTTATTCAGCTCGCTACTCGCGCGCCATGACTCGGCTCCCAGCGGCAGCGGCGTGCCGCACTTAACGCAGAAACGACCACTGCCGTTTTCCGCTCCACATGATGTGCAAAAGGGCATAACTTAAATCTGCTGGAACCAGCTTTAGTTCGCGGGGAATTCAGATGTTGGGAATCCAAAATGCCTGGTCGTCAACTTCCACACGCTTCAACCCGCGCCCGGGCAAATCAACTTCGCGGAGTCCCAGAAAAGTAAAATGCGGCCGGTCGCTCAGCACTGTCTGAAACCAGCCCTGCTCAGCCATCAGTTCGCGCACGCGCGGACTATGAAATTCAATGACGTCAAATGCCAGCATGGCGACATGCTGCGAAGTGCCGGGCGCCGCGATGGAATAAAGCACCGACTTGGAAAAATCCTTACTGAAGAATATGCCGTCCTTCTCGAGCTGCAGGACTTCTCCTACCTGCTCCATGATCGGCAGATTGCACAAGCGTTCAGTTTGTGGCGCGGATAGTTTACCTTGCGCTTCCCAGTAGTCCAGCGCCGGCAGGAAACGTGTGTTCCATAGTCGCAGCGTATCAGCGTAACTGCGGCGGGCCGCTTCGGCGCCATCGCGTGGTGTAATGTCCAGTCCCTCGGCGATGGCGTTTTCGCGGGCCTGCAAAAGGGCCGTGGTGGCCGCCGGTTGTAGTTCAACCTGCGCGCCTTTAATCGAGGCTGCGGTGAAACCGGCCGCGGCCTGAAACTGCTGCACCTCGTCCTCGCTGCTGAACACACACCGTGGCGGTGGAGTGACACTGTTCGCCGCCAGGAACATGGCTCCATAATCCTCCAGCACCCGCCGGGCCAACTTATTAGCCGTCGGACAAAGGTCTGTCATGGTCACGTTGCGCTCCTGCAAAGCTTCACGCAGCGCAGCGTAAAAGGGAGAGGTACTCTGGGCGTTCATTATTGTTGGTAACGAAAACTCAAACAGTGTATAAGGCAAGCTCGCCGCGTATGCAAAACGAAATCGACATCATAAGGGACTTTCTCGATGAATGACACATCCCCGGAAGCTGAGCGAAAGATGCGGGAGATGATTATGGCCCGGAGCGGCGAGGAACGTTTCATTATGGGTGCGTTGATGTTCGATGCGGCCCGGGAAATCATTATTGCCTCCCTGCCTAAGGATCTGCCGGAAGCAGAGTTCAAGAGCCTTCTGTTCGAGCGAATCTACGGCGTGCCGCTTAGCCACTTTGTGAAAGAGCGCAGGTAACGGTCCCATGAGGTCAGTACCACCATGCGGTAGCGGGTGGGCCCGTACAGTGCCAATTGTCGATTTCGGATTGCCGATTGGTTTTACCGGATAGTTAAACCCCCAACTGAAAAAGGAGAATTCGGCATGAAGATTAAGTATCTGGCGGTCCTGGTGGCGGCGATCCTTCACTGGATCCTGGGCGGAGTTTGGTACGGCGTCCTGTTCACGAACAAGTTCATTCAGTTAATCGGATGGGACCAGGCCAAGCTGCAGCAGATGGAGAGCCAGGGGCCCGGTAAGGAACTCGGCATTGCCCTCATCATGTCGCTGGTACTGTGCTACATCCTGGCGCATTTTGTTCAGTACACCAGATCAACAACGGCCATGGGCGGAGCCCAGACAGCTTTCTGGCTGTGGCTGGGATTCATCGTCACCACCAACATTGCTACAGTCCTGTTTGAAGAGAGACCGATGGGACTGTTCCTCATAAACATCAGCTATCAATTTGTAGGTTGTGTGATTGCGGGGATGATTCTCGCGGTGTGGCGTTCACGCGAGGCTGCAGAAGTTGTAGCCGAGCCAGCATGAGTTGTAGGGGCGGCACTCCGTGGCCGCCCCTGGAATTTCGGAAAGAGAGTTCCTTGGGATGGCCAAATTGTTTCTGAAGAGAGGGGCGGCCACGGAGGGCCGCCCCTACACTGGCGGGCCCTCGCTGGCATCGAGCGCGTCGAGTTCTTTGGTCCAGTCTGAGCCCATACGGCTTTGCAGAATACGCGCGCAACGGTTCCAGCGCAGAATCGCATCGTCGTTTCCCGGCGGCCGAATCTTCTCTGCGTTTTCGAAGTAACGCATTGCCTCTTCAAACAAAGGCAGCAGCGTATGCGGCATGTGCCCGGCACTCAACTGGGCCTTCGCCTGGCGCTCGTGCAGGATGCCCGTGTAGTACAGGCGTTTGTAGTCATCACTGAGTTTGCGAAACGTTGCCTCGGCCTCCGTGTAGCGATCGGAGCCATCACCCCGGAACTGGTCCGTGATGGAAAGCCCCAGCAGGCGTAGCGCCGCCTGGTTCTCGCTGTCCACCGCCAGTATGTCACGGCAGATCGATTCAGCTTCGCCCGGCTCGTTCAGATAGCGATACAGCTCGACCTTCGAGATCGCTCCGGAGATACCTTCCCGGGAAATGGGTTTGAGTTTTAGTTCCACTGACCCTCACTGTGAAATAGAATTAGCCGTTGCGAAGAAAGAGGCTATGACTCGTGCTTGGCGATCAACTCACGAATAGCCGGCACGAGTTCATGGGGCACCTCCATAACGGATTCGCCCTTGTCTTGAAAAGCCGCCTCGTCTTCGGCAACACCCTCTTCTTCCGTCTGCTGTTCATAGTGAGCCAGGACTTGCCGAACTCGGTCTTCGTCCCAGCCCGGAGGAAACTGTTTCTGTTTCATCGGTATCTCCTGCGCCGCCTTCGCCGGTAGGCGAGTAAAGGCTTCCCTGTCAATTCATACGCTGTAATAACAAACACACTGTTCGGTTCCGGATCGGGAACATAGATGACCCGCAAATATCGTCCAGCAGCTGTTTGACCGATGGCAACTCTCGAACCTTCTGGGCCCGGGCGATCCTCCCCCGGCTTTCTCAATACATCTTCAACCTCGTCTTCGTCAACTCCGTGGTTGTAGATGTGAGGTAATCCAGCCCCGAGTCGGTGTAATAACGGATTTTCATTCTACGCTCGACGCGGCGCTTTTCCCGCCGAGCTTCCGCAGAAACCATCGCACCGGATCGTAAAAGTCATCTATCACTCGTTCCTTGAGGGGAATGATGGAGTTGTCTGTAATGTGAATGTCTTCGGGGCAAACTTCGGTGCAGCATTTGGTGATGTTGCATAAACCTATCCCCAGATCGTCCTTCAGCAACTTAGTACGCGAAACACCATCGAGCGGATGCATCTCCAGTCCGGCGATGCGCACGAAGAAGCGCGGCCCGCCAAAGTGTTCCTGCTTCTCGTGATCGCGCAGCACATGGCAGACATTCTGGCAAAGGAAACATTCGATGCACTTGCGAAACTCCTGTACCCGATCGACGTCGCGCTGGTCCATCTTCCATTCCACGTTTGGGCGCGGGGTGAACGGAGGGATCTTCCGGTTGACTTCGTAATTCCAGGAGACATCCGTGACCAGATCCTTGATTACCGGAAAAGACTTCATCGGTTGCACCGTGATTGGTTTGTCGAGGGGCAGCGCATCCATACGCGTTTTGCAGGTCAGGCGCGGGCGGCCATTCACCTCCGCCGAGCACGAGCCGCACTTGCCCGCTTTGCAGTTCCAGCGCACTGCCAGATCGGGCGCCTGGTGTCCCTGAATGTAGTGGAGCGCGTCGAGCACAACCATGCCCGGGGCGATAGGCACCTGGTACTCGACCAGTTCGCCGCCGTCGCGGTCACCCCTGAAGATCTTAAATGTTGCGTCTGGCATAAGAGAAGAATTTCACCACGGAGACACGGAGTCGCCCTTTCTTCGTTTTCTCAGTGTCTCCGTGCCTCCGTGCCTCCGTGGTGAGTTTATTCCGACAACAAAACCTTCAACTCCCCGGGCATCTCGGAAGTCGGCGATTGCGACAAACGCATCTCTTCCCCGTCTCGCGAGATGATGTTGTTCTGCTTGCCCCACGTTTCATCGTACTTGGGATAGTCGATTCGACTGTGGGCGCCCCGGCTTTCTTTGCGCGCCAGCGCGCTCAAGGTCACGGCTTCAGAAACTGTCAGCATCGACTTCATATCTCGCGCCAGGTGCCAGCCCGGATTGAACAAGCGCGAGCCCTCAACTTGCACATTCGCCGAACGCTGCTTTAACTGCCGCACCGCGGCAAGTCCTTGCTCAAGATCTTCTTCGCTGCGAAAGATGCCTACCAGGTTATGCATCTTTTCCTGCAACTCGCGGTGCAGCTGGTAAGGCGACTCGCCCTCAGTTCGCTCAAACGGCGACAGCATCTCGCGCTCTGCCTCATAAATCTGTGTATCCTCAATTTGCCCTGGTCCAACCTGTTTCGCTTGTTCAGCCGCAGCGAAGCCGGCGCGTTTACCGAAGACCAGCAAATCGGAAAGGGAATTGCCGCCCAGTCGATTTGACCCGTGTAGACCCGCCGCAGCCTCGCCGGCCGCGAACAAGCCCGGCACGTTTGACTGCGCAGTCTCCGCTGCCACCCGTATGCCGCCCATCATGTAGTGACAGGTGGGGCCCACTTCCATAGGGCCTTTGGTGATGTCCACATCGGCGAGCTCGCGAAACTGATGGTACATGCTGGGCAGTTTCTTCTTCACGTAGTCAGCCGGCTTATGCGAAATGTCCAGATACGCGCCGCCGTGCTCAGTGCCGCGGCCTTCCTTCGCTTCGGTGTAGATAGCGCGGGCTACGACGTCGCGCGTTGAAAGCTCCATCTTTTCCGGATCGTAGCGTTCCATGAACCGCTCGCCGTCCTTGTTGCGCAAAACGCCGCCCTCGCCGCGCACGGCTTCGGTCACAAGGATTCCCTGCACGCCCGGCGGCCAAACCATCCCGGTGGGATGAAACTGTACGAACTCCATGTCCATCAACTCGGCGCCCGCATCGTAAGCCAGCGCCATACCGTCGCCAGTGTATTCCCACGAGTTTGAAGTGATGCTCCAGGCTTTGCCGATACCGCCGGTGGCCATGACGATCGACTTTGCTTTGAAGACTACGAAGCGGCCCTGCTCGCGCCAGTACCCGAAAGCGCCGCTGACCCGTTCGCCGTCCTTTAACAAGCGCGTGATCGCGCATTCCATGTAAACGTCTATCCCCAGGTGCACGCCGCGATCCTGCAGCGTGCGAATCATCTCGAGGCCAGTGCGATCGCCCACGTGGCAGAGTCGTTTGAAGGTGTGGCCGCCAAAGGCGCGTTGCAGGATTTCCCCGTCGCTGGTGCGATCGAACAGTGCCCCCCAACGTTCGAGCTCGCGAACTCGTTCCGGCGCCTCCTGCGCATGCAGCTGGGCCATGCGCCAGTTATTGAGAAACTTGCCACCGCGCATCGTGTCACGAAAATGCGTGCGCCAGTCGTCAGCCGGGTCGACGTTGGCCATGGCCGCGGCGATGCCTCCTTCGGCCATCACCGTGTGGGCTTTGCCCAGAAGTGATTTGCACACAACGCCGACGGACGCACCTTGCGCCAGAGCTTCGATAGCGGCGCGCAACCCGGCGCCCCCTGCGCCAATGATCAAAACGTCATGTTCGTGAGTTTCGTACTTCTCGGTCACAGAAGTCTCAAATCCGTAATGGCGCCGGTCGCCACCAGTCTGATGTAAAGATCGGCCAGCCCCACTGAGCTCAGGCTCAGCCAGGCGAATAACATGTGGTGCTCATTCAGATAAGACGCCAGACGCCAGCTGGAATGACGCGCCTTGCCGAACGTGACACAGGAGAAGCAATCGACTTTGCCGCCTACGATGTGCCGCAACGAATGGCAGGACAAGGTATAGAACGACAGCAGGACGATGTTGGTGAGCAGTACCAGCGAACCAACCCCAATCCCGAAACGACCTTGAAACCAGAAGGCCTTCACCGCGTCGTACCAGAGAATAATGAGAAAGATAAGCGCGAGGTAAAGAAAATAACGATGCAGGTTCTGCAGTATGAAAGGAAACGCCGTTTCGCCTCGATAGCGATGCGGCCGCGCTTCGCCAACCGCACAGGCGGGCGGGTCAAGAAAGAACGCGCGGTAATAGGCTTTGCGGTAGTAGTAGCAGGTGGCGCGAAAGCCGAGCGGCGCGCCCAGGATCAACAGTGCGGGAGAGAACGGCCACCAGTGATGATGCGGATCGATTAGCGGCGAATAGAAGGGCGAAAGGTAAGGCCCCCATTCGTAGTAAGCGCCTTCGAAAGCGCGCAAGGTAGCGTAAACCCCAAACCCGCCCAGCACGAGAACGACCGGTATCAGATCAACCCACCACGCATCGCGGCGCATGGTGGCGCCGAAACCTTTACGGCCAAGCTCGCTTCTTGATTCAGCCAATCAAAGTCAGGCGGTCTCAGCTAGAGCGCATTTCGCTCAAACGGCCGCCTACCTCCTGTTTGTCCGAATGAAAATAACGTCCGGGATCTATTGAAGACTTGAAGCGCGCGTATTCTAGCACCGGTGGCGCGCGGAGGCGATGGAAATTCGGGCCCTACTTTGCGCCTTCAGTTTTTCTTTTCTTGGCGCCTTTGCGAGAAACTCCAAGTTCCGCAATATTCCAGTAGTGGTTTCGCGCAAAAGCGCCCAGAAAGGAAAAACCAAAGGCGCAAAGTCTGACCCATTACTGCGTACGAGGCACAAGTACAACCTTGCCGGTGTTTTTGCGGGATTCCATGTAGGTGTGTGCGGCGCCGGCTTCGTCAAAGGGGAAAGCGCGATCGACATGGGGCTGGATCCAACCTTCTTCAACGCCGCGCAGGATCTCTTTCGTCCAGTTTGCCACCATCTCGGGTTCGTGAAACATGTGACCGAGGTTCAAGCCAAAGACGCCGCGGTTCTTACTTAACAAACTAAGGGGATGAAAGCGCGGCATTTGAAGTACTGCTTTGAGCATTTGAAGTTTGCCGGAGATTCCATCTGCTGAGGCCGTGGAAACGCCGAACATGCCCAGCCGGCCCGTATGTCTTAACGCGCGATAACTCTTTTTCCAGTGGGCCCCGCCGATTGGATCGATGACCAACTCGACCCCGCGGTCCTGTGTTAGATCCATTAACACCGGCAGCCAATCCTGGTTGCGATAATCGATTGGGTGATCCAGCCCGCGCTCTCTCAAGAAATCATGTTTCCCGGGACTGGCCGTGCCGAAAGTCGTCGCCTCAATGTGCTTCGCAATGTCGAGCGCCGCCAGGCCGACACCGCCACCGGCGTTGTGAATCAGGACTGACTCGCCTTTGCGCAAACCGCCCATGACGACGAGTAGGGCATAGGCGGTCAGGTAGTTCACCGGAATCGCGGCGCCTTGTTCAAAAGTAAGCGAGGGCGGTTTGTCGAACATCTGCATAGGCTTGATGACGACGAATTCGGACTGGCCATTGAAACGAGTGAGCGCTATTACTGGTTTGCCCAGCAGGTTTTGGTCGACGCCGGCGCCACATTTATCGACGACGCCAGCCACTTCGTAGCCCATCACGCAGGGCTTCTTTGGTCCGTCCGGATACAGTCCCTGACGCGCCAGAATGTCGGCGAAGTTCAGCCCGGCGGCATGGACGCGAACTCTTACTTCATCCGCCCCGGGATCCGGATCCGGCTTCTCTTCCACTCGGAGCACTTCAACTCCGCCATTTCCCGTTGTCACAACCTGTCGCATTTTGCCTCTCAAGTCTTTGCGCCTTTGGTTTTTCCCTTCTTAGCGTCTTCTTAGGAAACCGACTCGTAGGTAGTTGATTTGTGTGGTGGTATTTCAGCCGGGAACCCCAACGGGGTTCTGCCCTCCA
>JBDTOI010000012.1:0-45737 GCA_039933315.1 Pyrinomonadaceae bacterium
CCACAAATCGGCGACAGATAGTAGAGAAATCTTTCCCTTCGTGCGACGTAAGCGTACCGCAAACATTTTCAAGCACGATGAGTAGTGGCGCTCGTTTTTCCTCAACGAGCGCCTCCATCAAAGTCCAGAATGGTCGGAATGTTCCCGACCGCTTGCCTTTAAGGCCCGCTCCCGCGCCTGCTAGCGACAGGTCTTGGCACGGAAAAGACGCCCACGCCAAGTGCGCCTGCCCGGGAAGATCGCAGCTTTCAAGAGAGTCAACGCTGTCAGTTTTTAGTTCGGCGTCTCCCCAGTTCTCTCGATAGGCGCGGTTCTTTTTGTGGTCAAAATCGTTAGCAAATAGGCAGCGCCATTCTTTACCAAGCCCTGCGCGTACCATACCGCCGCCGGCAAAGAATTCGTAGAAGTCACGCATTTTTCTAAACCTCAGCTTTGCCCTTCGCGCCTTTTCGTCTTTGGTTTGAGTTTCAGCAAAGGGTTTGCAAGCGCTTTCATCACCGCTTCATCAATAAAGCGGTGCGCAACTTCCGCCGGGTTTTGTCCCATGAGTCCCGTTGCCGCAATCTGGTCGAGCAAGTCTCCTACTTGTTCTGAGATGGTTACTCTTACTAATTGACTCTTAGTGTTATTCTTTGTCATGCGCATGATTTAGCCTTAATTATCACTTAATTATGCGCCCTCCGCAATAGCTACTCGCTCGGCCAGTCAGACAGAGATTGACCCAGGCGGTCTCGCAAAATGAGCCGCAATGGACTCTTCCGTTTACCTTGATTGTTTTACTGAGACCTAGCTGAGATAGTTATATATCACTGCTTACCAAGGCCGTCCAGATGTCGTGCGTTTTATCCGACAACGTCGTCAAGCAATGATCTTTGCATCACTCGTTTTCGACCCAATACGCCGGTTTGATGTCCAGTTCAACATGCTCTGGATTTGCGGTAGATGTTGTGCGCCAGAATCTTACAAAGGGCTTCGTGGATCTGAGCATTCTTGGTTCGCCTCAGCAACCCCTCACCAAGTTTGGAAAGCCTTGACGGGCAGCTCGGTCGGGCGGATACTTTATTTAAATTCGGGAGGTTTTGTCATGTACCAGATAGCTTACTGCAAGGACTGCACTCAGCCATTCAACATGGCTCTCAACGCCGCTCTCCATTACGGTATACGTAAGGTCTGTCCGGCCTGTACGGTCGCGATGAATGCGGCTGAACAAGCTCAGAAGAGTTCCGCACTCACGCGGGCCCAAAAAGATTTCGCCGCACTGATCGGGGTGGTTGGGGCTGGTATCGGATTGATCTTAGTCGCTCAAGCGTTGGATCAGGCCTTAGATCACTGGCTGGCTTAGAACGCGGCACCATCACAACTCGGCACCGTTTTGTATTGACTGAGTGATTACTTAGCTGAGTCTATGTCCTCTCAAGTATTAAGGAATTCCTTTGTCTGCCTAAAAAGCCTCGCGTCGGCCCAAGAAGTCCCCTCCCAAACGGGCTTATTAGTCAGGCTCCCTTGACAGCATCGAACGGTGCTGGCTACTCTAGCCCGGCCTGAAGGGGTATTTCGGTGATTCAGACGCAACACTGCCTTTATCGTTACTACTATTACGGTCCGCTCTCCGCGTGGAGGGACGGTCAGGCGATGGGCTGTCGGCGTCCGATGATTATCTAACGCTTTAGACAAGTTTCCAGAACCGGCCACCGGCCTTCCCGCGGGAAGGATCGGTGGCCGGTTTCGTTTTGGAATGAATCGAGGTTTTCGCCAATGACGACTCAATCAAAAAAACCACTTCTTTCCGACCATGTTGATGTGCGCATGGTTGTGACCGACGCTGAGCCGGATAAAGACCGGGCGGACCGCAACACCATCGTGCAGCTGGATCCCGATCATCCTGGTTTTCGGGATCAGGAATATCGCGCTCGCCGCAACCGGATAGCGCAAATTGCGCTCACGTACCGACCCGGTCAGGCGATCCCCGATGCGCCTTATCTTCCGGAGGAGCATCAGGTCTGGCGCAGGATATGGGAAGCGCTGAAGCCGGCACACCAGGATCATGCCTGCAGCGAGTACCTGTCTTGTGTCGAACGCCTGAATCTTGATCGCAATCACATCCCGCAACTTTCTGAAGTTAGCCGGAGGGTGCAGGCCATCAGCGGCTTTCGTCTTGAGCCCGTGGCCGGATTGGTGGAACCGAGGGTCTTTCTCGAATCGCTGGCCCAGGGAGTATTTCTCTGCACGCAATACATCCGGCACCACTCGACTCCGCTTTACACACCCGAGCCGGACGTGGTCCACGAAATAATTGGTCACGCCGTCACGCTGGCCAGCGAACGACTGGCGGAACTAAACCGCCTGTTCGGCGAAGCGGTAAAGCGCACGACTCTGCCGGAACCTTTGGCGAGGCTATCTCGCCTCTACTGGTTCACGCTGGAATTTGGGGTACTTCGGGAAGCCGGCGAGTTGAAGGCGTACGGTACCGGGCTCCTGTCATCGGCGGGAGAATTGGCCGCCATGCACCAGGCGGAGCAGCGGCCCTTTGATCCGGATACCGCGTCTCTACAGGAGTACGACCCTACCCAATATCAGCCGGTCCTTTTCAGCGCCGATTCATTTGCAGGTATGCATCAGCGACTGCGCGACTATCTGATCCATTGGTAACCCAGACTAGGGGTTTACGCGGCGCAGGCGTAGCGCGTTGGCGATGACGGAGACTGAGCTGAAGCTCATAAGGAATCGGCCTGGGTCCTTACGGAATGCTTCTACACAATGAGCGCTGCAGAAGAAATATGTCGTGCCTTCATGCGTCAAAGAGCCGGCGGCGGTCTGCTTGTTAACCGTCGTGCCGCAAACGGGAACGATTGCCTGCTCGCTCGACAGCGTCGTATCCCTGGCGTTAGCAGTACTCGTATGCTGGAACTATGTTCCTTCGACCCGTCTTCGAGCCAGTTGATCCGCCCTCGATCGTGCGCTATATATTCGCCCTATGTCCGTGACACCTGTCAGTTTTTGGAAACCACCGAAGCCTGATCCTGGCGATTGAAAACGCAGACTATGGGAACCAGGAGAAGATGACCACACGACAAAAGCTATCGAGATCTATGACTGAGGAACAGTTCGATAACGGATATTGGTATGCAGTTGAGATAAAAGTGTTCGCAGATAAACTTGGCATCCTGTCGGCGTCTAAACTTCGCAAGGATGAGCTCGAAGAATTAATCAAACATTTTCTACGAACTGGAAAGATAAATAGTCCGGTCCGGAAAAATCTTGCGAAGTCGGGTGTCAAAGATATTGAAAAAGGGCTCAGCCTCCAACTTCCGGTTGTTACCTATACCAGTAACAAGGAAACTAAAGCCTTCATCGTTAACGAGGCCCTGAAGATCGCTCCAGGCTTAAAAAGGAAATCGGGAGCCCGCTATCGACTCAATCGCTGGCGAGAAGAGCAGTTGGAAAAGGGAAGGAAAATCACCTACGAAGATTTGGTTCGGCAATATGTGAAGTTGAATCAAATGGAGGGAAGCTTTCCTCAGGCGCCTTCGGGCCGTTATATAAATTTTCTGTCTGATTTTCTGGCAGCAGAAAAGAACTCAACGAGAGTCCAGGCAATGAAGGCCTGGCGAGAATTGAAGAAATTAGACATCCCCAAAACCTACCAGGCCTGGAAAAAGGTTCACCAATGAAAAGCGCTGGAGAGTAAATCAATCTAAGGCTCGTCTCCGCCCTTCTTTCCTTTTTTCTTATTGTCCACTTCGCGCGGGCGCGTGGCTGGTGGCGGCGGTGAATCAATTTGCGGAACCGCTGGCTCTTTTCGCGGTTCTGCGGGTTTGGCAGCGTCTCCGCCCTCGTCCGATCTGGGCGCCGGTGGCATCGTCGCATCTTCCAGCTTCGGCGTCGTAATCTCCGTCGGCTGGACTGTTTCATCATCGCCGTTGGCCTTGGCGTCAGCAGTCATCTCAGCCCGTTGCGCCGCCAATTCACGCTGTCGCTGGCGGAAAAGTTCCTTCATGTCCTCGGGCATGCTGGGCGCTTTATCGAAAGTTTCCTTCGGTTTGTCCTTCAGAAAGTCCTTCATGAAATCGACGAAAAACGGCAGCGCTCCCACACCGCCAGTCATGTCATTACCGAGCGGCTTCTTCTTGCCGGGATAACCCATCCACACGCCGGTGACGTAGGTCGGCGTGTATCCGATGAACCAGACGTCGGTGTGATCGTTAACCGTGCCGGTTTTTCCGGCCACCTGCACACCCAGCGAGCGAGCTGCCGTAGCAGTGCCGCCTTCGACCACCCCGCGCATCATCGAGACCATCGTCAAGGCGACATACTGGTTAATAACCTTGTAGGTTGTCTTCTCCCATTCCTCGAGTACGGCGCCATCCCGATCGACGACGCGACGAATCATGTGCGGCTCGACCCGTATGCCTTTGTTGGGGAAGGCAGAATAAGCCGACACCATTTGATCCAGAGGCACTTCGGTGGCGCCCAGCGCTGAAGAAAGATAAGGAGCCATCGGCACCTTGATGCCGAACCGGCGCACCATCTGCGAGCCGGTTTGTATGCCGACAGTCTGCAGGAGGTGAACCGCCGGAATATTCACCGACTGGGCCAGCGCGGTCTTCAACGGCATGTCGCCAGTTGCAAGCGAACCGTTATAGTTGTGCGGTTCCCAGCCACCTATCTTAATCGGCGCGCCGCTGACAGTAGTGTCAGGCGTCATGCCCCATTCGACCGCGGCCGTATAGATGAAAGGCTTGAATGCGGAACCTGTCTGCCGGTAGGCCTGGTAGGCGTTGTTGAACTTGTTGGTGTAGAAATCGTAGCCACCCACCATGGCCACCACCTCGCCCGTCTTTGCGTTCAAGGTCATCATCGCACCTTGCACGGCCGGGATTTGTGACAGCTCAACTTTCAAACGGCGGGCCTTACTATCAATCTCCTTAATTTCAAATTCAGCCAGGTAACCTGGTTTGAATTCCATCCGTGGTTGACGTTGGCCCCAACCCATCTCGGCCGCCGTGACAGTGGCGTTGAAGTTTCCAAAGCGTACCTGAGCCTCATTCTTCGCCTGATCGACTTTCATGATCATGCCAATCAGGTGCCGGCCCACCGTGTAGTCATTGCCGTACCAGTCGGGATGTTTGTATCCGGCCAGTTCCTGTTGGGTGGGCGGGCCCGCGCCGTTGTTCACGGTCGTAGGCATCATGTTGTAGGTCGAGCGCCAACCGCCGTGCGAACGATCGTAACGACGCAAACCAGCGCGTACTACTTCGTAAGCTTTTTTCTGGGCCGCCACGTTGATGGTGGTGTACACGGCCAGGCCGCTCTGGGCCACTCGCGTGGTGTACTTCTCTTCGAGATCCTGCCTGATCTGTTCGACCGGGTAATCAAAGGGGCTCGACTTTTCCTGCGACTGGTAATAAGCAGTGTCGGCCAGCTGAATCGGTTTCGCCTTGGCTGCGGCCACTTCGGCCTCTGTGGCAAATCCTGCCTTCGCCATCTGGTCCAACACCAGATCGCGCCGCTCTTTCGCTTTTTCCGGGTTGGTGGTCGGAGAAAAGTCGCTGGGCGCCTTAGGGATGCCGGCCAGCAGGGCCGCTTCCTCAAGCGTCAGATCTTTTGCCGGCTTGCCAAAGTATGTTCTGGACCCCGCTTCGACGCCATAGGAGTTGGCCCCCAGGAAAATGTGATTGGCGTACAGCTCCATGATCTGTTGCTTGGTGTAATAGCGTTCGATCTGCAGAGCCAGGGCCCACTCGTTCATTTTTCGTTTGAAGGTTCGCTCCTGCGAGAGAAAGAGATTCTTGGCTAACTGCTGGGTCAGCGTCGAGCCTCCCTCCTTTTTATTAGTAGTTATGTTCTTCCACGCAGCGCCGACGATGCGAATAGGATCAATGCCGATATGATCGTAAAAACGCGCATCCTCGATCGCCAGAATCGCGTTTCTCATTACGGGCGGAATCTCTTCGAACTTAAGCGGGATACGTTTTTCCAGGGCGAACTCACCGATTACAGTCTGGCCATCGTCGGCGTAAATCCGCGTCACTACGCTGGGCCGGTAAGTCGCCAGCGCAGCCACTTCGCTGGCAGCCTGCGAGTAGTTGAGCTGGTAGGCGAAAACTATGCCAGTCAGTCCGCCGGCAGCCAGCGCCAGGAGCAGCACTGCAGGCAACCAGAACCGGCGCAGCAAGTGGCGACGTCGGGCCGGCGGCGCATTGAGTACGGCGCGCGGCGAGTAAGCTTTAGGATTATTCGAAGCCATAGAACCGCCCTTCGTTAGAAAGAGAGTCAGCCTTTTGTGACAGTCATCGTAACATAGGAGGCGGGCACGGTTAATGTGGGATGCCTCAACCGCCGCGCGGGGTAAACCTCACCTGGGTTCCCCCGCGCCAACGATGCGATTTTCGCGATTTGGGCCTATTTTTCGACGATATCCTTCTTGAGACTGGTTACAAAGGCCACCAGCTCGTTCGTCTCTTTGGCCGGCACCTTGAACTTATCGAGAGTCGCAATCAGATGCTTGGCGGCAGCATCCCATTGGGCTTCTGTGATGCCCAGGCCCTGATGCGACGTCTTCATATCGCGCCCGACGTAGAGGCAGGGGCCACCGGCAGCGGCGCAGAACTGATCCACAATGTGCTGGCGAATTCGCTTCAGTGAATCGGTGCTATGACCCTCAAAGAAGCGTGCCAATTGTTTGTCGGCTACGAGGCGCCCGACAAAATCATCCACTACGGCAGCAATGGCGTCATAACCACCGACACGCTGGTAGAGAGACTTCTCCTGAGCGGCCTGACGGGAATTCATCATTGGTGTCTGGGCTGCAGCGGTAAACGAGGCCGCGGCCAGGAGAAGTAAAGCGAATGCGATCGCCTTAATTTTCTTCATTATTTGGTTCTCCTTAGTTTGTAGGCGGGGAACCCGCGTAATTACTTGGTGAATCTTGTTTCCTATCTACGTCGAGAAGCGGGTTTCGGATTTAAGTGGCACAGATTTCAATCTGTGAGGCCCCGTGTCCGTATCGGACTGAAGACTTAATCCAGGGATCACAGACTGAAGTCTGTGACACTAGGACACAGCACTGACTAGGTACATCTGGCCGGTGGGTGCTCTGACGCCTTCGCGGGGCTCGAGGGTGACGGCAAAGACTGCTTTCTGTCGCGCCTCCGCCGGTACTTCGTCTGACATCATCGCCTTGCCTGAGGAGTCAATCGTAAATACCTTTCCCGGCATGGGGCGTCCGCCGGCGATAAACCAGAGTTGATAGGCTTTATCTGCAGGAGGCGCCGGCAGGCCTTCGACCATTAGCATCGCGTGGCCGGTATTGCGATCGAAGGCCAGCATGGCGTGCGCTTTCCGGGCCACGGGCGTGCCGGCCAGTTCCAGCCGCGTAGCCTCGGGCCCGGTTAGAAATTCCATTGCCGCGCGTTGTCTTTCCGCTTCTTGCTGCTGGACTCGAGCTTGCTCGGAAAGGGTAGCGATCTCTGTCTGCAAAGCTTTGTTGCGATTCCACAAAACGTAAAGAGATCCGAGTAAAGCAATGAAAGCGACCGCCGCCGCAATAGCTCCGAAGCGTTGTACAAAACTCCGGCGCGG
This sequence comes from Pyrinomonadaceae bacterium, assembly GCA_039933315.1. Taxonomy (GTDB): domain Bacteria; phylum Acidobacteriota; class Blastocatellia; order Pyrinomonadales; family Pyrinomonadaceae; genus DASXRU01. The sequence goes on from JBDTOI010000012.1 coordinate 7,582, forward strand.
CGAAGCCGTCAGCGAAACGACGTTGGACCTCGGTTGGCGCTCAAAGGAAGATTCTGCGGCTCCTGTTGACGACTTTTCCGCGCGCACGCTCTCCAGAATCCGTGAACGCAGCTCGACTGGCGGTTCAGCTTCTGTAGCCGCATAAGCCAGGAAGCCTGACAGGTCGCGCAGCTCATCGAGTTCCGCGCGACATTCAGCGCAGGTTGAGAGATGACCTGTCAGCTCCGGCCTATCCGTCTCTTCGAGAGCGTCCAAAGCCTGCAACGCCAGCAACTCTTTGTAATCTTCGTGGACCATTAACTTAACGACCTGACTATCTTCATTCGCAACTTAGTTCAGATTGCTTTTGTGCTCCTGCAAAAGCTCACGCAACTTCATCATTCCGGCCCGCATGCGAGTTTTGACCGTGCCCAGAGGCGCTCCCAGACGGGCCGCGATCTCCATTTGCGTCAGTCCTTCGAAGTAGGCCAGCAAGAGGGCCTGTCGCTGGTCCGGGGGGATTTGGGCCAGCGCCCGCCGTACTACTTCGGCTTGCTCTGATTGAAAGGCTTCCTGGGAGGCGTCGCCAATTTGCTCGGCAGCAGGCGCCGCTTCTGCCAGCCGGGCTCTTGAGCCGAGTGCACGTAAACGGTCAAGGGCGCGGCTGCGGGCCACTGTTACGAGCCAGGTAAAGGCGCGGCCGCGGGCTTCGTCAAAATCAGCGGCACGGCGCCATACCTGTAAAAACACCTCTTGTAAAACATCCTCCGCTTCCTCGCGGCTATGCAATATACGCACGAGCAGGCCGAATAGGATTAGTCGATAACGGTCGTAAATACGGGCCAGCGCATTTTCGTCGCCCCGCGCCACCGCCCGCAGGAGATCGTTATCAGAGATTTGTGCTGTTTCAGGGTGCAAGGTTCAGCTAAGCGGCCTGAGGTGAACGACAGGTCCACATCATACCAAGATACGTTTCGGGGGGCCGAAAGGGATGCTTCAGGATTGAAATCCTGTGGCAGGTCCCCGTTGAGACCGCCCACTTACTGTGCCGGAAGAATGCGCCAATTGTTGTCGGCGGTCACCGGAATCGTCTTGTTCCGCTCGACCCAGTTTATTATCAGCTCGCGAATCTCCTCGCTCGACCGGTAGATGACCGGCGCGCCCTGGTACATTGTGTAACCGCCTCCGCCATTTACGCGGTAGTTATTCGTCACCACCTTAAACTTCTGCGCCAGATCCAGAGGCTGGCCCTTAAACTTCAGATTCTGAATGCGCTGGCCAAAAGGCTTCCGTATATCGATGTCATAACTAACGCCCTGCGCTACATCAAAGTTGTAACTGGGAATGCGATCGTCCACCAGTTCGCGCAAGGTTTTGCCGGGCACATACTCTTTAAAGTAACGGGCGGAGTGCTCCAGCGCCTCCTTCAATTGCTGTCCGGTCAGCTCCAGTGTAACCAGCGTGTTCTCGTAAACATATAGTCCGGCGATATCACGCACCGTCACCGGCCCACGGGCGATGCGCGCGTCGGAATTGAAGTTCGCGACCATCGAGACATCGGCCTTGCCTGCTTCCAATTGCACCCGCTGAACCAAATCAAGGATGGGCGTGTCGCGGAAACTTGCTTCCCTGGCGGTCAGTTCGGCCGGCGATTGGCCGATGACGCGACCCAGCCACGCCTGTGTTTCGCGATCGTATGGTGCACCAATCTTCATTACTTCGGGATCAGGCTCGATCTGGTCCGTCATGGGAATCGTGTACGCAGACTTTCCCATCACCTGCCAGCGTTTCCCTTCAGGCTTCTCAAAGTAGAGATCAACGCGCGCCAGGTGACGACCCCACTTGTCGGCCTGCGACAGCAGGACGCCATTGATGTATAGCGAAGAGATGTCGCGGTGCGTGTGGCCCATCAGAATTACGTCCACGCCCGGCACTTGCCGGGCTATTGCCACGGCAGCGTTCTCGTTGGGCACTTGCGAGGGATTTATCTTTCCGGTGCGCAGATCTTCTTCAATGCCCATGTGCATCGTGATTACGACCGCGTCCACTCTTTCGACATCGCGCAACACCGGCACCCACTTCTTTGCTTCGCTTACCGTTTCGCGAAACTCGAGGCCGGCATAGTTTTCCACATTTTCCCAGTTTGGAATGCCCGGCGTCGTCAGGCCCAGGACGCCAATGCGGACGCCATTGAGTTCCTTCACCAGGTACGGCGCGTGATGAGTCTGATCTGTTCCCTTGTTATAGGTGTTGGCGGACAGCCAGGGAAACTTCGCTTCGCTGCGCGCTTTATCCTGCACCTTTAAGCCGAAATTGTAATCGTGATTTCCCACCGCCATGGAGTCGTACTTCAAGGCGTTCATCACGAGCATCATAGGATCGGGCGGCGTGTTGTTTTTCTTGTTGTGGTAATAGGCCAGCGGCGTGCCCTGAGTGGTATCGCCTGAATCGACCAACAGCAGATTAGGATTGTCCTTTCGTATTTGCTTGATTATCGTGCCGGCCTTAGCGAGTCCGCGCGCGTCGGGTTTATTGGTGTAGTAATCGATGGGATAGATGTTCCCATGCAGGTCGGTGGTCTGAAGGATCACCACATGTGCGCGAACTACTTCCGGCCCGGCAGTAACATTCCGCACGCTGCTAAGCGTCGCGATCAGACATAACACGGCCAGCAGACCGGCCGCTGGTAGCCAGAACCTCGATCGAGTGGGCTGTTTATTTTTCATAAAAGTTTCCGCCGGAATCCATTGTGCACTTTATTGCGCGGCGCAAGGCTGCGCCGTTGTATTGCCATTACGGGAGTAGACTTCCGCGGCGGTGAGGCCCTGCACGCAGACCACGTAAACCAGCCGGTAGCGCGCGCGCGCGATCTTCAACTCTTCCTGGTTCTCAAAGTAAGTACGGCCTTTCTGGTAGATCACGTAAGCCTCCGGCTCATCGCCCGTGAGGGTGAAGGACGAATCCGACAATACGCGCGATTGGAGGTCCGTACGCCCGTATTTCTCCAGATAGAATCGCACTACCCCCGGCGTCTCGTTGACCAGCAGTGCCCCTTTCGGCGCCGTGTCGCACACATACTTGATTGCCTCGCGCAAGCCGTCATCGTAGAACTCATCGTGCGGGAAGTAGTAACCCGCGCGACCCGCGCCTAACGCATTTGTATAAAGAGCGTAATGCGGTCCGTTCGCGTAGGCGGTCCAGGCCGGCAGGACAACGAACGCAATAAGCAAAACAGCCACGGCGCCAAATTGCAGCGTGCGCTCCGCCCCTGCCCTCCACACCAGCGCACCACACCAATCCACCAACCAGACGATACCCACCGCGGCAATCATATAAATGAAAGGCATCAACGACAGTGTGTAGCGCAGCCACTTCGCGCCGATTAGTGAATAAGGAACAATCCAGAAGAAGAGCATGAAGAGCACAAAAGCATGGCCCGGTTGGCGCCAGCTGCGCACCGAAACCACAAGTCCGATCACTGCTGCGGCCAGCAGGCTCAGGGGGACCTTGATGGCCAGAAAGAGCGCATAGAAATACACCGGCGTCCCCCAGAAAGGCGTACTCGCCATGTTGTTCTTGTACAGTTGTCCGCCCATAAAATAGCCGGTGTGCTTCAGCAGCTGTTCGCTGCTGTAGGCGTTCATGTAATCCCACGTCTGCGGCAGCAGCACGGCCGGGTTAGCCACCAGAAAGGCGACCGCCAGCGCCACATAATAAATGGGATGCACGCCTCCCGGCGGCTCGCCCTCTTCCGCTTTTCGCATGTGAAAATAATGGTGGTAGAGCGCATTCAGACCGAAATAGTGCGGGAAGTATTTCGACGCCATCATCAGTCCAAATGAGATGCCGCTGAGCCCATAAAACCGGCGCTTTCTTTTGGCTTCATGTCCGCTGATTTGCTTGGCGCGCAAATAGAAATAAAAGGCAAAGAGCAGGAAGAAGACCAGCAGGGTATCTTCTTTAGCGATGCGATTGTAAGTTATGGCATTGATGCCGAAGGACCAGAGAGTGGCCGCCAGCAACCCGGTGCGGCGATCGAAGAAAGCGGCTGTCAAAAGGAAAAGCGGCACCGCGGTGAGCGCTCCGAAAATTACGTTGGGCAAGCGGACGATAGCTTCATCGCTGACTACCTCTCGGGTCAACGCCTGCCAGGCCCCGGCGGCGCGCACCGAAAGGTAAATCAACGACTTCATCAGCATCGGATGCTCGGCGTTCGGCCGAAAATCCCCGTGCGCATAAGCGCGCACCGCTTCAACCTTGTTCACCTCATCTTCAGCCAGGCCGATGCTCCCCAGGCCGCGCAGGCGCAATCCCAGCCCCAATACCACCATAGCAGCCAAGACGAGCACCAGACTTCGTTCAAGGGTCACTGACAGGCCACGCGACCCTATCAAAGGCGGTGTCACGACCTCGCGCTGAGCCGGCCCTATTTCTACACGCTGTGACAAAAGGGATCTTCTACCCCCCGCTCGGTTTGAAATTACGCTCGACCTGCTCTAACTGGATTCATTTGTCCGCACCGGGGGAAGACCGGCAGACTTGCGCGCTTCACCGGCAATTGCCGCCTCCGTGTCGCGCGCCGCGCTTCGCAACGAGAACCCGCGCCGCACCAGTAAGGCTACCCCGATGGTGGTCCAGAATATGTCCCGACCTTTGCGAATAATAGCGAGTGTAACTCCGGTCACGGTCGTGAAGCCAAGAATTTTGGAAAGCATTCCCGTGCCAGCCTCGTCAACACCAGTGCGCATAGGCACGAATTTGAACACGACATTGATGACGCGATTAACAGATTCGAGTATGAAGGCCGTGAAAAATGTTGGCGCCAATCCAATGCTGACGAAGGAAAGCACCACGTAAATTTCCAGCACGCCGGCCAAATGAAAACAGGCCTCCAGCAACAGAATCAGAAGGAAGCGCGAACGGTGCCGATCATAAAAACCATAGATGCGATCTTCAAAAGTGCTGACGCGCGCCCGGCCCGTCTCCAGCCAACGCCGCGCCACGCCCCGCCGGTAGAGATATTCCAGCGCGCCACTAAGAAACTTCAATTGCTTGCGGATAACGAGCGCGGCGCCTGAGATAAGCAGGAAAATGAAGATCAGCCCGCCGATACTGGCGAACCTCAGTGCCTTGGGCAAATGAAACGTCAGCAACAGCGCCGTCATGCCGGAGAAAATAAAAATCGAGACCGACAGGCTGTAGAAAATGTTCTCAATGGCGATGGCCGAGAGCCCCGCCATCAGCGGCACCTTATCGCGTATCAGCGCCGGTTTGGAGGGTTCGGAAACGAACATACTGACGAAGGGCAAAATGTTACCCAGCGCGTCGCCCATCAGGCGCGCTCTTAAGGCATCGCGAAAACGAAGCCGGTACGGTTCTTCAAAACACTTAGTCCAGGCTACGGAGCGAACGGTGTGACGCACTGCTGAGATGGCAAGGACGATCAGAAAACCTGTGCCCAGTCTTTTGATACCGTCAAAGATGTCATTAACGCCGGCCTTCTGCACAAAGTAGGCGAACAGCAGAACGCCGGCCAGCGCAAAGCCGATCCCTATGGGCGTAAATTTCTTCGATTGTTTTTCCGACGCCTTTGGATTCATTGAGCTCACGCTGCTGACCTCGTTATTACCGGTGAAAATCGAAGATAAGACATACGACCGCTAATCTCAAATCGTAGCAACAGCCATACCTCGCCTGATCCGAGCAGTTAGACGCTCAATCGCACCGCCTACTTCCTTAATGAGCAGGGAAATGCGACACCTGTCGTCACTGACCGCCGGTAACAGGACCCGACGCTGACCGGTGGATGGCTTTTTCAGAGCGGATCCGGCTGTTTACCTTTTGCCTTTTTAGTTTTGCGTTGATTATGATGCTAAGCTACAGAACCAATAGACAGTTCAATCGCAGGCGAGATTCTAATGAGTCAAAGTCAAACCGCAGTTTTAGATCGGCTGGCACGCCCTTTGACGACGCTTTCGGAAGACGAACAGATGTTTCGCACCAGTGTGCGCGAGTTTGCGGAAGGCGAGCTGCGCAAGCGCGTCGAGGAAATGGACGATCAGGGAAAACTCGATCCGGCCTTGATCAAACAGTGTTTCGAGCTTGGTTTGATGGGCATCGAGACGCCCGAGGAATATGGCGGCTCCGGCGGCTCATTCTTTAATGCCATCACTGCGGTGGAAGAGTTGTCGCGCGTTGATGCCTCCGTCGGAGTACTAGTCGACGTACAGAACACGCTGGTGAATAACGCGCTGGTTCGCTGGGGAAATGAAGAGCAAAAGAAAAAGTATCTGGCCCAGCTGGCCGAGCGCAGCGTTGGCGCTTATGCCCTGAGCGAAGCGGGATCAGGCTCGGATGCATTTGCCATGCAGACCCGCGCTGTCGAACAGGGCGATCATTATGTGCTTAACGGTCGCAAGCTCTGGATCACCAATGGCATCGAGGCGGAGATCTTCGTTGTCTTTGCCAATGCCAATCCTGAAGCCGGCTATCGCGGTATCACGGCCTTTATAGTTGAGAAAAACTTTCCCGGCTTCTCAGTAGGAAAGAAGGAAAACAAACTCGGCATTCGCGCTTCGTCCACGACGGAACTGATTTTCGAAGATTGTCAGGTACCGAAAGAGAATGTGCTCGGCGAGCTCGGCAAGGGCTACAAAGTCTCAATCGAAACGCTGAATGAAGGCCGCATCGGCATTGGCGCCCAGATGGTAGGAATCGCTCGCGGAGCGCTTGAGGCCGCGCTGTCCTACACCGCCGAGCGCCAGCAGTTCGGCAAGTCGATTAACGAGTTTCAGGGCGTACAATTCCAGCTTGCGGAAATGGCCACGGAACTGGAAGCGGCGCGACTGATGGTTTACAACGCGGCGAGGCTTAAGGACAACAAACAGAACTTCGTTAAAGAAGCCGCCATGGCCAAGCTCTATTCGTCGCGCGCCGCCGAACGCATCAGTTCGCAGGCCATCGAGCTATACGGCGGTTATGGGTTCGTCAAAGACTACCCGGTGGAGAAGTACTGGCGCGACTCAAAGATCGGTGCCATTTACGAAGGCACTTCCAACATGCAGTTGCAGACCATTGCGAAACTGATTATTGGTGGCAAGTAGATTATGGCCGCGTCACGCATTCAAGTTTTCAAGCAGATGCTGGAAACCGATCCCGGCAACACCGCCATCCTGTTTGGACTGGCCAAGGAATATGAGAAAAACGGCGACGATGCGGAGATGATCGCAACATTGAAGAACTATTTGGCGCAGAGTGACGACGAGGGCAATGCCTACGGTATGTTGGCGCGGGCTTATGAACGCATGGGACAAACGGAAGAAGCGCGAGAGACTTATCAGCGAGGCATGGCCGCAGCGCAGTCGCATCAACATCCGGGCATGGTTGAGGAGTACCGCGCCATCCTGGAAGAAGAGTACAAGGCAACACAGACCTGAGGTCTGCATCTCTAAGTTGCGACTTCAAAGATATTCTGTTCCCGGGCCGAATCAACCAACATCATGAGTGATACCAAGGTTCTAAGACTGGTCAAAAAAGGCGAGACTCAGACAGCGACTCCGGCTGCCGCGGCCCCGGCGCCTATCGTCAAAGCCGCGGATCTCAGGCCCGCCTCCGTGCCAAAGCCCCTACCACCGCCCCGGAGGGATCTCAGGCCTGCCCCGGTGGCAAGACAGACCGAACAGAGGCAGACTGAACAGAAACCGGGACGTGCTCTAGAGCCGGAACAGATGAGCGCGATCTATCGCACCATGTATCTGTCCCGGCGGATCGACGATAAGGAAATTCAACTCAAGAACCAGAACAAAATCTTCTTTCAAATCAGCGGCGCGGGACACGAGGCTATCCTGGTTGCGGCCGGCATGTCTCTGAAACCCGGCTACGATTGGTTCTACCCCTATTACCGCGACCGCGCGCTTTGTCTTCAACTTGGTATGACTCCGCTCGAGCAATTTCTCTCGGCGGTGGGCGCGGAGAAAGATCCAAACTCGCATGGCCGGCAGATGCCTTCGCACTGGGGCCACAAGAAACTGAATATAGTCTCCCAGTCGTCACCGACCGGCACACAACTCTTGCAGGCCGTTGGCTGCGCGGAAGCCAACTACCGCTTCAAATTGATCAAGGAGCTGAAGGGCCGGATCAAGCACTTCCACGCCGACGAGGTTGTCTATGTCTCTTTGGGCGATGGCACCTCGAGTGAAGGCGAGTTCTGGGAAGCATTGAACACAGCCTGTAACCTGAAGCTGCCAGTGGTCTTTCTTTTGGAAGACAACGGTTACGCGATCAGCGTGCCGGTTGAAGTGCAGACCGCGGGCGGCGATGTCTCCAAACTGATTTCCGGATTTCCCAACCTTTACATGCAAAAGTGCGATGGCACCGACCCGGTGGCGTCACTCGCTACCATGCGCCGCGCCGTCGCCAATTGCCGCAAAGGGAAAGGTCCTTCCTTCGTTCATGCCAAAGTGATTCGTCCCTATTCGCACTCGCTTTCGGATGATGAAAAGCTTTACCGGCCGGACGAGGAGCGGACTTCAGATGCCGAGCGCGATCCTGTCAAACGCTTTGGCGCCTTGCTGGTGCAGGAGGGAATACTCAAACAGGAAGAGCTGCAACAGCTGAAGGATGAAGTTGACCGGGAGGTGATGGAGGCGGCCGACCTGGCGCTGACCAGTCCGCAGCCGGCGCCGGAAACCGCCACCAGGTATGTCTATTCGCCGCGCGTCGATCCCACTTCAAAGGAATTCGACACGGAAGAGGGCGCCGAGCTCTCCGGCAATCCCGGCACGATGGTGGATCTGATTAATCGCTGCCTGCATTCCGAGATGAAGCGGAATCCGCGCATTGTCGTTTTTGGCGAAGACGTCGCCGACTGCTCGCGCGAGGAGAATCTCGACAAAGTAAAAGGCAAGGGCGGCGTTTTCAAAGTTACCGCTAACTTGCAGCGAAACTTCGGCAGCGCCCGCGTATTCAATTCGCCTTTGGCCGAAGCGAACATCGTCGGCCGCGCCATCGGCATGGCTACACGAGGTTTGAAACCCGTAGTTGAGATTCAGTTCTTCGACTACATCTGGCCTGCCTATCACCAGATTCGCAATGAGCTGGCGCTGATGCGCTGGCGTTCCGGAAATGAGTTTTCCTGTCCAATGGTGATGCGGGTGCCGGTAGGCGGCTACTTAAAAGGCGGCGCCGTTTATCATTCACAATCAGGGGTTTCGCTCTTCACGCACATTCCGGGACTGCGCGTGGTCTATCCGGCCACAGCGCTGGATGCCAATGGCCTGTTGCGCACCGCGATCCGCTGCGATGACCCGGTTTTGTTTCTCGAGCATAAACATCTCTATCGCCAGACCTACAACAAGTCGGCCTATCCGCCGGATGATTTCATGATCCCCTTCGGCAAAGCGAAGACGGTGCGGGAGGGAACTGATATTTCCATCATCGCTTACGGCGCCCTCGTGCAACGATCGGTGGTGGCCGCTCGCCAGGCCGAACAGCAGGGCATCAGTGTCGAGATCATCGACTTGCGCAGCCTCAATCCCTACGACTGGAATGCCATCGTGCAAACGGTACAAAAGACTTCGCGCGTAATCGTGGCCCACGAAGACACACTGTCGTTTGGCTATGGCGCGGAAATCGCTGCGCGCATTTCTGACGAACTGTTCGAACACCTCGATGCTCCCGTGCGCCGTGTCGCCGCCCTCGACACCTTCGTGGGCTACGCCCCGCAACTCGAAGACGCAATCCTCCCCCAGGCCCCCGACGTACTGAAGGCGATTACGGACCTTCATGGTTACTGATCTACCGATGAGTGTGTGGAGTACTGCAACGGCCTTCTGACCCCTTGCCCGAAGTTTAATTGATGAGTCGCTTTGGTGCTGGACGGGGCTGCCATTGGGTGGCAACCGCTTCCGCGAAGTAGAACATTTTGCCCATTGAACATCTTAACGCCCTGGCGAGACTTCTTAGAGAACAGCGCGATCAGTTGCTTGCCGAATGGCGGCAGGAGGTGCAGCAACTACCGGTTGCAGAGAATCTCGACGTGCCGACGCTTAACGATCATATCCCTGATTTACTCGAAGAACTGGCCTGTGAACTTGAAGCGTGTTCCGATGAAACCATGATCGAGGGATTAAAGGAGAATCCTATTACTCATGGTTTAGATCGACTACAACTTGGCTTCGATGTCGAGGAGGTCGTGGCGGAATACAATGCTCTGCGGGGCGTGATTTTAAGACTGATCGAAAGCCATGACTTGCAGCTGCGGGGAATGATGAACCATACCATTAACCGCGTTATCGATAAGTCGATCGGTCTGGCGGTGAAGACGTACGCGGCGCAGAAGGCTTTGGAAGTACAGCAACGGCGCGAGGAACACCTGACCTTCGTGGCCCACGATCTCCGGTCTCCACTTTCCGCCATTGCGATGGCCGCCAGACTTCTTCAGCGTGGTCTGCCTCAGGGAGAAAAAGATGAACGGGCTGCGGCATTGCTGGCCACCATGCACCGCAATGTGGAGCGCTTAAATGCGCTGGTGGTCAAGGTCGTTCAGGAAGAGGCTAACCTGAATACCGATCCCAACGAAAAGGCAGATCGACGGGAAGTAGAATTAAGGGTTTTGGTCGAAGGACTGGTACGAGACCTGCAACCACTGGCGGAAGCTTCGAACACGAGTTTAATTAACAGGGTGCCCGAGCAGCTTACGGCGTTCGCTGATGCCAATCTGTTGACCCTCATCTTTCAAAACTTGATCTCCAACGCGATTAATTACACAGCCAATGGATCGGTCACTATCGGAGCACGCGAACTGCCGGGAGCCGGCTGTATCGAATGTTGGGTTAATGACAATGGCGCAGGGATTCCTGAGGAGCGACTGGAAAAGGTGTTCGAAAAACTAGAAGGCGATCCCGATAAGAAAAGTGGGATGGGACTTGGACTGGCTATTGTCAAGCAATTCGTCGAAGCGCACGGCGGGCAAGTAACGGTTGAGAGTAAGGTCGGTCAAGGCTCGGAGTTCCGCTTTACGATTCCTGACAAAGCGGCAGGAGGCTACGAAAACTAACAATAGCGGTTGGCACTTTAGAAATCTCAAATCAATTTGCCGGCTCATCTCTTCCCGCAGGCACCCCACAAACAGCCCCTCCCTGACCCCTCCCGACGCACAGCGATACACAGTGCATGTATGGAATCCGTAGTTATGCGGACGGTATTTCAGCTAAAAACCCGATTCACTGGCTTTCCCTGGTGGCATGGTGGTTGCGGGTTAAGGGGTTTCTTAATTTCGTCTCATACCCCTCAAAACCAAACATTTACCCTTAAAGGAGAAAGAAGATCATATGACTAAAAAATTAATTTCGATTCTGGGAGCACTTGTGCTTTCGCTCTCAGTGGCAGGCCTGGCTCTTGGGCAACACACCAAAACTACTACCACGACGACGGTGACGAAGTCGGTACAGAATCCCGACGGCACCTGGACAGTGGTCGAGTATCCGGTAGGTAAAGAAGTTATTGTGGATTTAACGCCGACCACGACCATTACCGGTGCCACCGGCCGCGCCACAATTCTGCGTACCCCGGACGGCACCACCGTCAAAGTTAACCTGACTGGCCTTCCCAGCGATATGGCCGCTCTAAATCTGTATGCCGTGGATCCGACGGGCACCACTACTTTGCTGGGCCCGCTGAGTGTTGAGAATGGAGTGGGCACGTTCGTGACCACGAATCCGCTGCCGCTCAACAAATTCATGATCATCGCCTCGCCGGAAAGCAATTTGGCGACTTTCACGCCGGAAGCGCCCGTGATGTTCCGTAGCGTTGTGCCGGCCGGTCTGGCAATCATCCCGCTGGCCAGCCATGGTGAAAAAGATGGTGCTGCGGTAGGTGAGCGCGTGGCCGCGATTTCAACGGCAACGACCTCTGCGTATAACGTACCGATGTTGGGCATACCCGGATTCCGTCAGGGTACGGATACCAAAATGAAGGTTAACTTTCCCGCCATCGGAAATTCGCGCGCCAACATCTTTATCGAGCCACGCCACGATGGCGCCACATCGATTAAGTTGCGCTTCCACAGCTTAAAGCGAGCGCCGGCCGACAAACGTCTCGTACTTTGGGCGGTAGGTCCCGACAATACGTTCTCTCGCCTGGGCCAGGTAATCAATACCGGCAAGCGCAACGAAGCTCAAATTCAAACAGAGACCTCGTTACCGGACTTCGGGCTCTTCGTGACCATTGAAGATGCCAACGAACCGCAGCAACCGAGTGGGCCAATTTACGCCACCATAATCAAATAACCCGGACGCAGTTCGTCGGGTTTTGACGAAGCTGTCTCGAGAAATCGAGGCAGCTTTTTCTGCGTTCAGGAGGTTCTGCTGCTGATTTAGCCCGCTTAGACTCGCTCCCCAAAAACATTGAATCTTTAGATTAATCCTGTAACATGTCCTCCAGGCTCGGCACCTTGAAATACCCACTTTCAACTCCGGGCCTTTTCCCGACAGAATCCGGGCCGGCTCCACTCTTAAGCAGGTCCACTTCAACCAGCAGATAACTTCCGCCGCTGAGCGCGGCGGGACCACATCAATCGGACGCAACGCTGCTCGGACCGATTAAACCTATAAAAGAAACGAAATTAAGTCATGCTCAAACGCAATTTCCCCCAATTGCTGCTTGTGGTTTTATTCGTTGGCGCTGTTAGGGTGACTGCCCAGGAAGCGCTGCCGGATCTGATTAGACAAGTCAAACCTTCCGTCGTTTCAGTCACAACCTACGATGCGAAAGGCGAGTCGCTGATTAGCGGCAGCGGGTTCTTTGTGGGCCCGGGCCAGGTCATGACGAACCTGCACGTGGTTCGCGGAGCACAGCGAGCGGACATCAAGACCCTGGAAGGCAAGGGCAGAAGCTATCCGGTAATAGGCGTGTTGGCGGTGGACGAGGAAGCCGATCTGGCTTTGCTCAGCATCAATGTTCCGGCGGAACGATCGCGCCCGGTGACCACCAGCACTTCCCTGCCTGAAGAAGGCGAAAAAGTTTTTGTGATTGGAAACCCTTTGCGGCTGGAAGGCTCAGTGAGCGACGGAATTGTTTCCGCCATTCGCGACGTGCCTAATCTCGGCAAAATTATCCAGGTCACCGTTCCCATTTCGCATGGCAACAGTGGCAGTCCCCTCTTCAACATGAAGGGCCAGGTCGTGGGCATAGTGACCGTGAAAGTTACCAACGGCCAGAACATAAACTTAGCCCTGGCCTCAGCGCGCTTTGCGGAGGTACCGGCGGTGGGACTTTTGTCTTTCGCCGATCTGGCAGGAAGGAATCGCGCGCCGCAGCGTTCTGAAGCTATCGCCGACCTCTGGTATCGGAACGGACTGGACTCGCTCTGGCTGGGCAACTACGACAGCGCGCTCACGTTTTTCGAGAACGCCGTGAACCGGAACCCGCGCCGGGCTGAGGCCTGGGTTGAGGTGGGCTTCTGCAAGGTGAAGCAGGGCAAGCATGAAGAGGCCATTCGGGCTTACCGGCGGGCTTTGCAGCTGCGGCCGAATTCCGCCGACGCTTACAACCGCCTGGGCGACGCTTATTTTGATCTGGGCAGGTTCTACGACGCCCTCGAATCTTACCAACAAGCTGTGCGCCTGCATCCCAACATGGCGGAAGCCTATTACAACCTCGGCATGACTTATGTGGAGCTTGGCGATCGCACGTCAGCGATGGCCCAAAGCCGTAAGCTCGAGCTGCTTGATGCTGATCTATATAAGAAACTGAAGAGTGAGATGCAGAGATAGTGGGCGTTCAGAGTACCGACTTCAGTTGGGCTTTAATCGTTTGAGAAACGCCCGACTAAAGTCGGTACTCTAAACACCCGCTTCGGTCTTGTGGGACTTCAGCCCGCCTGATTCGTAAAAACGTACTTATCGATCTTGTTCGGGTCGCCCAACACAACGAAGCGAATGTTGCGCATGTACTTCTGGGCCACGCGCTGCACATCGGCCGGCGTGACCGCGCGCAAATGATTGATAGTGTCGAAAGAGTTTTTCCAGCCCCCGCCAATCAATTCATATTCAGCCAGGCTGGCAGCCTGGGCGGCATTTGTCTCCTGCCCCAGGTAATACTGCGTCAGATACTGCGAGACGACCCCCGTGATATCCAGGGCATTAATAGGTTGTGCCTGCAGCCGCCTGATCTCATTTAACATGACGCTGACCGCCTGGTTAGCATCGACTGCCGACACGTAAATCCCTCCAATGTTGGCCGCCTGGCTTCCCAGAAACGCGCTGGGAGCATAGGAAAGATTGCGCTTCACCCGCACTTCCTCGAAAACGCGGTCCCGCAACATGGCGGCTGCGATCTGCATCGGGTAAATGTCGCTAGCCGTTAGCGAGGGTGCGGTAAAGAGTCCCTGGATATAGTTTGTCGGCAGACCGCGTTGAGTCACTTCCACGGTAGCGGCACTGAATGAAAGCTGGGGCACCGGTTCAGGCCGGTAACTGCCGCGCGGCAATTTGCCGAAGGAAGCGGCGATGCGTTGGCGCAGTTCGGCAACATCCAGATCACCCACGATAACCAGTAGCAGGCGCGAGGTCTCCATCGCTTGCCGGTGATAGCGGCGCAAATCTTCCAGCGTCAGACGAGTAATCGATTCAACCGTGCCCTGCGGCCGGTTCAAATAGGGATGACCAGCATAAGCAACGCGTTCCTGCAGCCGTTGCAGGTATGTGTCCGGATCGTCCGAATCATCGCGCAAACCGGAAAGGTGCCGGTTCCTGGTTAAATCAAAATCTTCTTTGGTGAAGGCCGGGCGGAGCGCGATATCACTCAGGATTTCCCATGAAGGATCGAAGTTGCGCCGGGTAGAGGTAAAGGAAAGTACGGAGTAATCATAGTTTTCGCTCGAGCGAATCACAGTGCCCATGCGCGCCAACTCGCTGCGCATTCGTACCCGGGGGAAATTGACAGTGGCTTCGCTGGCAACATCCAGCATCAGCGATTCGATCCCGGCGTTGTTGGCAGTAAGATTACGCGAACCACCGCGCAGAAAAAGTCCGCCGGCTACGGTCTGACTACCCGCGCGACGCTTGAGCAAGACCTTAAGACCGTTGACCTCAAACTCAGTGACCAGCGCCGCGGCTAAAGCGCTGGCGCGACGCTCAGCCTCCAACTGTTCTGCCTCTGTCCTCGGCACGCCCTGCGCGAACGCATTGCCGCTACCCCACGAGACCAATGAAGCGAGGCCCAATACCAGTGTTACGAGGAGTACACCTAACGAATGTCGGAGATCCTGAACACTCGCTCGCCTCTTCCTGCCTACTGCCGTCTGCCTACTGCCTACTGTTTTCCTACTGCCTACTGTTCTTTTCATTGTCCGATTAACTCCTCCGGCTTCAACTGAACCTGCTGCTGGGCTTCTTCCGAAATCAGAGCTAGTCCTATGTGCGGCTTGCCCTGGATATAGGTTGTGACGTAGCGGCTGATGTCGGCCCGGGAGGTACGGCGCAGGTTCCCCAGGTAGCCGCGAAAGTAATCTATCCCCGTCGAGGCCCACCAGAACGAAAGAGTGTGCGCATAGGTGCTCAACTTCTCCCGCGAGTAGAGATCGTCAGCTTCCAAAAGCCCCTTCGCGCTTTCGAGTTGCTCGTCAGTGAAGTAGTCCTTGTCATTGAAATGGGCCACTTCATTGTAGATGGCACGAAGGGCCGCACGCGCCTTGTCCGGACTGGTCTGGGCCCCGATTTGTATGGGACCGACATTTCGTTGCGTGTAATAACTAATGCTGACGCCGTTTACCAGACCTGTGTCCACCAGGGCGCGCTGGAAACGGGAGTTGGGCTGCGTCAGGATAAAAGAGAAAACGTCCGCCGCGTAAGTAGCAGGATTGTCCTTGCCGATAGATGGACCATGCCAGTTGATGGCAATAGTTACATTCTTCACGTCCTGCTTAACGATGGCGCCCTCGCTCTTTGGTAGGGGCGGATGCTCTACCAGCGGGAATTCGACAAAGGGTTCCTTCTCGCGCCGCGGCCAATCGCCGTAAAACTCCTGCGCCATTTTGAATATTTCTTCCGGCTGCACGTCACCCGTAACCACCAGCGCAGAATTATTGGGAACGTAATAACGACTCTGAATCAGACGCATCATGTCAGTAGTCGAACCGGAAACAGTCTGGCGATTTCCCAGGGCATTCTTGCGGCTGGGATACTTGTAAAAGAGACGGTTGGTTATCTCCAGATTGAGATAGTAGAAAGGGTTCGACTCGTTGCGATCAATCTCGCCGATGACAACTTCGCGTTCGCGTTCAAACTCACCCTTGTCGAATAGGGGAGAGCGCACCGCATCGCGCATGAAGTTCATGGCCGTGCGCACATTAGGGCTGGTCGTAGTGAAGTAATAGTTGACGACCTCTTCATGGGTCTCGGCATTATAGGCAATCCCCAGCTGCCCGATTCTTAGCAGGTACTCTTCCGCATCGGCGATGGCGCGGTTGGCCTTAAAAAACATGTGCTCGTAAAGATGTGACAGTCCGTTCAACTCCGGCGGTTCGGTATAGGAACCGTTCCTGACGGCCATTTCGATAGTTACGAGGGGCACGGAATGGTCTTCCAGGATGATGATTTCCAGGCCGTTCGCCAGGGACCGGGTAACGATCGGAGATTGCGGCTGCGGCGCTGTTGCCTGCGACGCTGCCGCGCGCGCCGGGGCCTGAGTTAAAGAGACCGGTGGTGGAGTTACTCGCGCCGCGACCGGCACAAATATCGACCAGATGAGCAGCAGGACTAAAAAGTTACGCTTCACAGCAAAGGCTCCCGTTTTCTTTTCTAATATTAAACAGAATCTGCCACAAAGCTTCTTTGGTCAATGTGGCCCAATTGATTGCTCCGTGTTCGATGTCGCTGGAACCATTCGGGATGTCAGACAGCAAAAGATCATCGAGGCTTTGCGCAAAAAGTAGCCGACTGCTTCGAAGCGAGAACATCGGCATTGGTTCGTGTTGGTTCGTGAGATTTAGTGTAATTTCGTGGATCGTGTGCTTAGGATTCGGAGCCATACGATCCAGTAGAGTCTCGAGGCGATTGGAAGCTGCATTGCTTCCTCAGTCAGTTGTTCAAGTGTTAGTGGCATAGGGAAATAGTAGTCGCTCAAGAAAAGAAGCTCAAGCTAGCAGAATCCACTCCCCCAAACGTGCTAGTATTTCGTCGAAAACAAGATCGACACTCGTTCTGAACCTTCAAAAACTCTCGTCGGAGTCATAGAGCATGAGTGCATCCACGCCGCAAATGAACAATCAGACTAAAACTCTCGACCAGCTTTGCATTAATACAATTCGCACGCTGGCGCTCGATGCCGTGCAAAAGGCGGAGTCGGGTCATCCCGGCCTGCCCCTGGGCGCGGCGCCGATGGCCTACGTTTTATGGACGCGATTCCTCCGGCACAACCCAAAGAATCCGAAGTGGGAAAACCGCGATCGCTTTCTGCTGTCAGCGGGGCACGGTTCGATGCTGCTTTACTCTTTGCTTTATCTGACCGGCTATGACCTTTCGCTTGATGAGATCAAGAACTTTCGCCAGTGGGGCTCGAAGACGCCGGGGCATCCTGAGTACGGTTTGACCCCCGGAGTAGAAATCACGACCGGACCACTGGGCCAGGGCTTTGCGAACGGCGTCGGCATGGCCATGGGCGCGGCGCACCTGGCCGCAAAGTTTAACCAGAACGACTTTCCCATCATCGATCATCATGTGTATGCGATCGTTTCCGACGGCGATTTAATGGAAGGTGTCGCCTCGGAAGCTGCCTCGCTGGCCGGACATCTCAAACTGGGCAAGCTGATTTACCTTTACGACGACAACAAAGTCACCATCGAAGGCTTTACCGATCTCGCGTTCAGCGAAGACGTGTCGAAACGCTTTGAAGCGTACGGCTGGCACACGCTGACGGTCGAAGATGGCAACGATACGGATGCTATCGAAGCGGCAATTCTAGAAGCTCAGTCGGTAGGCACACAACCTTCCTTGATTTCCGTTAAGACAGTCATTGGCTACGGCATGCCCAGCGCAGGCACGCGCAAAGCACACAGCGACGCGCCCGGTGAAGAGGCCGTGCGGGAAACCAAACGTCACCTCGGTTGGCCGGAAGACAAACAGTTCTACGTGCCCGAGGAAGCTTTGACACATTTTCGTCAGGCTGTTTCCCGCGGTCAGGAGCAGGAAAAGGAGTGGCACGCCCTGGTTAATAAGTACCAGGAGAAACATGCTGAACTGGGGAGCACCTGGCGCACGGTAATGAGCGGCGAGTTGCCGGCAGACTGGGAAACACACCTGCCGTCGTTCGACAACGCCAAGCCGATGGCGACGCGTGCAGCCAGTGGCGAAGTAATCAATGCGCTGGCGCCCCACCTGCCTATGCTGATTGGCGGCTCCGCTGATCTGGGAGTTTCCAACAACACCGACATTAAGGACGGCGGCGACTTTGAAGCCGGTAGTTATGACGGCCGGATCATTCACTTCGGCGTGCGCGAGCACGCGATGGGCTCGACCCTGACGGGCTTGAGCCTGAACGGCGGTTTGATTCCCTTTGGGGGAACCTTCCTGACGTTTTCCGATTACATGCGCCCGGCGATTCGGTTGGCAGCTCTTTCTGAAGTTCAGGTCATTTATGTTTTCACGCACGACTCGATCGGCCTGGGAGAGGATGGTCCGACGCACCAGTCAGTCGAACACGTCGCGGCGCTGCGGGCGATTCCACACTTGTTTGTGATTCGACCCGCTGACGTGCACGAAGTACGCGAGGCCTGGCGCATCGCCATCCTGCGCCGCAAAGCTCCCACCGCGCTCGCGCTTACCAGACAGAAAGTCCCATTGATCGATCGCAAGCTCCATTCATCCGCCGAAGGCTTGCGCCGCGGCGCCTACATTCTGGCAGAAGCCCGGCCGTCAGGTAGGGCGCAGAGGAACTGGCCGCAACTAATCCTGATCGCCACGGGCTCAGAGGTGTCGCTGGCACTCGAAGCGCGCGAGACCCTGCAAAAAGAAGATATTCCCACCCGTGTGGTCTCCATGCCCTGCTGGGAATTATTCGAAGAACAGCCGGAAGAATACCGTAACGAAGTCCTCCCGCCTGAGGTCGCAGGGCGATTGGCAATCGAAGCCGGTGTGCGGCAGGGATGGGATCGATGGATTGGTCCAAAAGGCGACGCGATCTGTCTCGATCGTTTTGGCGGATCGGCGCCGGGCGATGTGGCCATGCGCGAACTGGGATTCAACCTCGAGAATGTTTTGCATCACGCCCGGAGTTTGATTTGAGTTTGAAGGCCAAAACCTGTGGCTCGTCGCTGGCACAAGCTCTGATCGAGAGTTTGGATGATGAGGTCGATGCAAATGCTGAGCTACTGTGGCGTGACGAGATTCGCCGGAGGGATGCCGAGGTCAGAAGTGGTCGAGCCGTGCTGAAGCCCGCCGATCAGGTTCTACGTGACGCGCGCGAGCGGTTGCGATGCATGAAATAGTCGTTCACGAAGATGAAGTTGCTTCCCGCTTCGATAAGATAAGATCCTTCCCTTCTCCTGTACGCCGTTTCCATGTCCCACGAGGTTCAAATCAAACAGTTTGAGCTGTCTGAACAGGAGGCGGTGCTTTCGTTTCTACGCATCGCCTACGCTAACGAACCGCGCAAGAGTGATCCCGCCTTCTGGAAATGGCACTACCTGGAGAACCCCTACACATCGCTGGACGACATCCCGCTCTGGATTATCAAAGACGGCGAACGAGTGGTGGGCCAGGCAGCTACGATCCTGGTCGAAGTCAAAGTCATGGAGGAAACCAGACGAGGGATATGGATCCTGGACTTCATTCTTTTCCCGGAATATCGCGGACAAAAACTGGGCAAGCGTTTGCTCATGCTGGCCCGGGAAAAGTACCCGACGATGTTTGCCCTGGGCTTCAATGAGCAATCCGGCAACGTGCTCCGCAGTCTCGACTGGGTAGCAATGGGATCTGTCCATCGTTACCAGCGGCTGCTTTATCCCGGTCATGCTCTCAAAGGGATTTCAAGCTTCGCGCCCCTGCGTGAACTGGCCAACCTTGGTTACGCTCCCTTTCGCCCCCATCTGGATGGGCCGTCAGCCAAACAGGACTACACGGTGCGCGAGGTTGCCGACTTCGATAGCTCCTTCGACGACCTGTGGCAAAGGGTGTCCGGACAATGGCCTTGCGCGGTAAGTCGCAGGTCGGAATATCTACGTTGGCAGTTTCGCCAACAACCGCTTAAAAAGTTCGAGATAGTGGGTCTGTATGAGCAGGAGAGGCTATTGGGTTATGTAGTCCTGTTCTTTAGAAAGGAAGAGGCTGGCGCGAGAAAGGAAGAGACCGGCGCGCCGCCCAAGGCCGCCATCAGCGATCTCTGTTACGATGCGCGCAACGCCGACGGCGTCATCGACGGACTACTGAACGCCGCGCTTTGGCGCGCCCTGGAAAGACGTGCCGGCAGTTTGGTGACGGATGTGCTCGACTCGCGAGTGGAAGCGCGCTTGCGACATTTCGGCTTCTGGCGCATCAAGGCCTCGCCCGAGTTCATGGTCTATTCACCAACACGACAAGACGTGATGTACCAGCCGGACAATTGGTTTCTCACGCGGGCGGATTCGGACGTGAGCATTTTCGAAGAACCGAATATCCAGCCGTAAGGCTGACGTGCAGCAGTTTCCCGCATGAACATTCCCGTTATTTTCTATCACAAGATTGACCGGCCCGCGCCTGATTCACTTGTGCGCGGCGGCTTTACTCCACCGGGCAGGTTTGCCCGGCAGATGGCCTACCTAAAGAAGTCGGGGTTTGTTTTCTACACGGCTTCCGAGCTGGTGGCGCACTTCCAACAGCATGGGGTTTTCCCTGAAAAAGGTATCGCGGTGACTTTTGATGACGGTTGGCAGGACAACTTCACGAATGCTTTCCCGGTGCTGAAAGAGCTCGGTGTCAAGGCCACTATCTTCATCATTCCTTCAGTTGTCGGGGAAACATCCACCAAGGCCGCGGCAAAAGGCGAAGGGCCGCGGGCACACCTTTCACGCGCTGAGATTCTGGAAATGGCGCGCGCCGGAATTGAGTTCGGCTCGCATTCGCTGAACCATAGATGGTTGCCCCAACTCACTCCCACGGAAGTGAAGTTCGAGGTCGAGGAAGCCAGGACCCAGATTGAGCAACTGACGCAGAAACCCTGTCTGACCTTTGCCTATCCGGCAGGTTACTTTTCGGACGAAGCCAAAGAGATAATTCGCGCCGCCGGTCACACCGCAGCCTTCACCACCGTTTATGGCCCAACAGATCAAATCGACCTCTATGCCCTGAATCGAACTGAAGTTTTGCGCCACGATCGCTTCATGTTTCAGTTCGCGAGTAAGGTGAAGCCGTTTCAGCGATCCTCGTCAGCCGGGATTTGAGCGATGAAAGCCGTAGGCAGAGTTGGGCTGACGGTCCGCTTTGCACAAACATTCATCCGCCCCTTCGAAGCGGACAATTGGGAACGTCTAAAATCCGCGTGGGTCCGTGTTACTTCGTGAGATTTCGTGTGATTTCGGGGATCGTGCGCTTAGGAATCGGAACCATACGATCCACGAAATCAAACCAAGCTACACTAGAGACCACGAAATCAGAGTTTTTTGTGCAAACCCCTGACAATCGCAGACTGATCATCTGGTTCTTCCCACTGTCCATCCCGCGAAGGGCTTCACCGTGCCGCACGTGGGTCCGCCGTCTTTTCCTGTGCCCTGCACCCGCGTCTCGAGAAACGAGTCATTAGCTGCTGACAATTGGTCGATCATCTCCCAGGTAATTCTTCTTAAGGGTATCTTCAAACGGCGACTCCAACCGGTGCCGGACTGCCCCGCGTATGTGCCGATATCGATGTAAACGAATCGCTCTCCGGTGGGACCCTGCACGATGGGACCAAGAAAATTGGGCGCATCATCATTGCGCCCGGGCTTTACTCGCACGGTGAATTCGAATGACAGGTCCTTCCCTTTGGATCTCTGCTTCTGGATGGTCTCGTAATCATTGCCCCGGCCTTTCTGCAAACCGAAGTCAACGCCCGCGAGCGGCTTCTCGAGTATGATCCGCATTGTTAATTCGGGTTCCATGCCTTCCCTCATCAAAGCCCCCTGAGCTCAGCGAATTTCTTTGTATCTAAAACATTGCGGGTCGTGATCGTTAACCATTCCCACAGCCTGCATAAAGGCATAGCAAATCGTCGGGCCCACAAACTTGAAACCTCTTCGCAACAGCTCTCGGCTGAGCGTTTCCGATTCCGCGGTACTGGCAGGCGCCTGCGAAACTCCACTCTTCCTGCGCAAAGGCTTGCCCCCCACAAAGGCCCAGACAAAGGCGTCGAAGCTGCCAAACTCTTTCTGCACCTGAAGAAAAGATTTCGCGTTCTGAATAGCTGAGACTACCTTCAGCCGATTGCGAACGATACCGGGATTCGCAAGTAGTTGGGAAACTTTGCGCGAGTCATACTTAGCGATCTCTTTTACGTCGAAATTATCAAAGCCCTCGCGGTAGTTATCACGCTTCCGCAGGATTGTTTCCCAGCTCAATCCGGCCTGCGCTCCCTCCAGAATCAGAAACTCGAACAGCACTCGATCACGGTGCTGCGGCACGCCCCATTCCTGGTCGTGATACATAATCGACAGATCGGTTCTGGCCCAGGTACAGCGACGCATTTGCTCAACGATTTGGAGTGCGGTGGCAAGCGAAGCGCGACACCGCTTTGGCCTGGCCAGTAAGCTTTCCCCCAAGTCGAGGGAGCACCACCGCGGTCGCTCACAAGCCGATGCAAGAAATTAGGTAACTAGTTTATTGCTAGCTCAATCCCGCCACCCCTGAAAATTATCCAATCCTGTTTTGATTAGGACCTCACCGGGCGCGTTTCTTCAACCAGACGTCCCACTGCGGCAATAAGTTTTTCCGGTTCCACAGGTTTCGCCAGGTGCAAATGAAAGCCGGCGTTCAGGGCCAGCTCGCGATCGTTTTCGGTGGCATAGGCGGTAAGCGCAATGGCGGGAACCTGTCTCAGCGCCTCCAAAGGCGATGAGCGAAGCTTGCGTATAAGTTCATAGCCATCTTCTATGGGCAGTCCTATATCGCTCAGCAGCACGTGAGGGTTGAATCCGGCCATTTGCGACATGGCCTCAGCCGCCGTGGCAGTCTGTTCGACCTCTGCTCCCGCTCGTTCCAGCATCAGCGCCAGGAGCGTGCGCGCGTCGGTTTCATCTTCGACTAACAGCACGCGAACTCCTTCGAGCTGTCCGGACTTGGCCGCGAATACTTCATCCGGCAATTCCGCCGGCTCGAATTCTCCGGTTTGCGGGGTCCTGATGGCTGTCAGCGGCAGACTCACCGTAAAGGTGGAACCGTGATCCGGCCCACCGCTTTCAGCGGCTACGGTGCCGCCATGAAGCTCCACCAGATGCCTGACGATGGCCAAGCCTAACCCCAAGCCGCCATGCGCCCGGGTCGCAGTGGAATCCGCCTGGCGAAACCTCTCAAACACATGGGGCAGAAACTCGGGCCGGATGCCCATACCTGTGTCGTGTACGGCGATCTCCGCGGAGGACTCGCTTTGTCGCAAGTGAACTTCGACTGACCCATCGCGCGGGGTAAACTTCACCGCGTTGGACAACAGATTCCAGATCACTTGTTGTAGGCGGTCGGGGTCACCGGTAACCGGTCCGATAAAAGGCTCGCGAATTACCTGAATCGAAATTTGTTTAGCATCCGCGGCGGGGTGCACTGCGTCAATTGCCGCTTCCACCACTGGCGTTAGATCCATGGGGCGCACATCCAGTTTGAGTTTTCCTGAGACTATGCGCGAAACATCAACCAGATCCTCAATTAGCTGCGCCTGCATTTTGGCGTTACGTTCAATGGTTTCTAACGCGTACGCCGACGTCGCTTCGTCCAGGCTCTTGCTGCGCATCATTCCCAACCAGCCCAGCATCGCGGTTAAGGGAGTGCGCAACTCGTGCGAGAGGGTTGCCAGAAAGTCGTCCTTGATACGGTTAGCTTCTTCAGCCTCGTTACGGGCGGCGTGCTCGAGTTGCAAAAGCTTGGCCCGCTCTTCATCCGCCAACTTCTGCTCCGTTATGTCCATGGTGACGCCGCGCATTCCCACCGGCCGCCCCTGGTCATCAAACACGGCCACCGACTGCGACTCCACCCATAACACGCGCCCGTCTTTGGCGATCCAGCGAAACTGGTTCGACCCCTTGCGGCCACAGGTAAAGGTTGCCTCGGCGGCGGCGGCGGCGGGTTCTCGATCATCGGGATGAACAATGGATAACCAGAAGTTTGGCGTGGCCAGCCATTCGTTCACGCTGTAACCCAGCATCGTCGCCACATAGTCGCTGACATAATTCATTCGTTGGTCGTCAGCAGCGGGTTCGCCCCACGCTTCCCAAACCACGCCCGGCACATTAGCGACGATATTGTTGAGACGCTGGCGTTCGCTCTCGATCTGCGAAGCGAGGAGACCCTTCTCTTCTTCTATACTTCTTCGCTCGCCGACAATTGCCGCAAGCACCAGGGCCGTAAGTGTGATGGTGCCCATGAAAGCCTGTAACAGCAGGAGTGACTCATTGGGGTGGCTGTGTATGAAGGGTCCGAGGCCGCGAGCAGTTCCCCAGACCGCTATTCCAGCCAGGGTAATTATTGCGGTCGTCACACCACGCTGGCCAAACCGAAAGGCGGCCCAGATAAAGAAGGGAAACATCAGATGGGCCAGCGGATAGTTTTTGTCGCTGGTAGGAATCCAGCCACCAAATACAAAGAGAGTTACCAGGACCAGCGAGAGCAGAAAAAGACCACCTTCCAGGAGTTTCTTTGAGTCCCACCTTGTTCTTGCCTTGGATGACCAGGCCAGCAGTAATGGTGTCACCACCAGCGCACCCACGCCGTCTCCCAGCCACCACGTTAACCATAGCGTGGAGTAGTTTTCCCAGCGCGCAGCGCCAGTGGCGCACAGCATTGTGCTGCCGGTTGTGGCGCTCACCATTGGGCTAATTACGGCAGCGAAAATTGCAAACTGCACGACATGTTGTGCGCGATAGAGTGGCACTCTGGTTCCGGTGTAGCGCAGTACCAGAAAAGCCGCGCAGAGGGCTTCGCCAGTATTACCTATACCGATCACGGCGGCAGTGGTAACAGGAACCCCCGTATTCAGATTGGCCAGAAAGGCCCCGAGAAGAATGCCCGGCGCCACCCGGTACCCTAGTAACAGAAGAGCGGCGATGGCGAGTCCGGTGGGCGGCCAGACTGGTGAAACGTTGGTATGAACTGAGGCCAGGGAGAATCCACATCCGGCAGCGGCAAAGTAGAGCAGCGCGATAGCGACGCACAACGCAAGCGAACGAAGGATTCGGTTATTCATGCCTAAGATCCCGAGCGGCGCGCTACAAAGTCGGTGGGCTGAATGCTAAGGCTCAGACCCCAACTTCAATGGTCATTCGTCACGGAGTTGATGATGAGTGCTACCGACTTTAGCTGAGCGCTTTGAAATGTCAAGCTGGATCATTTGGACTCGCCGTCCTCCGGACCATAGAACAGAACCCAGACACTAAAGTCTTCGCTGAAGTCTGCAAAACGGTGCTCCACACGCGCGGGCGCAAAGAGAAAATCACCTGGGCCAAAGGGCTGCCGTGTTTCGCCACAGACGAATTCGCCCTGACCCTGAATCACGATGTAGGCTTCGTCACGTGTATGAGGTTGTTGCGGATCGGATTCTCTGGGGGCGTATATCTCGACCAACAGGCTGCCGTGTTGGAAGACAGTCGCGAACCGTTTTCCTTCAGGAGAGGGCAGTCGGGCCAATGCCTCGTCAACGGTGAACCGGCGGCGGGAATCTTCAGTCATTTCCTCAGGTACATTTGATGCGCGCCGGGCGCACGCAGTGGATGGAGTAGAAATCCAGGAGTGTTCCGCGACTATGCCAACGTTTCCTGACTTGCGCGACTAACTCGGGTGGTTATTTGAACTGGCTGGGGCCGATCTCCATACCCAGCGCAATGACCTCATCCACGGGCAGCCCGGCGAGCGCGGCATGCTCGCGGCAGGCCTCGACACTCGGCGCCTCAAACTCACAGAAGGAGTGTTTCCCGTCCGCAGTCACATGGCTGCGTATCCATTGCATTCCCATCCGGTCGCAGGTAGCGATGACGTTTTTGCCAACCTCATTGAGCTGCTCAGAATTCAAAGGCGGCAACGTCCGGGTAACCATGAAGCGGGGCATCGCAGGCTCCTTTCGGTGGTGGAAGAAGAAGACCTTATTTCAATTGAAAGCTGCGGGCGATTAGATCTGTTTGGTTGCGGATCCGGGATAGCTTGTCGCGCATACCGGTAAATCGCAATACGTAGATCGTGCGGCTGTCGGCCTGGAGGTAGTAAGTGCGTCCTTCCATCGGCTTGCCCGCGGTTGTGTACTCATAGGAAAAAGTCACGCCACTTAAGCGACCGGCAAAACGCTCTTCTTTGCCATCAATATAGCCAGGCAGGAAGCGGACTTTCTGGTCCTGGTCGCGGCGGGCAAACTCGGAAACAGTCAGGCCCGGCTCCAGCATATCTTTCCGGATACGCAAGTGCCCATCGTTGCGGTCCCCATAAACAAACTCCGCATGCTGGTGGCTGACATCAGGTTCTTCCGTCACCCGCCAGGTAGCTGAAGGCAGCTCCAGCCGGTAAGCGACCTTATCGCTGGTAAACGTTTGCCCTTGCCCCAAAGCGCTCAGAGCAGCAAATGTGAAAACAATGGATAGAATTATGAAACGTCGCATTGGATTAATAACTCCTGTTTGATTTGGCAGCTTGTCAGAACCCCCTGCGGTAGCGGGCGGGCCCATCGATTGCGGAATGCGGAATGTCGATTGAGGAATGCCAATCGTTCTGAATCCGCATTCCGAATTCGGCATTCCGCAATCATTAGGCCCGCCCGCTCTGACAGTGCCAAGGATACTCCAGAGCATGCTTTAGGGGAATTCAGATGCCGGCGGTTCATCCTCTCGTTGTCCGTCCACGTGATCAGGACGCCTGCCCGACCGATTGCGCCAGAGCAGCACGCTGGATCTGTATCAATCTCTCAATTCCCTCCGCGCCCAAAGCCAGGAGCGAATCGAGCTCCTGGCGCGAAAACGGCGATCCCTCTGCCGTCCCCTGCACCTCAATAAAGCGGCCGTCACCGGTGCAGACCAGATTCATATCAACCTCGGCGGTGGAATCCTCCGTGTATTTCAGGTCGAGCAGCGGCGTCTTTTCAACTATACCCACGCTCACAGCGGCCACTTCTGACGTCACCGGATTGCGAGTGATTTTTCCCTGTGTCATGAGGTGGCGACACGCCAGGGCAAGGGCCACGTAAGCTCCGGTGATGGCAGCAGTGCGCGTACCACCATCGGCCTGGAGTACGTCGCAATCGAGAGTGATGGTGCGTTCGCCAAGGGCTTTCATGTTGGCCACCGAACGAAAGCTGCGGCCAATCAATCGCTGGATCTCGTGCGTGCGCCCGGACAGGCCGCCGCGGCCTGTTTCGCGTGGCGTACGTTGGGCGGTGGCGCGCGGCAGCATCGCATACTCGGCAGTGATCCAGCCCCGCCCGCGCTGGCTGCGAAGATGCGGTGGCAACTTCTCTTCTACCGTCGCCACACAGAGGACCCGGGTCTCTCCCATTTCGATCAGCGCCGAGCCTTCCGCATGCGGCAAGTAGTTGGGCGTGATCTTTACGGGCCGCAATTCATTGACGGCGCGGCCATCAGAACGTACGTAGCTCATCGTGCCCCCAAACTTCCACGGCTTCCAATACTGAAGGCGGATGCCCGAGGAATCTTTCCGCGACTCGCGCGAAGCGCTCCGCCGCATCAGTCACATAGAAGTGGTCGAGATCATCGCACAGTCGCCGTTCGGGTGCACGGTTTTCCTGGGGCACGTGGGCGAGGCCCGAAGCCGACAGCCAGTTTTCCACGTCATGGGCCGCTGCCTCGCCCGAATCTATCAGTATCACTTCGGCTCCCATTTCTGCCTGAATCACCTCCCGCAGAATTGGGTAGTGAGTGCAGCCCAGCACCAGCGAATCAACCTTACTGTCTTTCAAATCGGCCAGGTATTGCGCGGCGATAGTGCGCGCCACGTCGGTGTCGGCCCAACCTTCTTCGGCCAGCGACACAAAGAGCGGGCAGGCGCGCTCTATTACCATGGCTTGTTCGTCGAGGGCCTTGATCGCTTGCGAATAAACGCCGCTGTTAACGGTCGATTCAGTGGCAATAACGCCAATTCGTTTTCCCCGGGACGCGCCGGCGATGGTGACGGCGGCGCGTGCGCCTGGTTCAATCACGCCGACAACCTTGCACTTCACCGCATCGCGTATCGCCGGCAACGCCAGCGCCGACGCGGTATTACAGGCGACGACCAGCAGCTTGATGCCGTGCGCTTCGAGGAAGTGGGCGTTTTCCACGGCGTAACGCTCTACCGTGGCCAGTGATTTGGTGCCGTACGGCACGCGCGCAGTATCGCCCAAATAAACAAAGTGCTCTTCCGGCAGCCGCTCGTGCAAAGCGCGATAGACAGTCAGGCCGCCGACGCCGCTGTCAAAGATGCCGATAGGAAGCGAGGTGATTTCGGATTGCGGATTGCGGATTGCGGATTTCAAAACAAACTTTAGTGGTGACTCTCTTTTGCCTCGGATCTCAAATCCAAAATCCGAATTCCGAAATCCGCAATCAAAAGGATGGTGGAGGCGCCGAGAATCGAACTCGGATCCAAGAGCCAACGCCGAAGGAATCTACATGCTTAGTCGCTTCTCTTGCTTGTCCGGCAATTTTAGTTGCCGGACAAAAATTCGCTCTATGCCGAGTAAGTGAACCGACGAGACCTCGGCAAGAGCTAGTCCGACTTTATCTCACCCAGCCTCACGGGCCGAAAGGCTGGGCCAGCTCATCTAAGTGACATCTCGGTCCGCGCGCATGAGCAACTTGCGGCGAGACGCTCGGTGCTAATTAGGCAGCGAGAGCCAATTCATTGTTATTGGCAATTGTTTTTTCCCTACGCTTTTTAACGAGCTGCATAGAGTAGCCCGGCATGCATCACAATCAGCGCCAGGAGCTCCTGTCGAAGCCTGTCGCCCCCATTTTTGCGAAGCAGTGTGATTATAACAAATGGTGCAGCTATTCCCCACTTGCGGGACAAAGAGAATCCACAGATTACGCAGATTTCACAGATAAGAGCAGGAGGCTAGACAGTAGTTGCCGGAAGTCAGCGATGCTCGTTCCCGCCCTGCTTTCCCGTCTGTGAAATCTGCGTAATCTGTGGATTCTTCCTGACCTCCGGCCTGGTTGGGCAAAAAGATATCTACTTGCTAAACTGTGCGTAGAGAGATTCAGTAAACAAGCGAGGTAAAGCGAGGCCAGGGACGTTATGAGCAAGCAAGATCAGAAGCCAATCGACAATGTTATCTCAGACGAGACGGGCCAATTTGATCTGCGCTTTATCCTGTGGCGTCACTTCTGTGCGGAAAATAACCTGCCGGTGGAAACCCTCTCCAGCCAGCTCAACGACGAGATGAAAGAGAAGTGGGACGAGCTGAAATCCAGTAAGCTCCGCGGCCGCTAATCGCGATTCTCAACCATCAGAACCGGCTGCCCTTTCCTATCGAATACAACCCCGTCAGAAAAGGATTGGTGCGTCGCTCCTCGCCAATAGTCGTTACCTCTCCGTGGCCCGAGTAAACCTCCACATCATCCCCCAGCGGCAACAACTTACTCATGATGGAATCCATCAATTGCTCAGTGGATCCGCCCGGCAAATCCGTCCGTCCGATTGAGCCCGCGAAAAGCACGTCGCCCACAAATACCTTTCTTTCCTTTTCATTGAACAGCACTACGTGACCGGGCGTGTGACCGGGACAATGAATCACTTTGAATTCCAGTTCCCCGACCGTATAGCTCTGTCCATCGCTCCAGTATTCATCGATCCGGGGCGGCCGTTCATAAGCGAACCCGAGCGCCGACCACTCTGATCGAGGGATGCCGAGCCATTCGGGCTGCTGCGGCAACTGATCGTAGATGAACTCGTCAGCCTGGTGAATGATGATCTTCGCTTCAGGCTTCAGCTTCTTCAGCGCCGCCACCCCACCCACATGATCCATGTGCGCATGGGTAACGGCAATTGCCTGTAATTCAAACCCATGACGGTCTATGGCGCGACCGATGCTCTCCGAGTCGTCTCCCGGATCGATGCAGATCGCTTTCTTCGTTTTTTCGCAGCCGACCACGCGAGTGTGTTGTTGAAATGCGGTGACGGTTATTTGTTCGATGATCATAAGGGGTGGCACAGACTTCAGTCTGTGATCCAACGCAAACTGTTAGTCTGCGTCCGAATTCCTACTCAAGGTGGCCGTAGCAGTTACGCGCAAACGAACAATTTGCGTTACAAGATGATCACAGACTGAAGTCTGTGCCACTCACGGAGTATAATTGCTCATCTGTATTTCTGCTATTGCACGAGGCTTTTAGGATATGCCACTAAGCGCCACCGCGACTTCACTCGCCGAACGGCTGGACCGGATGACTGCCGAAGGCGCGCCCGAATTGACTGAGCATCTGCCGGGCAATGCTCTGAAATGCTTTGCTTGCGGGCATCGCTGTTTAATCAAAGAAGACAAGCGCGGCATTTGTAAAGTTCGCTTTAATGAGCGTGGCCATCTGCGAGTGCCGGTGAACTATGTGGCCGCCCTCGCTTGTGATCCGACAGAAAAGAAGCCCTTCTTTCATGCCCTGCCCGGCTCCGACACCTTGACGTTCGGGATGCTGGGATG
Source organism: Pyrinomonadaceae bacterium (assembly GCA_039933315.1). Lineage (GTDB taxonomy): Bacteria > Acidobacteriota > Blastocatellia > Pyrinomonadales > Pyrinomonadaceae > DASXRU01. The sequence goes on from JBDTOI010000012.1 coordinate 38,383, forward strand.
CGATCTGCACTGCGCGTACTGCCAGAACTGGCTCACCTCGCAGGCACTGCGCGACGATGCGGCGGGAACCGCTCCGACTATGGTCACGCCTCAGCGTTTGGTGGCTATGGCGAAGGCCTACGGCGCCTCGTTGGTGGGAACCAGCTACAACGAACCCCTGATCACGGCCGAGTGGGCGATCGAAGTATTCCGGCAGGCTAAGCCGGCGGGATTTAGAACTGCGTTTATCTCCAACGGCAACGCTACCCCGCAAGTGCTCGATTACATCCGGCCATGGACTGATTGCTACAAGATCGATCTGAAGTCGATGAGCGACAAAAACTACCGGCAGCTGGGGGGCGTGGTGGATAACATTCTGGACACGGTAAAGATGGTCTACGCGCGGGGCTTCTGGGAAGAAATTGTGACCCTGGTCATTCCGGGCTTCAACGATTCAACAGATGAACTAAGACGAGCCGCCGATTTTATTGCTGCTGTCTCATGCGATATTCCCTGGCACGTGACCGCGTTTCACCAGGACTATCACATGCAGGAAAACGCGAACACCACCGCGGAGCAATTGATTCGCGCGTGCGAGATCGGGCGCGAAGCCGGGTTGCGTTATATCTATGCAGGTAACCTTCCCGGCAAAGTCGGTCGTTGGGAGAACACGTATTGCCCGTCGTGCGATGAGTTGTTGGTGGAGCGGTATGGATATGTAATCCGGCAGATGAAGGTTACTGGCTCCGGACACTGCCCTACTTGCGCCGCATCGATCCCCGGCATCTGGTCTTGATTGTACGCAGATTCCAGCCCTGGTTTGTTAACCTAAATCAAACAACCAGGGGCACGTCCGAAGGCGTGTCCCTGGTTGTGAAGTTCAACGCTGGACGAGCCAACCTAAGGTGTAGCCGCCGGCGGTGGTGGTGGTGCTTTGGTTGCCGGAGCAGGTTTTGTCGCTGCCGGAGTGGTCCTTGGCGCGGGGGTCGCAGCTGTTGCCGGCGAGGCTTTGGGTGTCGGCGTCGGCGATGCCTCAGCGACCGGATTCATCACCGGCACTGCCGCCGCAGCCACGAGTTTCCACTCGCCATTGCGCCGGGCAAAGGTATCGACAAAGCGATACTGGCCGCTGATGTTCATAACCTTACCGTTGGCCGCTTTATACTTCCCGCCTTTTATAATGGTACGCCCGCTGGCGACCGCCGCATCGGCTCCCAGCACCGTCACTTTCAGCTCCGCGATCTCCCATGAATCGGCCGTCAGGTTACCCTCGCCGATGTCCTTTATGTCCTGCGCTTTGGTGGTCAGGGAACCATCGGGCGGCACCGAAATCAGGTCATCGGCTTCGACTTTCCCCACAGCTACGACGTCCTTCTCTTTTAAGACGCGGGGCCAATCGTTTTCAATTCGTAAGATCTCACGCTCGATGGCGGCGGTGTCAGGAGGTGTTTCCCTGGCAACGGCCGGTGTATTGGTATTCGCGACTGGTTCGGCCGCCGGCTGGCACCCCGTCTGGTTGAACGCCATGAGTGCCAAACCCATCGGCAACGCCAATGTGAACAGAATTCGTTTCATTTCGTGCAGACTCCTTCTTAAGCTTAAGGGAAAATACTAAAACCGGGTTGCAACTGCGAAAAAGATAGAATGCTTCTATGCCAAAATCACGGGCTAGTCAATAGCCATCGCCTATTGACTTGCCCTCGCCATTGGAATATCTTGCGGCGGTAATGTGGAGTTTTGCGCGCCGGCCATTCAGCGCCGGTCAGCCTCGCGAAAGTCCCGGCTCAGGCGAAACTTCTTCCGCAACAAACTAAGTCCACCCGCGGCGCATTTCTTCGAGAGGAGAGCCCCCAATGTTTCGTGTAGTCCGAATTCCCTTTCAGGTAAATGGCTCCCGCTTATTCTTGTTCGCAGTTGCCACCTTAATTCTTCTTTTACCATCCCATCTTGCTGCTCAGAGACCGCGCGCCGCCAGCGCGCCCGCCAGCCCGCCCGTGGGGGAAGATGGTCCTTCCTTTAGTGAGTTTAAGGGCGTGCGTATTGGCATGACCATGGAGGAATGCCGCAAGAAACTCGGCAACCCCAAGGACAAATCCGACGAGCAGGACTTCTATATGTTTGGGGACAAGATGGCGGCCCAGGTTCTGTACAAGACCAATAAGGTAGTCACTATCTCAATCGACTTTATCGACGGGTCAAGCGACGCTCCCAGTCCAAAGCAGGTAATCGGCGACGATCTCCAGCCGAAGCCAGACGGCTCGATGTTCAAAAAAGTGGACTATCCGAAAGCAGGCTACTGGGTCTCATACAATCGTACCGCCGGCGATTCACCGAGCGTCTCTATCACCATGCAAAAGATCGCACAATAGGCGGCTGGCCCCCACGACACACGAAATAGTGCCAGACGTGCACGATCTGGCATAGAACTCAGAAAGCCAGTGCGAATCTCTTATTGACCGGGGACGGAAATCTTTCGAACCCTCTCCGGTTCGCCTATCAAGGGTCCCCTTACTCGGGGCCCGTTTTATTTTGGATTCCCTGGTATTTGCCTGCCCCGAAGCCCTTGCTGGCCCAACTGCTTCCGCCGGTTTCGCCCTCATTACCGTTTAGACATCCCGCCGGCACCCGGTGAACGCCCCGTGAGGGCGCCGCTACAGGTCTCCCTTTGACTAACCTCTCCGCAGGGATGACTCGAGCTCCGACCTGTCCACGGGCACATGTTTTGCTCTTGCGCCTGACAACAATTAAACCTCGTATTTCAAACGGCGTGTCGTTACCCCTGTCGTTTTCATTGGACTCTTCCGCGCGCCGTAGGTGACAGACCACTTGCTGGTCGATCACAGTCAAAGTCTCGGTTCCAAAAGGAGCAATGCTCATGCGTACCAGAGTATTTCCAGCCACCCTTCTCTCTCTTTTATTGACTCTCTTCGCCAGCAGCACGATTGCACGTGCAGCCGATGACACTGAACTCGAATATGACGTGACCGCCCGAGTGGTGCGCGTCAGCTTGATTAAGGGACAGGTCAGCGTCAAACGGCAGGGCAGTAGTGAATGGGAAACCGCGAAAGTAAACCTGCCGCTGGTCGAAGGCGACACTGTTGCCACTGGCAGCGACGCGCGGGCAGAGATTCAGATTGACGCCCGAAACTTCGCGCGGCTCGATGCGGATTCGGTTCTGAAGATCGTTACGCTGCGAGAAGAAGGCATCGCGTTAAGCCTTTCCCGCGGCACCGCGGCCGTTCGTCTCGCCCGCTTTGATCGAGATCGCGAATACTTTGAGATCGATGCCCCCAGGACCACTGTTGCAGCTGAGAAGAAAGGCCTCTATCGCATAGACGTGGCGCCCAGCGGCCGCGTGCAAGTCACTGTCCGCGATGACGGCAGAGCGCGAATCTATTCTGAAACCTCCGGCTTCATCGTGCGCGATGGCCATACAGCGACCCTGGACTTTTCCACCAGCGAAGAAGGCGACTGGCAATTTGCCCAGGCGCCCGCCAAAGACGGCTGGGATGATTGGGTGACCAATCGCGAAGCGTACCTGGCAGCGCGCCTGCGCTACGATGATCGAGTTCGTTATTACGATTCCGATCTCTGGGGCGCGGAAGAGCTGGACGCTTACGGTGACTGGGCCTACGTCAATGACTATGGTTGGATTTGGCGGCCCCGCGTTACCGTCATCAACAACTACAACAACTGGGCCCCGTATCGCCACGGCTACTGGACCTGGTGCCCGCCTTATGGCTGGACCTGGGTAGGCTATGAACCCTGGGGTTGGGCCCCTTATCACTACGGCCGCTGGGTGTATTACAACAACTACTGGGCGTGGTGTCCGCGCGGTCCAAATCACCGGCGCAGCTGGTGGCGGCCGGCCCTGGTCGCTTTCGTCAACTTTGACTTTGGTTCAAGTTACTGCTGGTATCCACTCTCGTACCATCAGCGCGATCCCCGTTCCCGTCATTACGGACGAGACGATCGCTTGCGGTCCATGCGGCCAGACGAGCTGGCGAGATTGCGCCGGGTCGATCCCGCTTACTTCCGCGCGGTCACGTCGCAGCGTGCCGGCCAATTTGGTTCGCCGAACGCACGCCCGCAACCCGCTTCAACTGAATTGGCCAGACGTACCATAGACATGGAGCCCCTGCGCGGGGATTTGCCTGTCCGGCCTTCCGGCATCCTGGATCGCAGCAATCCCGCCGCCGGGGACAGGCAGGCACGCAATGCTATGGCGCGCCCCGCGCCAGTCAGCACCTCCATGTTGGAGAGGCCAACGGGAGCAGCTGTACGTCGCCCCGGCGTAGCGCTTGACGAGGAGCTGCGCCGCAGTCGGGTGCTTAATGGTCGCGAGCTTCTTCGTCCGGCAAACCCTACCGGCGGCGGGAGCAGTAGCAGCAGCGTAGAGTCGGTTACTGGTGCAGTGATGCGGCCGGCCCGTCCGGTGCGCGAGCCCGGGGTGCGGGATAAAGAGGACAACAACCCTGTCAACTCGTCGCCGGTAGAACGTACCGCGCGTCCGATGGCCAAGCCCGGCGCCCGCATTAAAGAGGACGATAGCAACCAGGGTAGCCAGGTTGAACGGCCAGCGCGACCCGTGCGCCAACCCGGCACACGCGAGAAACAACCTGATCAGAGTGAAGCGCCCGCCCGGCCCGCTCGTTCGGAGCCAGCTCCTCGTTACGAACCACCGGCCCGTTCCGAGCCGCCGCCGCAGCGTTCGGAGCCAGCGCCTAGATACGAACCACCGGCCCGTTCCGAGCCGCCACCGCAACGTTCGGAACCAGCGCCTAGATACGAACCACCGGCCCGTTCCGAGCCGCCACCGCAACGTTCGGAACCAGCGCCTCGCTACGAACCACCGGCCCGTTCGGATCCGCCACCGCAGCGTTCGGAGCCAGCACCTCGTTATGAACCACCGGCCCGTTCTGATCCACCACCGGCGCGCTCAGAGCCTGCGCCGCAACGTTCTGAGCCGACCAAGCCTTCAGAAGATCGGCCTTCACGTGGAGAGAGAAAGAAAGATGGTTAAGAAAACTTAGCGCCGGCAAACAGATCGCTGTGGCGGGCAGCCCCTGCCACAGCGATTTTCTTCCGCGCCAGTCGTGCCAGGAGTTCAAGGAGTTGTCTCATGCATTTTAGAAGAACAGGCTTACTCACGTTTTTACTGATTGGCTTCATAGCGCTGGGCGCTTACTTAATTGCGCCTGGCGGTGGTGCTCAAACCCTTCGACCTGATACGAACATCGAACCGCCGGAAAGAGGATGCAAGGTGGCAGTTCCGCGCGAATGGCTGCGGCAAAGCAATTCGGCCAAGGTATTCGCAGAAGCTGTTAACGCAGATCTAAAGCCGGACCTGAATCGCGCCCTGGCCACACAGGCAAAGGCAGGCGCCGCGTCTCGTAAGAATGGTTACCAGCCGGCTCGCAATGAGTACGCCAAGGTCTCGCGTCCGCGCACTCTTGCCAAACAATCACGGCCAATTCCCTCGGCGGCCGGATTTTCCACCCGCGCTTTTTCCCCGGCTTCATCGAGTCCGGCCGCGATGACAGGCATCGCCCCGGGCACGCCTCTGAGCCGCATCCTTCATACGTCCCAGTTGAGTCTCAACTCTTTAGCGGGCACTGATGAGCAATTTGTAGATCGCAACGGCGATCTGGTGGCAGACGAAAGGACCACTCTGGACGCTGCAGGCGGTTCATTCGATATCGCCGTGGGCCAGTCAGGTACACGGTACGAAGTTTTTTCCGCCACCCTAAGTGGCTCGCCCACCGGAGTGCTGGTTGCAGCCCTGGATACTAATGGCGATTACGTAGCCAATTCGTCAACCACCTATAACCTTAAAACCAATTTCGATCTCCCCTCCGCCGCCGCAGTCGTCACCGGCGTCTCCAGCGCGGGCCGCGAGTTCGTGATTGTTTCGTCCAGCGGCTACTACAACGCCGCCAATCCGAGCGATCCATTCAACGAGTCTTCGCCTGGCGTGGTTCTCCTGGTACGCGATCCTTCTACGGGTGGATTTGACAGTTCGCGCACACGAAAGCTGGTGACCGCGGGAGACAACCGCCTCTACCACGCGAACGCCATGGCGCTGCTGCCAAACAATGATCTGCTGATTGCGGATTTTCATTCCGACGAGCTCCGTATCGTGCGCGATACGGACGGCGACCGGATGCCGGATACGCTGGCGGCGACTCCCTATTACTCATATCGCTTTTCGGATGACGCTCCCCTGGACATCGCAGTAAATTCACGCGGCGTCGTCTTCTCCCATTCGTTCGGCGATGACACCATAATGCTTGCGCTCTTTGACGACGATAATGATGGCGATGCTGATCGCGATGAGGTCATCGTAGAAGGACTCTCACTGGATAATAATCTGCTGCTGCACGGCCTGGTCGTCGATCGCGTCGGCAATGTCTACGTGATCGAGGACGCTGCCGGAAGCGCTGACAGTGCGGCCGGTGGTGGTAACGGCGGTCCGCCGCGGGTTGACGCTTTTCCGGATGAGAACCTGACCGGCTTTGTCAGGGACGGGAAGATTTTTACGCTCGCTGATGACCCCGGCTCGCAGGCATTAACCGGGCTCGCGTTCGGTTACGTGGCTCCAAATCAAATCAATGAGGCCACGGTTTACGTACGCCAGCAATACCTGGACTTTCTTAACCGCGAGCCCGACTCAGGAGGCTTCACCTACTGGACCAACGAGATCACGCGGTGTGGTAACGATGTCGCGTGTGTAAACTCGCGCCGCATCGGCGTCTCCGCGGCGTTCTTCGTGGAAGACGAGTTTCAGCACACCGGCTCGTACGTCCATCGCATTTATCGCGCTTCGTTCGGACGCCGGCCGACTTATGCGGAATTTGTCTCCGATCGCAGTCGTGTCATCGGTGGCGCGGATTTGGAAGCCCGCAAGCAGACCTTCGCGGTAGATTGGGTTGGCCGCTCAGCGTTTCAGCAGATCTATCCGGTTACCATGACGCCGGAACAGTTTGTGAACAAACTCTTTGACATGGCCGGCTTGACGCCCTTTACGAGCCAACGGCAACAACTCGCCAATGATATGCATGGCGGCAAGACCAGAGCGCAGGTCCTGCGTGAAGTGATCGAGATCGCCGCATTCAAGACTCGCGAATACAATCCTGCGTTCGTGTTGATGCAATACTTCGGCTATCTGAAACGCGAGGCAGAGCAGGGTGGGTATGATTTCTGGCTTAACGTTTTGAATAACCGCGAGCCAAACAACTACCGCGGGATGGTGTGTTCGTTTATTACTTCGCGCGAGTATCAGGAAAGATTTGGCATGAGCCTTCAGCGCAGCAACGCGGATTGTGGCTTGTAGGGGCGTCCCTCCGTGGGCGCCCCTAAAATCGTGAAACAGGGGC
>JBDTOI010000013.1:0-44890 GCA_039933315.1 Pyrinomonadaceae bacterium
GAACTCCAATGGAAGTCGTCATCTACGCACGTTCCGCCCTCTACCGAAGGAACACACACGCTGACTTGGCCGTGACAAATCCCGCCCGCGTTATCCGACGCGGTAAACCCGATTCGGTATACGCGTCCATTCCCATTTGCGCTCACCTCGCCGCGCAAGCGCGCAGTTGACGGGCTCGTCATGTCGGCATCTGAGCATCCGTCTCCCTCGAAAAGTCCGTTAGTAGGCTCATCCTGCGTGATGTCCTGGAACAAGTAGCCGATCTGGATCCCGACCGAATTGCCGTCGGGATCGGTGACGCCTTCAATGCGCTCTTCAACCATCCTCCCGTCGTTCAGTAGAATGGGCACGCTGGCTCGAGCCGAACTGCAATCGGGCGCTGAGTTGCTGGGCGGCAGAGGAGAGATAAGGATGGGTTCACCGATCAGGTGTACGCAATCACCGATGCAAACGTGGGCACTTCCCAACATTCCTGAAAAAGCGATCTCTTTGGTTTGCTCGGTGCCGCTGGAGTCCGCGTAGGTGACGCGATAAATTCCTGGCTCGGATACGTCTCCGCGGCACGCACGACGAGCACCTGCGACAAACGGGCATCCCCCACACCCGGACAACAACAAGGAGATGCCAATACAAAGAATGGCAATTGAAGCGGGGACTAATAATTTGATGGTTGTCCGCGTCATAGGTCTCCATTCACAGCTCCGGTCTGGAGCTAGTTAACCGTCGTATTCTCCGCCGCCGTATTGTTCGCGGGATCCGGATCGTGCTCGTTTGCTGTCACGGTGGCGGTCCACGTGATAGTGCCGCGCATAACAGCAAAGCCGGTTACGGTAAGCGTTGCGCTGGCCCCGCTAGGCAACGTGCCGAAGGCGCAGCTAATCGCGGAAGGACGTCTCGATCTGGTGAAACTTCCCTGACTGAGCACGATGTCTGTGTCATTTACTTCCACCGCCGACATCAGATTGGACAGCACAACATTGGTGGCGGTTGATGGGCCGGTGTTGGTTACTGTGACTGTGTAGGTCAGCGCACCATTGAAGGCGATGGGATCGGGACTGTCAGTTATGGTTACGACCAGTCCCGCACTTGGTAACACTGTCGTGCCGGCTGTGGCGCTGTTGTTGGTCAGGTCGGGATCGTCAACCAGGCCCGTGACGCTCACAGTGTTGGTGACTGGGCCTTCGATTATTGGAGTGACGGAGATGGTAAATGTCCTGGAGGCGCCGCTGGCCAGGCTCACCGGATTGCAGGTGACAACATTGCCCACCAGCTGGCAGTCCGGGTTTGGAATGAAAGTAACGTTCGCAGGCAGTGTGTCCGTCACAGTTACGCCGGTAGCCGTGTCGGGTCCATTGTTCGTGACCGTAATGTTGTAGGTAAGTGGCTCATCCGCAAACGCCGGATCCGGCGAATCGCTGATAGTCACTGAAAGATCCGCGGCCGGCGGTGGTTCGACGGTAGTAGTTTCCGTCGCTGTGTTGTTAGCCAGGTTCGGGTCGGATTCAAGGGCAGTCACCGCCACCGTGCTGGTGATCGTTCCGATCGTTGTGGGCACAACGGCAATGGCAAACGTCTGGGATGCCCCACTTAGCAAGTTCACCGGACCGCAGGTGACTGTGCGTCCCGCCAGCTGACAATTCGGGTTGGCGATAAAGCTAACGCCTGAGGGCAGGGCGTCAGTCAGAATTACGTTCGTCGCAATCCCCGGCCCATGGTTGGTGACGGTGATGCCGTAGACGAGTTGCTCATTCACAACTATCGGATCGGGCGTATCAGATAGAGTCACCGAAAGATCTGCGGGCTGCGGTTCGACGTTGGTAGCTTCATTGACGGTGTTGTTGCTCGTGTTGGGGTCGGGCTCGACCGCAGTCACACTCACCGCGTTGGTAATCGTTCCCGCTGTCGTGGGGATAACACTGATGGTGAACGTTGCGGTGGCACCGACGGCCAGGCTCGCCGAATTGCAAGTAACTGTGTTGCTTTCCACCAGGTGGCAGTCGGCGTTTGGAATAAAGGTAACGCCCGACGGGAGGGTGTCAGTCAGGGTGATGCCGGTGGCGATGCCAGGCCCATTGTTGGTAATGCCGATGGCGTAGCTGAGTTGATTGTTCACCATTCCCGGATCGGGTGAATCGGATATCGTCAATGAAAGATCTGCCGCCGGCGCTGGTTCGCTTACGGTCGTAGTTTCCGTGGCGGTGTTGTTGGCAGTGTTCGGATCGCTCTCCGCGGCCGTCACACTTATCGTGTTACTGATAATTCCCGCTGCTGCAGGCGTAACGACCAGAATAACTGTCCCTGAGGCTCCATTAGGCAAACTGAAAGGAATGCAGGTGATGGTGTTGTTGCTTCCCAGACGACAGTCCGGGTTTGAGATAAAGCTGACGCCTGACGGCAGGGTGTCAGTTAGTGTAATACCTGTGGCAGTAGCCAAACCATTGTTAGTAACAGTGATGTTGTAAGTGAGTTGCTGGTTCACAAGGACGGGGTCGGGTGAATCGGAGATCGTCACAGACAGATCCGCGGACGTTCCCGGTTCGCTCACATCCGTGGTTTCCGTGGCCGTGTTGTTGGCCCCGTTGGGATCGATCTCGAGGGCAGTCACACTTACGGTGTTGCTGATGGTTCCCGCCGCTGTAGGCGTAACGGTTATGGTAAACGTCGCAGAGGCTCCGTTAACCAAACTGAAAGGATTACAGGTGACTATGTTGTTGCTGCCGAGCTGGCAACCCGTGCTCGCGACAAAGCTGACACCTGATGGTAGAGCGTCAGTCAGCGCTATCTCCGTGGCAGTAGCCAGCCCATTATTGGTAACAGTGATGTTGTAAGTGAGTGGCTGATTCACGACCACGGGGTCAGGTGAATCCGAGATTGTCACAGACAGATCCGCGGTTGGCGCAGCCTCGCTCACTGTCGTAGTTTCGGTGGCCGTGTTGTTGGCAGCGTTCGAGTCGATTTGGAGTGCGGTCACGTTTACCGTATTGGTAATGTTCCCTGCTACCGTGGGTGTGAAACCCAGAGCCACGCTCGCAAAGCCGCCGTTGGGCAGATCGCCTACATTGCAGATAATTCTTCCCGCGCCGTCGGGATGACAATTCGGGTTGCCATGGAAGTTAACGCCTGGCGGCAGTGTGTCGGTAAGAGTTATCCCCTTGGCTGTAGCAAGCCCGTTGTTGGTAATAGTGATGGTGTAGGTGAGACTCTGGCCCGCCACCACCGGATCCGGTGAATCGGACATCGTGACTGCGAGATCCGAAGTAAGCGCCGGGTGGACTACAGTAGTGTTGGCTATGGCTTCATCGTTGGCCTGGTTAACGTCGAACTCATTGCCGGTTATGACAACTGTGTTGGTAATCGTGCCGGCGACCGTTGGGGTCACCACGATCTCGATGGTGGCACTATCCCCATTGATGAGTGCGCGCACGCTACAGGTGATGACCTGGCCTGACAGAAAGCAGCCTTCTGAACTCGAAAAAAGATCCACGCCCGGTGGCAGGTAGTCAGTCAGAGTCCCGCCGGAGGAAGCTTCGGGTCCGTGATTGGTAACCGTGATGAGGTAGGTGAGGTTCTCTCCATCAACCGGATCGGGACTATCAGTTATGGTTACGCCGAGGTCGGGCCCCGGTCCTGACCTCACTGTGGTCGTGGCCGCTGCCGTGTTGTTCGCAGGGTTGGGATCTATAACATCGCCAAGGGTTATATTTATCGTCGCTGCATTTTTCGCCTGCGCATCGAGGGGAGGGAAAGCGACTTCAGTTATCAAAGCAATATTAAAACCATGACCGGATCGGAGCGCGAGCGCGTCCAACTCGCATATGACATCTCTGGATGAGGGGGAATAGCTGCAATTTGCCCCGGACGATGAGACGGAGACAAAGTTCAACTCCAGGGGCAACGTATCGACGAGTCTCGCTCCATTGGAGGCATCAAAGGGGCCGTTGTTGTGCACTACGATGTTGTAGGTCAGCGTATCGCCCACACTAAGCGGGTCGGGCGAGTCAGCAATTGAGACCGACAGATCGGCCTTCGCCGGGGAAATTAGTACCGGGTCGCCTACAATTCCGCTGCAATCACAGACAGCAATCGTTCCACCAAAGCTGTCCACTTCTATCGTAGTTAATGATTGCTCTCCGGGGGTCTGGTAGGTCACCGCATAGGTGCCGGGTACGGGCAATGTTGCCTCACATGAATAGACGTCCCCGCCGCAGGGACCACGATTACAGCCTTGCGCAAAGAGAGCGATGCCGAGACAAAGAAAGGCAATTACCGGAAAATGGTTTGCTCGTGATAGCGGCAGCCTCATTTCGTGCTCCGTTCGTTTTGATTCTTGTAGTTCGTTAGATTCCAATCCCGGCGGTTTTGATTTGAAGCATGCCCGAAAATCTCATCGCCCAATGCATCAATGAGAGAGCGAAGCTGACAGAGTTCTCCGGTTGCGCGGTTTCTGCCATTTACTCTTTCATGGCCCTCTGCTTTCGATCCTCCAGACGGTTTCCTCGATTATCGAGCGCTCTGATCCAGCGCTAAAGCCACGGTGTGAATGAGGCAGAGCACAAGAAACCTCTTCGCCTGCCTGGCCATCAGGCCGTTCAGACGCTTCGAGTAGGGGATTGATTTTGTCATGACTTCTCCAGCCAAGGTGGCGGTAAGCGAGCAGTAAGAACGACCTCCCCAAGGGTCTAAAGTTGTAAGACTCAGAACCCGCAAGTGGTTCGACCCGCAGTCCGGCGGGCTAGATTAATTCGAGCAGAGAATTTAGACAGACGAGCACCGATCCTTCACATGTTTCCACAAAGTGAATCTTCATGGCATCCGAAGGCCCACAAGCTGCTGCCCGATTCATTCCTGCCACCGTCGCAGCCTGATCGACTGTAATCATTCGGGCTTGAGCACCACACTTCTCGCACCATGCCCGAACCTGACTACTCTCGCCGCTAGCGATAAAGAGACGAGTTGTCTCAACGGTAATTTCCATCCGCCGCTTCCTCACGCCCCCTCCACTGCGCCTTTGAGACTGATTCTTAGGTTCAAAGGCGCTAACCTTAACCCTCCGTTGTCGGCCAGCCGGCAATGCCTTGCTGCGGCCATTGCGCGGGATTACAATGCAGCCCGGAACGGATTTCAGCTTTGCGGTTTGCCGGTGCCTCTTCTTCATCGCAGGGAATACTCGAAGAGCTAACTGAAAGTCCTTAAAATAGGGCTTAAAATTTCCTAAACTTTCCTAGAGCGCCATGTCGGATCCATCGACTTCAAAACCCTCCACTTGTTTTTACGAGTTCGGTCCTTTTTGTCTTGACGCATCGAAACACCTGCTGCTGCGCGACGGACGGCCAGTGTCGCTCACGCCGAAGGCCTTAGAGATCTTACTGGCGCTCGTTGAAAACGGTGGGCGTGTGCTGGGGAAAGATGCGATGTTGCAGAAAATCTGGCCCGATACCCTCGTGGAAGAGAACAACCTCACGGTCAACATTTCAGCGCTGAGAAAAGCTCTCGGGGAGAGCCCCGCTGAGCACCGCTATATCGTGACGGTGCCTGGTCAGGGCTACCGCTTTGTTGCGGAAATCAGAGAGTTACCCGGCAAGAGTGCCGATCTGTTCCTCGAACGGACCAAAGCACAGATCGTCATCGAAGAGGAGGAAGACGGGCCCAATAGTGAGAAAAGCGAGCTGGCGAAGTCGCCAGCAAGGTCTTTAATCTGGAGCAGATCAGGTCCGTCACGGGCGTTGACATTCGCTTTAGTGGTTGGCGTGATTGCGCTCACGGCCACGGCTGCAATCTTGTACCGACAACGTGTCGAAACTGGTGGAGCCGAGTCCGCCCCCATCCGTTCCGTTGCCGTGCTACCGCTCAAGAACCTGTCAGACGATCCGTCGAATGAATACTTCAGTGACGGGATGACCGAGAGCCTGATCTCGGCGCTCTCGCGGATTGAAGGGTTGAAGGTCATCTCGCGCGGCTCAGTCGTCCGCTTCAAGGGCAAAGAGACTGATCCGGCAGAGGTGGGCAGACAACTTGGCGTCGAGGCTGTGCTGGAAGGGAACGTGCGCAAGAGCACCGACTCTTTACGCGTGGCAGTCCGGCTAGTGAGCGTTAAGGACGGACGCGTATTGTGGGCGCGCGACACTCACGAAAGGGCGCTAGGCGACATTTTCGCGCTGCAAGACGACATCGCGCGTAGTGTTGCGGCGGGGTTGAGACTCGAACTCGCTCCTGAGGGTGAGCAGCGGTTGACCAAGCGTTACACGGACAACGTCGAGGCCTATCAACTTTACCTCAAGGGCCGTTACCACGTGTTCGAATTGTCTACCCCAGATCCGGTGAAAACAGGGATGGAGTACTTCAAGAAGGCGATCGAGATAGACCCGAACTACGCGCTTGCCCACGCAGGGCTGGCCGACGCTTACTACGGGCTTTCAAACGCCATCTTACCCCCTGGTGAGGCGATGCCGAAAGCGCGTGCGGCGGCCATGAAGGCGTTAGAGTTGGACGATACGCTGGCCGAAGCTCACATCTCGCTCGGTTTAGTGAAGTTGTTTTACGACTGGGACTTTGCTTGGGCGGAAAGAGAGTTTGAGCGGGCCGTCGAGCTGAACCCGAACGACCCCGTAGCTCGAAACTGGTATAGCTGGCACCTGCTCTTTACGGGACGGTCGGACGAGGCGCTCGCAGAAATGAGGCGTGCAGAAAAGCTTGATCCGCTGTCGCTCAAGATGAAGAAGGATCTGGGGCGGGTTCTCTATTACGCGCGCCAACACGATCAGGCCATCGAACAGTACAAAAAGGCGCTGGAGCTGAACGCAAATGATAGCCAAACGCATTGGTTCCTTGGAGTAACTTATGTAGTCAAAGGCAGAGTCTCCGAAGCCCTGGCTGAGTTTCAAAAAGCGATGGCCTTAGACGACGACCGTTTTAGATTACCGTGGCTGGGGTGCGCCTACGCGATGTCGGGGAAGAGGGGGGAGGCCCGGAAGGTGATCGACGAGATGGAGTCAAACCAGGGCTATGTTGCCGGTTACAGCATAGCACTCGTTTACATCGCCCTGGGGGAAAAGGATGCAGCGTTCAGGCTGCTCGAGAAGGACTACCAGGAACGGAATGAGGTTCTGGTCTGGGCCAGAGTCGATCCGCTGCTCGACGACCTGCGCTCGGACCCGCGCTTCGTAGACCTCATGCGGAGAGTCGGATTAGCGCAGTAAAAGGCTTGCCGCGCCCTACCCCAGAATTGAAGTCCCCTAAGGACTTATTGGACCTATAAGAGACGGTCGTCGTCAAAAAAAGTCTTAGGCGACCAGGGTCAATTGGGGACGATTCGTTCTCATAGTCGGAAGGTGATGCTTGGGGATTTCACTGACAATCTCCGCAATGCGTTCAATGAGAAAGGGCTTGGCGACCATCCAATTGACCTTCGCCGCCTTCTGTTCAGTTGAATTAAGCGCGTCTCCCCAGCCAGTGAGAATAGCCAACGGTATTTCGTCATTGCGCTCGCGAATTAATCTCGCCAACTCCCAACCACTCATTCCCGGCATGCCGATGTCGGTGAAAACTGCATCGAAGGTCTGCGAGGCCAATAACTCGAGTGCCTTGAATCCGTCCTCGGCTTCTACTACCTGGTGGCCCAGCGACTTAAGAATATCGCCCAACAGTTCACGCACGTAATCTTCGTCGTCAACTACGAGTATTCGCACCGCCACCGGTGCAACCAGGATCGCCGGCTTGAGACTAGCCACGGATGGTTGAGCCGCAACCGTCTGTTCGGCGATTGCCAGCTTAATGACGAAGCTCGTGCCGCGCCCGAGTTCTGTTTCAGCGGCCAGACTGCCTTCGTGCCTGCAGATGATGCCGTAGCTCACCGCAAGACCCAGGCCCATGCCCGCGTTTCCCTTGGTGGTGAAGAAGGGGTCGAAAATGCGCGAGCGCACGTCCTCGGCCATACCGGTGCCGGTATCGGTGACGCGTATTTCAACCTGATCCTCGATTTCAGATGCGGCCAGCGTGAGATGGCCTCCATTGGGCATCGCATCGATGGCATTGAACACTATGTTGACCAGCACCTCGCGCAGCTCTGAAGCGTCGCCCATCACCATTGCCGTAGTAGTGACACGGAGGTCGAGAGTGATACACACGTCGGCGGCCTCCGCTCGATTCTTCCAGCGCGGCCGGGTTATCTCGCTCACATCGGACAGCAGTTGATCGACGGCGATCAGTTCAAAGTCGCAGTCGCGCCGCTGGCGGGCGAAATCCTGTATGCGCTTGACGGTGTGGGCGCCGTCCTTGGCCGTCTTGATAATTATGTTAAGACCGCGCTCAACTTCTTTCGCGTCGCTGCTATGAGCTTGAAGCAATTGCGCCCGGCCGAGAATTCCCGCAAGGGTATTGTTGAAATCGTGCGCCACACCCGAGGCCAGCTGGCCCAGCGCCGACATCTTCTCAATCTGCGCGAATTGCTCGAGAATGCGCTCTTGCTCGGCAATGTAGCGAGAGAGTTCCTCGACGTGACGTTCTGCCTCTTCAGCGCGAGTGCGCTCGACCCGCTCAGCCTGTTCGGCCCGCATGCGGTTTTGGTTGTGTCCGAAATAGACCACCAGCAGCACCGGGGCGCAAATCGCCATCGTGACTATGGCGCCGTTCTGGACCGCGAAGAAAATAAGCATCGCGCCCACACTCGTAGGCAGAAACATGGGCGCGGCATGCAAAAACTCTTGCTTCCAAAGGAGCAGGATCGAGTTGTTATGGCGCAATGCTATCAAGGCTGAGACAAGACCCCAGTTGACAGTGACTTGCACGATGCTGGCGAGCAGGAAGGCAACAGCAATGGCGGAGATGCTGCGGTAACCAGTGTTTGCCGCTCCGATCCAACCGTTCCCTAATAACCCACTAAGACAGACGGAAGCGGCCGCAGTCGTTAATGACATGATGGCTGCGGAGATCAGATTGCTGGAAAGACGACGAACCTGTCGTCGGGACGAGGTAAAGCCTTCAATACCGGCAATCAGTATCGCCGGCGCGATTCCATGCCAACCGGCGATGGCCAGTACGAAGGCGTCCATCAGGGTGAAGGTTAAGTTTTCCTGCGATGCTTTCCAGCCGGTGGGCAACTGAAGAGTGATAGGAAACAGACCGACAAGTATGATTAAGGGAATGGCAGGTAGTAGAAATAACAGCTCTCGCCAGGGGTGTCCGGTAAACGTTTCGCCGGACGCTATCAGCCACACTACAAGGCCCAGCGCCGTAACCGTGGCCTGGTAAGCTCGACGCTTACTATTCTCTTTTTTCTCCGTGCCGTTTTGCATTTCAATCAATGGCGCCTGAGGGAGCGCCGCGTTAGCCAGACATGCGGGTAACCATTAGCGGTGAGGATAGAGCGGGCTTTCGCTGGACAGGCGTAGTACGTAGGTTGGGCCCGCCTGTTCACCCTGGATCATGACCTCTTCCGCATCCAGGTTTGTCGTTGCAGGATCGATCACGTTCGCGGACCATGAGGCCTGATTATCAAAACTGCACCCTTTCAAGCTGCCGTTCGCCAGCATTCCGTCCGCCGCTGCAAACTCGCTGCCGATAATTACTCCGCTGCCGATTACCACGCCGCTACCGATTACAACACCACTGCCGATGACCACGCCGCTACCGATAACAACGCCACTGCCGATGACCACACCGCTGCCGATGACCACACCGCTGCCAATGATCACACCGCTGCCGATGATCACGCCGCTGTCGATCACATAGCCGTTGTACAGCACGTAATCTCCGCTAGCCTTGGCGGGGCTTGAGCAGGTGTCGATGCGGTTGGAATCCTGGGTCACTGCGGCGTTTAGCGCCAGGGCTCTGCCGCAGTTTATGCTGGCGCCGGTCGTTAGAGTGATGCTCGCGAGCGCAAGAATGTTTCCGGTAAATGCAGTGCCGGTACCGAGAGTCGCAGAGCTGCCTACTTGCCAGAAGGTGTTATTCCCCTGACCACCATTGATAAAGACGACAGACGAATTGCTGGCGGTCGTGAGTGTGCTGCCCATCTGGAAAACAAAGAGTGCATTGGGGTCACCCTGGGCGTCTAGAGTGAGTTTGCCGGTTAGTTGGGCTGACGAACTAAAAGAATAAACTCCCGGCGTGAGCGTCAGTCCACCCAGATCCAGACCTGTAAGATTTTGCATGGGCGCCAAACCAGCCGCCGCATTGTATGCGTTTACCAGATCTGCATGAGCCTGGGCCGCGACTGCATCGCCTCCGTGCATCGTGCCAGTCAAAGTCCCCGGCAGAAAGCCGGTGATCGCAGTACCCGGGCTGACTCCCAGATTTCCTTTTATTACGGTCGGGCCGGTATTGGTCACCGTCGAGGCCCCAAGGACACCAAAGGCGGCGGCGTTCCCCAGATTGATCGGCCCAACATAACTTTCGCCGGCTGCGATGTAACCGTCGGCGACGACAAACCCATCGGCGAGTATTCGGCCATCGGCTAGTTGATAGCCGCTGGTAAGCAGCAACTGGTCTCCAAACGCGACGCCCTCGGCCCAGACTAAGCCGTTATTCAGCGGCATGTTCTCACCGGCTATCGGTGCAGTAACACCCAGGTTCGTGTAGGTCGCGTTGCCGGCCGTAATAAGATTCTCGCCTGACTGAGCAAGATCAGCATCCTGGCGGATTGCCTTCGCCACTATCACTGCGGCGCTGACGTTGAGCGATCCGGCACCTTCCGTGATGATCCGCTCGAAAGTCGACATCTGACCGTTCTCGATCATCCTTTCGTAAATGGGGAGCCGTTGCGCCGTGCGCATCAGGACCGCCTTAACATAAGCGGGCTTGAGCGAAGGGTTCGCTGCGAGCATTAGTGCGACTGTGCCTGAGACTGCCGGGGTTGCGAATGAAGTCCCGCTCAGTAATTGATAAGAACCCATAGCCCCTGGCAGGTTGCTGTTGTTCAAAGTTCCAATGAGTCCACCGTCGATTGCTGATGTTCCTGCGGCTCCAATGCGGTTTCCCGGCGCCACCAGGTCCGGTTTGACCAGCCCATCCACCAACGTGGGGCCGCGTGATGAGTAGCTGGTGACCGCGTCATCCGAACGTACGTCGGTCTGTTGCGTGTTTGTTGCGCCGACGGTAATCACCTTCGGCGAGTTTGCGGGCGAGAGTATGCCGCCGTAAATCGTGCCACCAACACCGTCCTTGCCCCAGTTGCCCCCGGCGACCACGACAACGATGCCGGCGTCGACTGCGCTGGCCACTGCCTGGCACAGCGGATCGGTCTTGTAACTCTGGTTGATCTCTGTGCCGAGAGAGAGGTTCATCACACGGATGTTGTAAGTGCTTCTGTTTTGAATGGCCCAGTTGATACCGGCGATCACACCGGAGACAGAGCCGGTGCCTTGCGAGTTGAGCACCCGCACATCAATCAGATTCGCCCCGGTCGCGACACCGCCGTAAGTCGGCGAGCCCGCATGTTGGTCAGAGTAGTCTTCGCTCGCTTGCCCGGTCCCGGCTGCGATTCCGGCCGTGTGGGTGCCATGTCCGTAAGCATCAGTGGAGCTGCTTTCGCCGGTGAAATCGATATGCTTCGTGATGCGGTCGTAAGTGGTCAGGGCGCCGTTGCTTTGCTGCCGTCTGTAGCCGATGAACTCCGCGGTATTCGCCGGCGAGATGCCGCTGTCGAGGATGGCAATGCCGACGCTATTGCCGGCGCCGACATCGGCGATGCCACTACCCAGTTCGCCGTTGCTGTCCCGGGGTAAGAGTTTGCTGGCGCCGGTAGTTACGGCAAGGTGACTGGTGTTATCGGTCGAAGCCAGTGAACGCACTTCCTGATCGGGTGAAACCCAGGATACTTCAATGCGAGCGGCCAGGCTTTCCAGCGCCTCAACCGGCACATCGGCGACGATGACGTTTAGCGCGTCTAGTTGTTGGCTGATCTTTGCCCCCGCGCCCTGAAGCGCAGCGCGAGCCTGGGAAGCTGATTTGTTGCCGGCCACATTGAAAATGACGCGAGTGCGCTCCCCGCTACCACGTCGCGACTGGCGAGCTCGCGCCAGAAGGCCTTCTGTCATCTTTCGGCCATGGTTGCTGGGGCGATTCGACTGTTCGCGGGTGACTGGTGACCGCTGGCCCACCACGGGCAAGCACCAGGAGAGAATTAAGACGATTATGACGAGGGATGATTTGTTGGGCACACACACTCCTTGGCGGAACACATTCCAACACCTAGAGCGGTGGCGATGTACCAGAATGACTAATCAATGCCCGTGCCGCCATATGTCTGCGGTGATGTTTTGACTAAAAGCAGTTGATTGGTTGAGAGTTGTCTAAATTGTGTTGACCGATGAGTCGCGGCGTTGCTGACCGCTTTCAGTCTGCTTGATGCAACCGTGCCCGAGTACGGGCACACTGATGTCCGGCTTTGTAGGGCCACCCCTACAAACCTCCGACCTCGCTTGAGATTGCCTCGCTAATCTGATAATTGAAAACGCGAATTTGCTAGCCGAGGGAGCAACATGCGCAAACTACTGGTTTTCAATTCCGTGTCCGCAGATGGCTACTTTACGGACAAGAACAGCGACATGAGTTGGGCCCACAAGAACGATCCGGAGTGGGACGAATTTGTCGCCGAGAATTCCCAGTCGGGCGGCGAGCTACTTTTTGGCCGGATCACTTATGAAATGATGGCCAGCTTTTGGCCGACACCGGCTGCCGCCGACCTTTTTCCAGTGCTCGCCGAACAAATGAACAAGCTGCCGAAAGTAGTGTTTTCGCGCACACGGGACAAAGTGTCATGGCAAAACACCAGGCTGCTGAAGGGCAACCTGGTCGATGAAGTACGACAGCTGAAGCAGGAGCCAGGCGAGCACATGGTCATCATGGGCAGCGGCAGCATCATCTCCCAACTGGCAGGGGAGAATCTGATCGACGAATACCAGATGGTGGTGAATCCCATCGTGCTTGGCGCCGACCGGACGATGTTCGAAGGCTTCAAGGGGAGCCTCAACCTCAGGCGCACGACCTGGCGGATGTTTGGTAATGGAAATGCGCTGATCTGCTACGAGCCAGTGAAGTGAATGGCTCAGCCAGCGTCGCCTGCACACTCTACCCGACCGTCAGACGCAATTTATTGGCGCAATATGGCCCATCAGAGTTATCATCCCGCCGTCAATAATCCAATCAGGAGGATCTACACCATGCGACGCACTTACGTTCCGGCGCTTGCTCTTTTCGCTCTCATAGTTATCCCTGCTGCTCATTTCTCCCAGGGCGGTCAACAAAGTGCTCCGATGGAAAGCACCCGCGGAGTTGCCGGTGGCGGAGTGTCGGTCTCCGGCTGGACCGGAAAGATTGATGCCAAAGAGGAGACTGCCGGCCTGACCCTCAACAGCGCAAAGCTTTTCAAAGAGGGCAACGCCTTGCACGTGGTCACCGGCCCGGCAGTGACCTACTGGAATCCGAAAAACAAAGCGAAAGGCGACTACACTGTAAAAGCGACTTTCACGGAACCGAAGTACATGAACCTGAACAATCACCCACACCCTTACGGGATAGTGATTGCGGGTAATGACCTGGGAACGGCGCAGCAGAGTTACCTTTACTGCGCTGCTTATGGCAACGGGAATTTCATCGTGCGCGGTTTCGGACCAGAGCCATTTCAACTGAATGGCCCGCGTGGCGCGGCGGATCCGGCGGTGCACAAAGCGGCCGCCAAGGGAGAACCGGTAACTCAGGAGATTGCGGTCACAGTTAAGGGTGACAAGGTCGAGTGCGCCATCAACAACAAAGTCGTCGCCAGCTATGACAAGTCTGCGCTGGTAAGTTCCGGCAAACTCAAATCAACCGATGGCGTCTACGGCATCCGCTTCGCGCATAACACCGAGGCGCTGGTGACGGGTCTCAAGAAGTCGAAGCCTTAGCGTACTCGAGCGAGCCGTGCCGACCATCAAAACGCGAACTGAATACAAACTGAACTGATCATACGGTCACGCAATTGTGCTTTGTCCCCCTCCCTCTGGGAGGGTATGCGCGAGGGACAGCCGCCGCCCAAGGCAAATATTTGCTTCGTGTCGTCCTAACTTCTTCCCTCCCCTAACCCCTCCCAGCGGAAGGGGAATAAGAGAACGAACAAAGGTGATATCGCTCCCAAGGGCGGGGGATCGCAAAAATAAGTGCATTGACAGCGTGCAAAGCATTAATTAAGATGCGACCGCCTTAGAACAATTGTTACCTCGCCTGTCCACGTAATGTGCTGGACGTCAAAAATGACTACTGGCTTGAACCCTCCTAACTGACAGGGAGAAACTATGCATAAATTAATGTTCTCGTCCTTTGTCCAAGGGGTCAAAGGATTTGGTATTAGTTTGCTCTTCGTCCTGGCGATCGCGTCCGTGGCTAGTTCGCAGACCCAAATCACAACTGGAACAATTCAGGGCGCGGTGACTGACGCCAATGGCGCGGCTGTGCCGGGCGCGGACATCGCGATCAAGAACCTGGACACGAATCTTTCCAGGAATCTGACAACTGATGAAGGCGGGCGCTTCGTGGCCCTGGCGCTGCCTCCGGGCAGATACTCGATTACTATCTCCAGGCAGGGCTTTGCGACCGCCGTCGCGGAAAGGCTCGGTCTAACCGTCGGGCAGGCCATTAACCTTCCTGTGCAGATGAAGGTTTCACAGGTCGAAGAACGAGTCATCATTACCGCCGCGCCGGTAATTGACACGTTGAAGACCGAAGCCAGCACCACAATAAATGAACTTGCCGTTAATACCACTCCTATTCTGGGGCGCAAGTTTGAAGATTTGTTGACGCTCACGCCGGGTGTCAGCGTCGTCCAGGGTCCCGACGGAGATGAGATCACTTTCTCCGGACAGCGCGGCGTATTTAACAACGTGAGCTTTGATGGCGGCGACTATAACAACGGCTTTTTTGGGGAACAGCTAGGCGGTCAACGCGCGGCGATCGACATTCCCCTTGATGCGATAAGGGAATTTCAGGTGGTGGCCACCGGGGCCAGCGCCGAGTTTGGTCGTACCGCGGGCGGCATCATCAACGTGATCTCAAAATCGGGCACCAACAACGTACACGGCAGCCTGTTTCATTTTCAGCGACTCGAAGCGCTAACGGCAAAGGCGTCTGACGGCAAGCCCCTCGACGGTTTTCGTCGGGAACAGTTTGGCGGCACGGTTGGTGGGCCAATACAAAAGGACAAAGCATTTTTCTTCCTCGCCTTCGAGGGCATTCGCGAGAATTTGAACCGGGCAAACTTAAGTGAAGCAATCGGCGCGCCTTGTTCTGTTACCACTCCCACGATTGGCGCGAACGAAGCGTTGATCAACGCCAGTGCGGATTGTCAAAGACTCGCCCTCATCAATTTCATCAGGACCACCAGGAGTCAGGAAGAGGGACTGCCAATCAAACATCAGATTAGCAACCAGGCGTTTCTGGCAAAGCTGGACTGGGACCTTTCGAGCTCGAACAAGCTGGCGATCTCATACAACTTCGACTATTCGAAGAATACAAACCAGACGTTCGACGTTGCGACTTACGGGAATTCAGCGAACGGGATCGAAGGCCCCTCGAAGATCAACAACCTTAACCTGAATCTTTTCACCACCGTCTCAGCCACGAAGATTAACGAAGCTCACTTCTCGTATACCCGCGAGCTGCGACCGCGCGGCGCGATCAGCTCCAACGTGCCGGCCGATACAGCCATGGGGTTCGGGACGACTTTTCGCTTTGGTAATCCGTTCTTTCTCAATCCCACGATCGATGAACTGCTGTGGCGTGCCCATGTTAAGGACAATTTCTCGATCGTTTCCGGTAACCACAATGTCAAAGTTGGGGGCGAGTGGCTGCACACGCTCAACGATCAAGTCTTTCGCGGCTTCTTCGAAGGCCGATACATTTTCGACGGCGTGACTGGCTTCCTGCGGTACGCGTCACCGGCAGCCACGGGTGGTTTCGGACCAACTGTAGGTGAATGTTTTTCCGCTAGCGGGGCCTTCACTGGATGGATTACTCAAGGTGCTCCCTTCAACCAAACATGTCCGGCGGGCAGCAGTGTGGGCGGCCCGCTGCTGTTGTATTTGCAGAACGGAATTCCGACGGGCATCGCGGGCGTTCCGCCCCCAGGTAAATCAACCGCTAAGAACGAGGATTACGCTCTGTTCGCCCAGGACAAGTGGCAGGTCAGGCCGAACCTGACCCTGAGTTATGGCCTGCGCTGGGAAGCCCAGATCTTTCCGCAACCCATTGTTCCTCCGTCCCAGACCGCTTACGCGTCATTACTAAGCAATCCCAGGTTTCCTTCCGACGGCACCTTGCACAGTCCGAAAAAGGAGTTCCAACCGCGGGTAGGCTTTTCCTGGGACATCTCGAAGACGGGTAGGTCCGTGTTGCGAGCCAGTTACGGCATTTACTATGGCCGGCAGAACATGTTGTCGCAGGTCGGATCAATTACCGACAACGGGGTACAGCAGTTCGGCATATTCTGTAACTCCAGCTTTGCCTTTACCTGCTTTGGCGCGGCCACCAGGCCGCCCACCTGGCCCAACGTGCACACCGTGCCGCCGTCAGGGGGGATTCCCTTCGGCGCTTCGGTGCGTGTGTTTAGTAAGGACTATGCTAACCCGCGAATTCATACAGCCAACGCGCAGTTCGAACAGCAGATAGCCACTGATCTCTCGATGTACTTCGACTTCACTCATTCGAAAGCTGTCCACCTGACTCGCTTTTTGAATTATGCCAGAACGGGCCTGTTCCCAACTCTGGGCGACGTATTTGTTACCAGCGCGGTCGGCAAGTCACTCTACAACGGCTTCACGGTGGGAATGAGAAAGCGCTTCAGCAAGCATTATCAGTTTGAATGGAACTACGTACTGGCCAAAGACAAGGATGATGATTCGAACGAGCGCGATCCGTTCACCGATCGCTCTTTCGATATTAACAATCTTAGCTTTGACTACGCGTTGTCGGACAGGGACATCCGGCATAAGTTCAACTTCTTTTCATTCGTCGAAATGCCCTGGGGACTTGAGGGCAACTTCCGCGTGCAGGGTCGTACGGCGCAACCGGCAACTCCGCCCGTGCGCACGGCCACTAACCGCAACACACTGCGGAAGGACAATCAATACTTTTCGTTCGATTGGCGATTGCAGCGTCCGTTCAAATTTGGTGACCGCTACGCGCTGATCCCAATCGTCGAGATGTTCAATACTTTCAACAACCCGAACAACATTAATCCCCTGAGCACGCCGGGCCTGTTCAACTTCGATGGCTTCCTGCGTCAGGGCGTAGGCGATCCTCGCCAGCTCCAGTTGGCCGTGAAGTTTACTTTCTAGCAGGAACGCAGACTTTGGTGTGAGCGACAAAACCCGAAGCACACATTGGCGCGCGGGCTTAAGCCCGCGCGTGTGTTACACGCAGTCAGGGTGAAGCGATAGGTCAGCTCCACTTGGTGGCGGGAAGATCTTGTTCAACCACACTCGAGTGTCGGACCCGAACAGTTCTCCCTCTGCATACAAGAAATCTTGCATCCAACTTTCCAATAGGTGTATAAGCCAGCCGTTCTCCCACTTCTTCACCGGAGGCTCACCCCATGAACCCATCTCGTTTCCTGATCATCCTCGTCGTGTTAGGCGCAGGCTTTGTCTTCGGCGCGTCTTCTTCAACCTCTAAGGTCAGCGTGAATGCGTCTCCGGCGCCCACGCCTACTCCCTGGCCCGACTTGTCCACCCTTAACAACTTCAAAAATCCCAGCGGAAACAAATGCGGAATCAATGGCGCGGGAGTGAGTGCGGAAAAGAAATCGCTCAACCGCTTGAAGAATCGCTTTCGGCTGCCGGAGGGAGCGTTTGAAACAATCACTTTCACAGATCTGCTGGCGCTTGACCAGGGAGAGGTGGACACGCAGCTCAATGACATTGTGAACTTCCCCGGTAGCGGTGACCCAAACAACCAGCGTGCGGTGACCGTGGAAGGCTTCGTGGCCAGCGTCTTCACCGGCGGTTGTGCCAAACACGGTAACAAGGGTGGCGAATCGTGTAACTGCAATACCACCGCAAAAGCACTCTGCGATGCGCACATCAATGTGGTGCCGCAGCAGGGCATGTCCAGCGTCGGAGGTCGCAATACTTACGTGGTCGAAGTGACGGAAAGAGTCCGCCGCCTGGCCGCCCAGGGCCTCCTGAGCTCGAACATTGGCAAGGACTGGTCAGTGTTCAGGCTACAGCAAAAACTTTCGGGCCACCGAGTCCGCTTCTCCGGCTTCCTCTTTTTCGACACCGACCACGCCAACCAGGCATGGGTAAACGATCCCACAAACAAAGTCGGCAGCTCCAACTTCCGCCAGACCGCCTGGGAGATCCATCCCGTGATGGCGATTAGAGTACTCGACTGATATCGGGAGAGTGGGCATTACCCAGTGTGATTGTTCCCCGATTTAGACGGTGATACCACCACCGGCGAGAAGCACAATTATTTGATCGCTTTTCCGATGCGATGGAAGGCGGTAACTTCGGAGTGCACTTTTCCGCAAATGAAAAAAAGGCCGCTCAACTTGAGCGGCCCTTGGTTCGAAACACGGCTGGTTAGGTTCAGTGGCTGGAGGTTACTGCGATGCCGGCGCTGGCTTGTTTGGCCTGGAATTGCTGCCAGTAGTCCTGGACGAAGTCGAGCTGCTTGCCATGACCGTTGCTGGTATAGAAATCGTATTGCTTCATCTCAGCGTAGGCCTGGTCATAGTTCCAGTGATCGTGGTTGAAACGGTATACGGCGGCCATGATTCCAGTGCGATGCCGTCCACCCGCGCAGTGTACGTAAAACTTGCCGGTGGCTGGGTCGTTAGCAATTTTCAAAAACGCGCTGATCTGTTCGGCGCTGGGATTCGTTTTGTCAACGATGGGAATGTTCACATAGCGCATTCCGGCGGCGATAACCGCGGGCTCTTCACGCTCCCGGGTATTGTCAGTCAAATCGATGATCGTCTTGATACCGAGTGCGGCCAGGGTTGTAAGTTCCTCGGGTTTTGGCCGGGCGCCGCGATAGAAATTCTCGTCCAGTTGGCCAAAGTTACTGATCTTGATATCGGGGAAACTGCTTTTCTTTGACTTGGCAAAAGAGAGGGTGGAAAGCACAAAAACAAGCACCAGAAAAGCAACGATCGCTGGGGAAGACTTTCTAATAAGTTTCATTCTAAATCTCCTCAGTTAAGAGTACACAATTTAACCAACTGTCGGGCCGCGAGAATTAGGGGGGGTTATTTAGCGAAACAGCACTGTCGGTGGTTACTTGACTCCGCGAGTTTCGGGGAACCAAAAGGGGGGCCAGCTACTAACTTGAATCGCCTCAAACAACCGATGATAAGACGCGAAAACTCCCTGCGTAGTTGCACCAAAATCCCTGTCAATTTGCTGTACTATTTCCGATGCTAACTCTAGCATTTACAAAGGCTTTGTGAAGCCTATAGAAGGGGTTGGCGAAGCCTAATGAAGGAGGCCGAATCCGAAGGTTTTTCGGTGCCGGTGAACAACGTGTTTTTTTGGGGCAGTGAATACTGAGAAAACACCCATTTATTTTGGGTACCGTGGCAGAGTGAGCGGGGACACTTGTTTGGATTTCCTCCGCCGATCTGAGATCTGAAATTTGAGATCTCAAATTATCTCAAACGAAAAACCATCCAAAGCGCCGTCGCTTGCGTTCTGCCGGCACACTTCAACCCGCCCGCAGGTGGTTCTGATAAATATCGCGGGTGGTACTGACAAACCCCGGGCTTCCCTAAATGCCCGCGACTCTCCTCAAGCCTACCGACGCCCCGTTAACGCGAGTCTCCCTCAATCCCAGCGACGCCCCCGTTAATAAGACGCCCCAGTTTGTAAAGGGCTTATTTCCCCGTGAAACGAGGCCTTGAATCAAAAAGTTTCGATAAAGGGTTAACAGAATCCAGTCTCAGCCGTCTTTATGGTAGGGCTGCAATAAAATTGCAACCTAAGCCAGCCATCCGCGTTAACTGTTTTCAAGGGAGATCGTCATGTTGAAAGTACACGCCAAAAATCTAGGCAATGTCGCTGTTCTGAGCCTGCAAGGGCGAATTGTGAACGGTGACACGGAGATTCTGCATACTGCCGTGGATGACATGACGGACGTCAGCGCGGTCATACTTGACCTGGCACGCGTGACTACAGTTGATGCCCGCGGTCTGGGTGTGATGCTGGAATTACGCGAGCAGGCTGAAGCGAAAGGGATCCGTTTCGAACTCATGAATCTCACCCAAATGGTGGGCAAGGTGCTGGAGATTTCGCACCTGGATACTGTCTTTAAGATTAGCTCCGGGGTTGAAGTCTTTCCCACAGTCGCTCGCAGCAGGCGTGCTCCGGTAGCGGCGCTTGCGTCCTGCGCCTAGCTGTTAAAAAAAAGGCGGTCAACGCAACAGGAATTGTAGGGGCGTCCCTCCGGGGGCGGCCCTTTGTTTTGCTCGCTCTGACGTTTGATAAAAGGGGGCGCCCACGGAGGGACGCCCCTACATAAAGATTACGTCGCCGCAATCAGACAGCGCCTTTAGGGAGTTTCCTGAATTAACGATTTCGGTTAATGCGCGCCGAGCCCTTCGAGCTGCCGACGCGCTCCATCGCTTTCACGCCATTGAGGAAGGCTTTGGCTTCTTCGATTTCGGGTCTCGTGCCATCAGCCTCCCGGCTCACCGCTATGAGCTTCGCGTAGTACGTCTTCGCCTTCTTCTGATCTGCCGCAAGGTTAGCCGCCCGCGCCGCGCCATAAAGCCCGTTGAAGCGATTGGGCGCGCTGCGAAGCGAAATCTCGAATGCCTGCAAGGCCGCTAACGGTTGCTTTTGCTCTGTCAGTAGCTCGCCGAGTTGCTCGCGCGCCGGCAGAACTGCTCCCGGCGTCACCGGATGTTTGTCAGTCGCGTCATCTAACTCCGCCGCCCCTCTCATTAGCCGGAGTGCGTCTTCGTGCCTGCCTTCGGCATGGGCCAGCCAGGCCGACGCAACCTGACGCGCAATCTCAACCTGTTTGGCCCAGTCATAATCGCCTTTCACCTCAAGGAGTGCCTGCCGGATTGCGGCTAATTTCTCGACTTCCTGGCGCGCGGCAGCCGTGTCGCCGGTGCGCGCAGCCCCGATCGCACGCGCAAAATGAATGTGGGCTTCGGCCCATTGGAAACGCTCCCAGGGAAACGATCCCAAACTACCCGGATGCAACGTCAGTTTAGCCGCCTCATCCCAGCGCCGCCGTTCGAGGGCATAGCGTGCGGGGATTGCCGCGGCGGCATGGGCAACCTTGAAACTCTGTGGCTCAACTGACCGAATCTTGTTCAACTCATCGAGCACGCCCCATGCTTGTTTGTCCTGCCCGCTTTGCAGGTAAGCATAAGCCAGATAGTCCATCGCATGAAGCTGCTCATCCCAGGCGCCGGGCAGACGGTTTCTGACGGCATGTGCCTTTGCCGCCGCACTGGCATCGAGGTTTGAGCGGATCGCTTCCGGCCACAAACCTAACCGCGTGAAAATGTGTGACGGCATATGCTGCGCGTGGGCCGATGCGGGCGCGATCTTCGCGTAGCTCCGCGCTGCGGGCAGTGCCAGATGCGCCAGGGCCGGGAAATCATAACTGTGGATCATGTAGTGAGTGACACCCGGATGCTGCGGCTCACGCGCCAGAACACTATTCAAAATCCGGGCAGCCTTCTTTTCGCTGACATAGCTCTTGTCACTCGCCATCATCCCCGTTGCGACGAGCGTCAGCGCATAGAAGACGCCGGCCTCTCTGTCTGACGGATGGCGCCGGTAAAGCTGCTCCATCGCCCGGCTGTAAGCGAACGCCCGCTCTTTATGATTAAGCTTGTCGGAGTCTTTATAAAAAACCTCTATGGCCGCAATGTAATCTCGCTCGCGCGGAGTCCGTCCGCCGATGGTTTTTGCCTTCTCCACCGCACTTGATGCGTTCTGCAACTGGGCCTCGGTGGGCGGCGCCCAGAGGGGATGGTAGTTGCTCATGGCAATGCCCCAGTAACCCATGGCGCATCGCGAGTCAATGACGGTAACTTCTGTGAACGCCTTTTCAGCCTCTTCATACTCGAAAGAATGTAGCCAGGCGACGGCGCGATTGAATTGCCTCCGGGCTTGCAGGTTACAGGAGATGTTGAAGTTGACCTGCCCAAGATTTTCTGAAGCGTCGTGTCGATGCTCCTCCTGGGCCTGGTGTTGGTGGCCCGCTTGCGCGCTGGCGGAGTTGGTGCGAGAGAAGGAGGCCACGAGCACGGCAGCGGCTACTAACATGGCAAACTGAAGACTGTATTTCACAGGTTCTTCTCCTTTCGCGGAACGCAGAAAGCAGCAGGCGAGATCCACAGATTTCGCAGATTACACAGATGGTAAAAACAGGCCAACGTTCAGGATTATACACTCGATTGCCAGTGTTTCCTGCCTTAGTTCTTAATCTGCGTAATCGGTGTAATCTGCGGAGGAAAAGAATTAGGGAGGCGACCAGGGAGTGCCGCCCTCAGACTGCTACTGGATCTTTCTGGCGGTCTTCAAACTCCACGTACTTGGCTGAGAGAACTTCTTCGGGGTCTGCCTTTGTCAGCGCGCCGTCGATTTGTTCGTAGAGGGGTGGCGGGATCTCGGCGAACTCTGAGAGGGGACCGTAAACCTCATCCACGCCATCACGGAAGACATCGCCAATTAGAAGATTGATGATGTTGACGCGCTGTTCGGGATATTTGCGGAGGAACTGCGCAAAGCTGAAGCCATCGTTGTAGAAGGCATAGACGAGCTTGCGCATCGACTCGATGCCTTGATCGAGTTTGCCCTGGAACTGACCCAGACGCTTCGCGGAAAAGTCATCGTGCCTGAACGCATCATGGATGGCATCGGCAGCAAGCTCAGCCATCTTCAGTGCCAGCAGCACGCCGGAAGAATAGATTGGATCGAGAAAGCCGTAGGCATCGCCGATGATTATGAAGCCGTTACCGGAGTTGAATTTCGAGCGGTAGGAGTAATCAAGGATCGAATAGATCTTATCTACTCGCTCGCCCCCGGATATCCGACGCTGCACTGACTCGCACCGGTCAATCTCCTCGTGGTAAATCCTGGCCAGATCCTGCCCGCGATCTTTCAGAAGGTAACCGGGGTCGGCGACTATGCCGACGCTGGTGATGTCATTTTCCAGCGGGATATACCAGAACCAGCCGCCACTGCCCGGCTGCGTCCGCAGCACCAGAGTTGCTCCACCGTTAAGATCGGGTTCGCGCTGCGCTCCTTTGAAGTAGGAGTAGAGCACGGCCTTCTTGAGTTTGGGATCGCGCACACGCCAGCGGAACTTGTTCGACATCATTGCCGTTTGTCCGCTGGCGTCAACAACTACCTGGGCATTAAAACGCTGGCGTGAGCCGTCCTCCATTAGGACCTCAATACCGACGGCGCGATCACCTTCAAAGAGCACCTGCTTCACTGCGGTTCCCTGGTGGATCGCGGCGCCCTGATCGGCAGCGTGGTCGATCAACATCTTGTCAAAGTGGGCGCGGGTGACCTGCCAGGTGACGGCGCTCTCATGATGCATGGCCTCGAAGAAGTAGAAAGGTCGCGACTCTTTACCAGCGGAATTGGCAAACTGCACACTGTATTTGCGCACGAAGGGACTGGCCTTCAGCTTTTCCAGCAATCCCATGCGCTGGAAGGTGAAATAGGTATCAGTCATCAGCGACTCGCCGATGTGATGCCGGGGAAATACTTCTTTCTCGAAGAGCGCGACACTGCGTCCCTCGCGGGACAGAATGCTGGCGACGGTGCTGCCGGCAGGGCCACCGCCGATTACGATCACGTCATAGTTATGAGTATTGGTTCCCATGTGTCCTTAAGCGTAACGAACAGTTCTCAGCTCAGGTTCAAAAAACTCCACCAGGAAGTTTTCTACTTCCAAAAGACCACGGCGCGTCAGAGTTATCTTCTCGTTTTCGCGCACGAGCATTTTCTCCGCACTCAATCGTTCATAAACCGGGCGAAACTCCTGCCAGACATCAACCCCGAACTTGTTTTGAAAGTATGCAGTGTCAAGCCAACCGTTTTTCAGCTGCAGAATCATCTCGCGTATCAGACGCTGCTGCGGTGGCAGCGAAACAGCGCGCAACAGCGGCAATTTATCGGCGCTAAGGATGCGGACATATTCTTCGAAGTTGTGCGCGTTCTGAAAATTCACACCGTCGAAATACGAGAACGACGAGACGCCCAAGCCGATCATGTCGCCACCGTGCCATAGAGCGTCGGTGTAAATGAAGCGGCAATGCTTCTTCTTGCTCACCAGGGTAGTGGCGCTGGCGATCTCGAAACCGTGCTCCTGGAATTGATCGAACGCATAGTTTAGCCAGTGCCGCTTTATGTCCCAACCGGCGATAGGCGAAGGGATGCCCTGGTTGAGCATGTCCTGCGAGATGACGGTGTTGTAAGGCAGCTCCATCTGGTAGATGGTCACCGAATCGGGTTCCAACTCAATTGCTCGCCGGACGGTGTCGCGCCATTTCTCTTCGGTCTCACCCATCATGCCCGAGATCAGATCGATGTTGATTTGCGGGAAATCGACTTCGCGGGACCACTCGTAAGCACGATAGATCTCCGGGGAAAGGTGGGCGCGGCCATTCGCCGCCAGGATGTCGTCATCAAAATGTTCGATACCCAGGCTCAGGCGGGTGACGCCGATCTCTTTGAGCGCTTCGAGTTTGGATTTTTGTATGGTGCCTGGCTCGCACTCGAAGGTCACTTCTTCGGCGTTGGCCCAGCTGACGTGTCGGTTCAGACCGTCAACCAGATAATGCAGTTGCTTTTCACTAACGTAAGATGGCGTGCCGCCGCCGAAGTATGCGAATCGTAGCTGGCGTCCCTGGAAAGCGGGGCTGCGGCTGTAGATCTCGTTCTCCTTTATGAGCGCGTCGAGATAGACCTCGATCTCCGAAGCATTCTTGTCCGTATAGACTTTGAAATAGCAGAACTTGCATCGCTTGCGGCAGAAGGGAATGTGTATATAGAGGCCCAGCGGATCGTTTACGCGCGGAGGTCGGTCGAGCGCTGCCAGGGCATCGACGACAGACTCGGCGTTCCACTGTGAAAACGGCGGATAGTTCGAGACAAAATAATTGCCGACTTCGGTCCCGGTTGTTGTTGCGGCGTCGATCGTCATGGTCGTTCTTGTTGCGGACGGGTAGCGCTAACAGACTTTTTCAAAGACGGCTTGAGATTCTGGGGATTGGCCTCTGCCGATAGGATTGAATAAGACCAGGCGCGGGCCATTTTTGTTGTCCGCTGATAATAACAAATTACCACCACTGTGCCCGATGAGCAATTTGGGAGAGTTTGGGCACTGGTCGCTGTGTTTCTACGTTGCCGGGCGCATCAAAGTTGCAAACGCCTCAGGGACCCCTGGTGACAACCTTTATGACGGGGCCGTTGCTTTCATTAGTGAGCCTCGAGAGACGATCCGAAACATAAAGTCAGGACCATCAAGGGGTGTTCGCGGTTAGTGAAGCCACGCGACGAATATCACTCAAGTGACGGAGATTCGCAGGTCAGGAAGGGTGGTTTACCCCGCCTCAAGTCACACATTGGCTCAATATTGAATGGTAGTGTGAGTGGCGCGGGGGTAAACCGCACCTTCCTTACCTGCAAATTGTTCAATGTTGACGAGTGACCTGGACGGTTCAGTTTTTTCGCGGTTCTCCCTGATTTTAGGATTCGCCGGTCGCGTTAGTCTCACCGCTCAGAGCCGCGCGCAGGGTCGCGGGAATCTCGGTCGGCTTGCCGTTCTGTAACACTACTACCGTCATCGTTCCCTCAATAGCCAGTTCGTCATCGGCGTCGAAGACCTGATAGTCGTAGCGAAATGAGGTGCGGCCGATCTTGCCGACCGTCAACCGCAGGCGGAAGGGAGAGTCGAGCGCAAGCACGCGGAGGAACCGGCATTCAACATGTACCCGCGGAAAGTCATAACCCATACTTCGATTCATTGGCCAGGCAATGCCCCGGACGAGTTCGCTCTCGGCCTCTTCGACGATTTCGAAAATGCGAGGGAAGTGCAGGCGACCCGCAGCATCTGCATCGGCCCAACGAAGGCGACGCTTTAGTTCTATGGTAGCAGGCATATTTTTGTGACCTATGTTACGTTCCGATCCGTTGGAATCCGAAATTAACGGCGCACTTCTTGCCGTTTGTGTGGTAGCGTACAGACGAACAGTCGGGCATGACCTAGCCTGACATTTGTTCTGAGTCTGACGACTCTTCGAGTGAGTTCACATGAAAGATTGCATGCCCAGTTAGGTTTAAGCGCCTCTGCCCCGCCCTCAATCCTACGTCTGACGCCCTTCAGACTGCCTGGCTAGAGGAGTAGCAAAGCCTAATTCGCCCTGCCAGTTTGCTAATTAAACCAACCTTGCCCCGATTTCTTTCGTCTAAATTAGCGGAAGGCCTCATCGGAAAAATATTTAACTATTTAAAGCATGGTTTGCTTGAAGCTTAGTATCAACCTGATGTTGCGAAGAGTTAGATTCATCACTCTCTCGCTCCTTCTGCTTGCCGCAGCGGCGGCCTTATCGGCTACTGAAGCGCGCGCCGACACCTTTGATCTCACTGACTTCGGAGCCGTCGGGGACGGTGTCACGGATGACGGCCCGGCATTACAGAGTGCTCTGGACGCTCTGGCAAACGCGGGGGGCGGTACTCTTATTGTGCCAGCCGGACGCTACGCCATCATTACACCGGTGTTCAAGGATTTCAGCGGGCTCGCATCCTCCGTCACTATTCTTGGCGTTGAGTCAACGACGCCAGTCTATACCAAAGTTTCGGGAAATGATTTAGCCAATGGTTTGGATCTGGCGACCGAGTTTTACCCGAAGACAAACACGAATGACGCGGTGCACATTTCCGGCCTGCAAAGTTTTCTAATTAAAGACATCGCCTTTGTTGGCACGCCGGACATTCTCACTGATGCTAAAACCACTCTGGTCTTCACCGACATCAGAGAAGCGACAGTCAGACACTGCGAATTCTACGGCCTGCGAACCCTTATCCAGACTGGGGCAATCGTAACTGCCCACAGAAGCATTCTCAAAATCGAGCAGAGCAAGTTTCTTGGCTGCACCGGCAACAGCGGTGTGAATGTTCCTCTCATTCAAAATCATCAGTGGAGAGGTCTTGAGCTGACGAATACCGTGTTTTTGGATTACGGGGAACGGCCGGAACTGTACGGGAAGATGGATAGAGCGCCGCTGGCGTGGATCAGAATGGGAAGCGCCGACACCGTTACCAGTGATTCTCCCCGCCGGGACGTCTTTATTCGCGATCTTTTCCTGGACGAGGGTGGCTGGATTGGCATTTACAGTCAGCCCGGTTCGCCGAGCGCGAGGGTGGATCTTTTCTACATAACGGATCTGACAATGAACGTTAGCAACTTTGGCATGTTCGGGCATTACCTGCACGATCTGCGGGGATTGCTGATAGAGAAATCCCGCTACCAGTGGAGCCACGACGCCGACGCCGCCATTCAACTTGCCGCCATCGACACGGCTATTTTCGACCGGTTGGAGTGCGTGGCGGGCGCGGACCGCATTGCCGCCTCACCCGGAACGCAAAAGCTTTATGTCATTGACTCGACCTACACAACGCTCGACTCGCAGGCCCAGGACACCCAGGTCATCACGACCACCAACCCTGACGAGGACCCAGTTCAATACGTGCGCGAGCAGTACCTTGGTGTGCTCGGTGACGCGCCGGATCCGGTGGGACATTTCTACTGGTCGGATCTAATCCTGCGGTGTGCGAATGACGCGCAGTGCATTGCGGCTAAGCAAGCGGATCTCAACGCTTATCTTGCTACCTCGCCGGCGCCGAATTTCTCTCTCGCGGGGTTGGTAACGGATGAAGACGGCCTGGGGGTTTCCGGGGTTGCTATGACTTTGAGCGGATCGGTATCTGTGGCCACCACAACCGATGCTGACGGGCATTATAGTTTCAACAGCTTGCCAACCAGCGGGAACTACACATTAGCGCTCTCGAAGCAGCATTACACGTTCCCCCAGGCGAGCCAGACCTTCAATACTCCAGCCGGGGATGTGGCAGCAGACTTTTCCGCTGTAGTTGACCGCCACGCGATCAGCGGAAACGTTAACTTGACGGACGGAAGCGATATGCCCTCGGTCACGTTAACTCTCCAGGGGCCGGGAAGTACTACGATCACAGTCGACCAGGATGGCACGTTCACTTTCGGCGAGCTGGCCGCGGGCGAGAACTACACTATCGTTCCTTCGCACCCGCATTACAGCTTCCAGCCGGCCTCAATAACCTACAACGGCCTGAGTACCAGTCAATCGACTACCTTTATCGCTATTATCAACAAGCACGCGATCGGCGGGCGCGTGAGTAATGACAGTGGCGATGGATTGTCAGGGGTTACCGTGAACCTGTCGGGGTCGTCAGCCGCATCAACGACTACGAATGGTAATGGCGATTATTCTTTCCTGGATCTCGACGCAGGTGGAAACTACATTGTTGACGTAGCGAAAGCGCATTACACCTTCGAACCTTCCGGGCAGACATTCAGTGACCTTGGCGAGAATGAAACGGGTGAATTTGTTGGCACGCTCAACACGCACACGATCAGCGGGCGCGTGACGAATACTGACGGGAGTGGGTTTTCCGGGGCTACTGTAACTCTGTCCGGATCCTCAGCCGATACGGCCACTACAAACAGTGACGGCGATTACATTTTTCCTGATCTGCCAGCCGGCGGAAACTACACCGTCGCAGCCTCGAAAACGCACTACACCTTTGCGCCGGCCACGCAGACATTCAACGACCTCAGTGGGGATGAAGCGGGTGGCTTTGCCGGCAGTCTTAACACCCACACCATCAACGGACGTGTGACGAAAACCGATGGGACTGGTTTGTCCGGGGTGACGGTCACTCTCTCGGGGTCGCAGTCGGTAACCGCGACTGCTAATAGCGACGGCGACTACTCTTTTTCCGGTCTGCAAGCGGGTGAGGATTACAACCTGGCCGTCACGAAAACTCACTACACCTTCGCACCTTCTAATCAGACGTTCAATGACCTCGGGCAGAATGAAACAGCTGGCTTTGTGGGCACTTTGAAGTCGCACACGATCAGCGGGCGCGTGACAACTGCCAATGGAAGCGGGTTATCGGGTGTCACCGTCAACCTTGCGGGATCGCAGGTCGCGAATACCACCAGCAATAATAATGGCGACTATTCTTTCCCCAGCCTCCCGGCGGGGGGGACTTACACGCTGTCGCCCAGTAAAACCCATTACACCTTTGCGCCGGCCTCGCTGACCTTCGCTGACGTCGGTGGGGATCAAGTTGGTAACTTTGCCGGCACTCTTAACACGCACACCGTTAGTGGCCAGGTGACGGAAACCGGCGGCACTGGTTTATCCGGAGTGACGGTCACTCTCTCGGGATCACAAGCGGCGACGGCAACCACGAGTAGTAATGGTAGCTACTCTTTCCCAGGTCTACCGGCAGGCGGAAACTACATTGTCGCGGTCGCGAAAACGCACTACACCTTTCAGCCCGCGAGCCAGGCCTTCAACGACCTGAGTGGTAATGCAAGTTTTAGCTTTGTCGCGACGCTGCAGACGCACACGATCAGCGGACGGGTAACAAGCGGGGGTAACGGCTTGTCGGAGGTAACGATCAATCTGACGGGGTCGCAGGCAGCGATGACGATTGCGAACATTAATGGTGAGTACTCTTTCGCCGGTGTTCCGGCCGGTGGAAGCTACACTGTGGCGCCCGGCAAAACGCATTACACCTTTGCACCCTCCAGCAAGACATTTAGCGACTTCAGTGGCAATGAAGCGGCTGGGTTCATTGCTACTCTTAACGCGCATACGATCAGCGGCCATGTCACGAATACCGACGGATCCGGCTTATCCGGAGTGACGGTAGTTCTTGCCGGATCGCAGGCGGCGAACACTACGACGAATAGTAACGGTGACTACTCTTTCCCGGGCCTTCCAGCGGGTGGAAACTACACCATCGCGGTCAGCAAAGCGCACTACACATTTCAACCGTCCACACGCACCTTCAACGATCTGGGTGGAAACCAGGCGGGCGACTTTGTCGCCACGCTCAACGGCCACACCATCAGCGGCCGTGTGCAACGATCCGACGGCTCCGGGATATCCTCGGTCAATGTCAGTCTGTCAGGCACGCTTACGAACGCGACGACCACCGACTCGAGCGGGAATTACTTATTCACGAGCTGTGCTGCGGGAGGCAATTACACCGTGGCAGTTTCCCGGGCGAACTATTCGTTCACTCCTTCGAGCAGGACTTTAAATGATTTAGGGGCCTCTCAGGCAGCTGACTTTACCGGCGAAGTGGCGAAGTACCAGATTAGCGGGCAGGTAACAATTAATGGCGCACCCCTGAGCGGCGTGACTCTTACGCTCACAGGCCCGCAAACCGCCAGCTCGACGAGCGGCGACAATGGCGCATACTCGTTCATGGCAACTGCCGAAAGCGCTTATACCCTTACGCCCTCGAAACCCAACTACACCTTTAATCCAACGGGGCTTGTTCTCAGCAATCTCGGCGGGAATACGGTCAGTAATTTCGCTGCACAGTTGAATTCGGGAGTTCCGGTGCTGATTTCAGAGGCGAATTCAACTCGGGCGATTGCTTTCGACGCTGTGCTGCACACGCGCGAGCCTTTCCCACTCAGCTACACGGTCCCCTGGGTATCAGATGGTCGCACCCGTGTAATGCTATTCGCGACGAATTTCAACCTGGCGGCCGATGAAACCGCAACTGCAGTTACGGCCAGCGCAGAAGCTGCGGGGTACGCGATCTATCCCCTTACAGTTGAGTACGTCGGCAAGGTACCGGGATACGAATGGCTGAACTGCATCGTCGTGAGGTTATGGGACGGAATGGGAGATGTGGGCGACGTGTTGGTAAGTATTCGTTATCGCGGTCTTAGCAGTAATCGCGTGCGTGTTGCGATTGGCCACATCGGGGGTGGGCCGCCCGACGATTTCGGCGCAGTGCCCACGCCGGGACAGGCGCCCGAGTAAGTTTGATCACCTTTCAAGAATCTGAGATCTCACATCTGATCTGAAATTCAAGAATCTGACATCTGCAATTCAAGAACTCCGTCGCGCTTAGTAAATCTGAAATCTCAAATCTAAGATCTGAAATTCAAGACACAATCCAAAGCGTAGCCGGTGAATTTTAGCGGCAAACTTGCAGACCGCAAACGGCG
The DNA here is from genome assembly GCA_039933315.1 of Pyrinomonadaceae bacterium. GTDB lineage: Bacteria > Acidobacteriota > Blastocatellia > Pyrinomonadales > Pyrinomonadaceae > DASXRU01. The sequence continues at coordinate 31,246 of JBDTOI010000013.1, forward strand.
ACGCACACGCAGTGACGCCGCTACGATTCTACAAGGTTTAGGGAATGGTCCGGTCTGTCTTGAGGATTAGCTCTTCGAAACGGGGATCGGAGCGCAGCGATTCCAGGTGTGGATGGCCAGTCATCTCCGCGCGCTCACCACCGCATCGCGAAGGTCCGCCGTCACTCGGCGCGCTGCCTAGTGGGAATAATGGGCGTACTCTGAACGCCCACTTCCCCTGTAGAATTGACTTATCCCGCCGGTTTGGTTAGATTTCATCCCGTAAAGAGCTATACGCGTTTTTCTAACTTTTAATAGGACGCTCCAGAAGACCTTCGTCATGAATCGAACGTACACTCGATTCCGAACTTTTTAGTTGCCCGGTCTGCCCAATTGGCGGACTCGCGACGAAGGCGCTCCTATTGAATCCGATCTTGAAGTTCGCAAATAGTGAATCGTGAATCGTAGGGCGCCTGGTCAGCTGTTCTGTGTGGCTGAGTCGCTCGTTGATAGTTTTTGCGGCGTCTTCGGATGCTGAGCCACCGGAATATGCGGCTTTGCCGCCGCACAGTGCGGTGAGGCTCTGCCTCACCGGTAGAAGCTTTTCTTTGCTTCTGCGGCTGCGCCTCATTATCAACCCGCGAATGATAGTTAAGTAATGAGCGAGGTTAACGTACAACTGAAAGACGGCGCTGCGTCGCAAATGCCCGGGCCGGTTACGGTCGCGGAAGCACTGAAGCGCCTGGATCGCGACCTGGCCAAGCAGGCGTTGGCCGCGCGAGTGAACGGCCGCGAAGTCGATCTCGCCTTTACGCTCGACGCGGAACAAAACGGCGATCCCATTCGCATCGATCCCGTGTTGCCGGCTACCCGCGACGGTCTGGACGTGCTGCGCCACTCCACTGCGCATCTCCTCGCTGCCGCTTTACTGGATCTGTACCCGGGAACCAAGCTCGGCATTGGCCCCGCCTTGCTCGATGATCCGCGTTACGGTTTTTTCTACGACGTGATCGCGCCGCAAACTTTGACTGAAGCCGATTTACCGGCAATTGAAAAGCGCATGCGCCAGATCGCCAGCCGGAACCTGGCTTACCGGCGCGAGGAGATCCCGAAGACAGAGGCCATACGCATTTTCCAGGAACGGGATGAGCCGCTGAAGTGTCAGATGATTAATGATAAGGGTAGCGACATTGTCAGCATCTATCACATCGACGGTTCGCCCTTCATAGATTTCTGTCTCGGCCCGCACGTGCCGAATACAAACAAGCTGCGCGCCTTTAAGTTGCTGACACTCGCCGGGGCCTACTGGATGGGCGACGCGGCCCAGCCGCAGATGCAGCGGATTTACGGGACCGCCTTCTTCAGCCAGGAAGAACTTGATGCATGGCTCAAGCAGCGTGAGGAAGCTGAAAAGCGAGACCACCGCCGGATCGGTCGCGAGCTGGATCTGTTCTCGATTCAGGAATCTTACGGTCAGGGCTTGATCTTCTGGCATCCGAAGGGCGCAGTGGTTAGACAGCAGATGGAAGCCTACCTCAGCGAAGAGTTGAGGAAGCGAAACTACAGCATGGTTTACACGCCGCACATCGCGAAAAGAGAGCTGTGGCATATAAGCGGTCATGAAGAGGCCTACGGGGATTCGATGTTCGCGCCGACCACGCTGGAGGAGACGGAGTTTCGCCTGAAGCCGATGAACTGCCCGATGCACATCGGCATCTACAAGTCGCAGCAACGTTCTTATCGTGACCTGCCGCAGCGTTATGCGGAGATGGGGACGGTATATCGAGGCGAATTGTCAGGTACTTTGCACGGCTTAATGCGGGTACGCGGCTTTACAGTCGATGATGCGCACTTGTTCTGCACCCCGGAGCAGATCCCGAAAGAGATCGACGATTGTGTGAGCTTTGCCGATCAGGTTTTGCGAACGTTTGGCTTCAATAAGATCAAGTTTGAGTTGTCGGTAAAGGGAAGTGACACCAACAAGAAGTGGTTGGGTTCGGATGCGGATTGGGCTAAGGCTGAGACGGCCCTGGCGAAGGCCCTTGATGCGCGCGGAATCGTTTACGAGCGCATGGAAGGCGAAGCCGCATTCTACGGTCCGAAGATCGACTTTAAGATCGAAGACGCCATCGGGCGCCTCTGGCAGTTGGGAACCGTGCAATGGGACTTCAATCTGCCGGAACGCTTTGAGCTCGAGTTCATAGGCGAGGACAACAAACCGCACCGGCCGGTAATGGTCCATCGGGCGTTGTTTGGATCGATCGAGCGCTTTTTTGGCGTGTTGATTGAACAATATGCTGGCGCTTTTCCCATGTGGCTCGCTCCAGTGCAGGTAGCCGTGCTGCCCATTACGGATCGCATTAACGAGTACGCAGAAACAGTGGTGGCCAGGCTGCGCGAAGCTAACTTGCGCGTTGAAGCCAATCTGCGCAGCGAGAAAATTGGGGCCAAGATTCGTGACGCTCAAATGCAGAAGGTCCCTTTTATGCTGGTGCTGGGCGATCGCGAGATGGAGCAAGGGCAAGTCGCGGTGCGTGAGAGAACCAAAGGGGACATCGGGGCCATGTCAGTGGACGAATTTGAGAAACTGGCGTCGCGGCTGGTTGAAACGCGGGCGCTAACGAATATTTGAGTTTCGGGTTTCGAGTTTCGGGTTTCGAGTTAATACCAGAACTCGGAACTCGAAACTCGAAACTCGAAACATTTGACTCAGGAGGTGGAGTATAGCTACAGGTTTTCGAGGTCGCGGACGCCCGGATCATCGGCGCGCCCCCGTAGTGCGAATTAACGAAAGAATTCGCGTGCCCCAGGTGCGGGTGATCGGTGATGACGGCGAGCAGTTGGGCGTGATGGACACGCGTGACGCAGTGCGCGCGGCCAGAGAGAAGGGGCTTGATCTGGTCGAGGTCGCGGCGACCGCGGATCCCCCGGTTTGTCGCATCATCGACTTTGGCAAGTTTCAGTACGAGGCGAAAAAGAAGGCCAACGAGGCCAAGAAGAAGCAGGTCATAATCACCGTCAAGGAAGTTAAGTTTCGCCCGGGCACGGATGATCACGATTACGACTATCGCATGAAGCACGCTCGCGAATGGCTGAGCGGGGGCGACAAGGTGAAGGCCACCATCTGGTTTCGCGGTCGCGAGATGACGCACCGCGAGTTGGGCGCCCGCATCCTGGATAAGCTGGAGAAGGACCTGGCCGACGTTGGCGAAGTAGAGATGAGGCCTCGTATGGAAGGCAATCAGATGTTCATCATCCTCGGGCCTAAGCGGCACAAGGGCGGTGGTGGAGGTGAGGGCGGAAAACACGAGAAACACGAGAAACCTGCTGCGGCCGAGAAACCTGCTGCGGCCGAGAAGCCTGCTGCGGCCGAGAAGCCTGCTGCTCCGGCCGAGAAGCCTGCTGCGGCCGAGATGCCTGCTGCTCCGGCCGAGAAGGTAAATCCGCCGGTCACCTCTTAAGACGAAAGAAAGTTATGCGCACGCTCTACGGAATTGTTTTGACTGCTCTGATATGCGTCGGATCCGTTCCGGCGCAGCAGACGGGCGTCTCAAACCGGGCCGGAGCACGCGTGACTGACCTGGTGACCGCGGTCGCCTCAGGAGCGAATACAAAAGCCCGTGGGGCCGCCATCACCAAGCGTCTGGATGAACTCGGAATTAGATATCGAGTGGAACCCTTCACGTATGAAGGGCACGAGGGCAACAACATAGTAGCTGAGCTGCCCGCGCCGGAGACTGGCAAGGAGTTAATGCTGGGGGCGCATTACGATCGCGTCAGCGAAGGCAAGGGCGCTGTCGATAACGCTTCCGGGGCCGTGGCTGTGCTTGAGTTGCTGGCCGCTCTCAAAGAAAAACCACTGAAGAATTACAAAGTATCAGCGGCGTTCTTCGACCTGGAAGAGATTGGGTTACGTGGATCGGCTGACTACATCAAATCGCGTCAGGGAAAGAACCTGCCGGCAGTTTTCATTAACTTTGACGTCTTCGGTTACGGCGATACGTTGTGGGGCATGGCGCGCGATAAGAAGTCGCTTTCGGCAGCATCGGTGAAGGATGCCGCCGCTGCCAGTAAGTTTCTTTTGGAAATCGGCACCGGGTATCCCCCCAGCGACCATCTCAGTTTTATTAGGGCCGGGGTGGACACACTGGCGTTTAGTTTGATCGACGGCAAGGAAATTAAGTCGGTGCTCATGGTTTTCCAAAGAGAGAGGCCTGAAGTGATGCCGCGCGTGCTGACCATTATTCATAGCGGGAACGACACGCCGGATAAGATTGATGGCGCGGCCGTCGCACGCGCGCTGCCGGTAATAGAACAGGCCATCCGTTTAATTGATAAATAACAACGCAAAGGGAGGGCAATCATGCCTAAGTTAAAAACACATAAGGGCGCGGCGAAGCGATTTCGCTTAACGGCCACGGGAAAGATCAAACGCGGCCATTCACATGCTCGCCACATTTTGACCAAGAAAACCAACAAGCGGAAACGCCTGCTGGATATTGACGCGTTGGTTTCCGAGTCGGATCAGAAGCGCGTTGAACGTATGCTGCCGTATCGAGGAAAACAGTAGTAAGTGAGTGTTGAGTGATGAGCGATGAGTGGACAGCGAGCTAAGTCGACAGCTCCTTTTTATTCTTCATCACAGTTACGAAAGGGGATAAGTCATGCCTAGAGCAAAACGTGGAAATAAGCGCCTGGAAAGACGCAAGAAGATACTGAAACTGGCGAAAGGGTACCGGGGCACTAAATCAAAGCTGTATCGTTCGGCCAAGGAGTCCGTCGAGCGTGGTTTGAATTTCGCTTATACCGGACGCAAGCTGAGAAAGAGGGACTTTCGCAGCCTGTGGATAGTACGCATCAGCGCGGCCTGTCGGCTTAACGGGCTCAACTATTCGCAGTTCATGCACGGTTTGAAGCTGGCCGGTATCGAACTCGACCGCAAAATATTGGCTGATTTGGCGGCCAAACAGCCGGAAGCCTTTAACGAGTTGGCGGTCCAGGTCAAACAGGCGCTGGAGAACAAACCGCAAACCCGCGCCGCGGCTTAACCGATAACGCTTTTTCATTAGTAATTGGAAGCTTGGAATTAGTTTCGACGGAGGATGAAATCCTATGACTAAAAAATTTGCATGGCTGTTGTTGGGTTTATTGTTTGGGGCCACCGTAGTGCTGGCACAAACACCACCAGCCCCACCAGCCAAAGCCCAGACTCCGGCGAAAGAAGCAACCGTCGCGAAGGACATAGCTTCCGGCAAATATGAGGGGCCGGCCAAAGCGGCGGGTGCGGCTGATACTCAGTTGACACTGGAGTTGAAAAGCGACGCCGGCAAACTATCGGGACGGCTGGTGACTCCGGGAGGTCCAATTGACGTTACCGATGGCACGCTCACGGACAACAAAGTCTCGCTCAAGCTGGGAGCAGCAGGAAAAGACGGAACGCTGGCTGGTCAGCTGCTGGACGGGAAGCTGGTCGGCGATTGGATTAGCGGCACCCAAAAGCGTTCGGTTGAATTAAAGAAGGTGGTGCCTCCGGCCGACATGCCCTCATTGACGGGTGAATGGGTGGCGCTGGCGGATGTGCAGGGCGGATTTCCCTTCTCACTAACGCTCAAAGTTGAGGGAGAGAAAGTCACCGGGTCGAGCAGTTCGCAATTGGGCGAGTCCACCATCACCAACGGAAGCTGGAAAGATGGACACCTCACTTTCGTGCTCGAATCCGCAAATGCCACCATCGGCATGAGCGCCACCGTAGTGGAAGGCAAGCTGGTGGGAGACTTTGATTACAACGGACAGGCGCAGGGCAAGTGGGTGGCGACAAAGAAACCCTAGGGAGGAATCCCAGACTTCCTTCATGACTGACAGCGAAGAGAATCAACAGCCAGACTCGCAGGTTGCGGCGGCCTACAAAGCGTTCGAGCAAGACTTCGAACGCTTTGCTGGCTTTCGCACCGCCGTGTCCGAGAAAAGCCTGGCGCTGCCCGAAGCGGAAAAGCTCGAGCGTGAGTTGGCGGATCTGCGTTCTCGACATACTGGCAAGAAAAGCGCTTTGGCCGGGGCCAAGAAACTGATTGGGCGGGTAGCTGCTGAGGAGCGGGCCGCCTTCGGTCAATTGGTGCAGGGAACCGAAGCCCGGATACTCCAGGCAATTGGCGAGGCGGAAGAGTCATTAAAGAGATTTATCGCCGAGGCGCGCATCGAAGCCGACAGCATTGACGTAACAATGCCCGGCCGGAGAGTTCGCCGTGGCCACCTGCACCCCATCACTCTCCTGCGCGAGCGTGTTGAAGACATTTTCGTGTCCCTGGGCTATGCCATCGAAGATGACCGTGAGATCGAGACCGATTTTTACAACTTCGATGCGCTGAACATTCCGCAAGGTCATCCGGCCCGTGCCTGGCAGGACACCTTCTACACGACTGAAGGCCTGGCGCTGCGATCACAGACATCAACTGTTCAGATTCACGCCATGCAGCGGCGCGGCGCCCCGGTGCGGATGATTGCCCCCGGCCGAGTTTTCCGGCGCGATACGCCTGATCCGACCCACAATCCAATGTTTTTCCAGGTGGAAGGACTCTGCGTCGATCGCGGTATCACCATGGCCCATCTAAAGGGTACGGTCTCCGAATTCCTGCGACGCATGTTTGGCCCGAACACGCTGACGCGCTTTCGGCCTTCCTACTTTCCCTTTACCGAGCCCAGCGCTGAGTTCGATTTCAGTTGCTTCAAATGCGGGGGCAAGGGCTGCCGCATCTGCAAAAACTCTGGTTGGATCGAGTTGGGTGGATCCGGCATGGTGCATCCGAATGTTTTACAGGTGGTCGGTGTGGATCCGGAAGAGTATTCGGGGTTCGCCTTTGGCCTCGGCATTGACCGCATGTGCGCGCTGATGTACGGACTCGACGACATACGACTGCTTTTCGAGAACGATCTGCGGTTTCTGAAGCAATTTAGTTAAAGACGTCAGTTGTCAGTCGTTAGTAGTCAGTTGAAAGACCGAGCAGACAACTGACTACTGACCACTGACGACTGACCATCCCAATGCTCATAAGTTACACATGGCTGAGCGAGCTAACCGGCACGGCGCTTACCCCGCTGGAGCTTAGGGAACGTCTGACCATGGTCGGACTGGCCATTGACGCGGTGGAGCAAACCAGCGGCGACTCAGTCCTGGATGTCGAGGTGCCATCCAATCGCCCCGATTGTTTGTCGCATATTGGCGTCGCGCGCGAAGTTGCGGTAATCGAGCGTTCCCCGTTTTCAACTCCGGATTCGCAGGTCTCGAATACACAGGGCAAAGCAGAAGACTTCACCGCAGTTGAGATTCGCGATCCTGATTTATGTCCCAGGTACTCCGCCTGGATTGTGCGGGGCGTAACGATTGGCCCGTCGCCTGATTGGCTATGTAAACGACTGGAGTCCATCGGACAGCGCCCTATCAACAACGTGGCGGACATTACCAACCTGGTGCTGCATGAAATGGGGCAACCGCTTCATGCTTTCGATCTGGCACGCCTCGGTGAACATCGCATCGTGGTGCGGCGCGCAAGTCCCAGTGAAAAGATCAAGACGCTGGACGGCGTTCTACGTGAGCTGGATGGCGAAATGCTGGTTATTGCAGATGCCGAGCGCCCGGTTGCGGTAGCCGGAGTGATGGGTGGCGAGGAGTCAGAGATCTCCAGTGCGACGAAAGACGTCTTGATCGAGAGTGCTTACTTCAATCCCGCGTCGGTGCGCCGCACCGCACAGAAGCTGGGGTTGCACACCGAAGCGTCACACCGGTTCGAACGCGGCGGCGATCCGGAGGGGGTCCTGCGGGCCCAGCTGCGTTGCGTCTCGCTGATTTGTGAGATTGCGGGTGGCACAGCGACTGAGAATCCACTCGACGTGTACCCGGCGCCTCGCGAGCCACGCACCGTCCAATTCCGAGAGGCGCGGGTGGAAGCGCTTACGGGAGTCTCAGTTGAGTCCTCTGAGATGCAGCGCATTCTCCTGCTGCTCGGATTCACATTGGTTGGAGCGGCAAACAATTCACCCAGCCGTTTAAGCGCGAACCCTCAGCAAACTTTCAGGGTTCCCTCCTGGCGCATCGATGTGGAACGTGAAGAGGATCTGGTTGAAGAGATTGCTCGCCACTTCGGTTATGACAGGATTGCGACCGCCCTGCCTCCTGCCAGTAGTGCCGGCGAGTATTACCCGGGTGAACTAAAGAAAAGGGCCGTCAGGCGAGCCCTGGCCGCCTTTGGTTTTGACGAGGCAATCAGTTTCAGCTTCATCGATTCGTCGCACGATGGCGAATTTGGGCTCATCCCTTCGATGGCAGACGGGGCAGGGAACCCGTTTGTTTCCCTGGCGAACCCGATCACCGAAGACTGGACGCGCATGCGTCCCACGCTGCTGCCCGGCTTGCTCAATGCCATACGGCATAATCTAAACCATGGCATGCGCGACATCAGCCTGTTCGAAATAGGCAGGGTTTTCGCGGCGAACCGGAAAGCCAGCGAGATGCCCTATGAGCGCGAGGCGCTGGCCCTTGTGGCCACCGGGGGACGGCCCGAAAGTCGAGCGGGAAGCCCGGCTGAGCTTGATTTCTTTGACCTGAAGGGCGCGATCGAAACTGTAGTGTCAGCGATGAATCTTCCGGGTCTTGAATTTGAGATGGCCCCCGCCCGCCACCTGCGGCAGGGACAATCCGCCGTTATCAAAGATAAGAACGGCGTAAGCATCGGCACGATCGGAATGCTGGCGGAAGAGATCGCAACCAGCTACAAGTTTCGTCAACCTGTTTTTGTTGCTGAGATTGATTTGAGCGCTTTGCTGGAACAGGCAGAGTCTCCGTTGATTTATTCGCCGCTCCCTCGCTTCCCATCAGTGGTGCGCGACGTATCGCTGTTGCTGGAGAGAAAGGTTACGGTGGACGCTTTATTGAAGGCAGTGGCTGGGCTCGGTATTGAAGATTGCCGCGCAACTGAATTGGTCGGGGTTTTTTCCGGCCAGAACATCCCCACCGGCAAACGTTCAGTGACATTACGCATGGAATATCGCGCCAACGATCGAACTCTGCGCGATGCCGAAGTTGACGAAATGCATTGGGGGATCGTAAAGGTCCTCGAGAAAAAATTCAGCGCTGAGGTGCGTTAGAAAAATAAATCACCCCTTATCGTAAGCAGCGTCTTGCGCTGACGCGAATGAAGTCGCATAATCGCGTAGCTCTCTTCCTGTGAGTGCGGTAAAACTGGAGTCAGGCAAAATGGTTGGATTATCTGGACTGGAAAAGTTTTCTCATCTCGAAGATAAGATTTACCGTACCATCGAGCTGACCAAAACTCTTCGCCAGGAAAAGGAAGAGCTTGAACGCGAGCTGGCCGCAATTCGGCGCGACATTGGTAGCCTGCTAAACGAGAAAGAGCGGCTGGAAGGTAATGTTGAACGCCTGTTATCTGAGCGCGACACTATTCGCATGAAGATTGAAGCGATGCTGGACGCGGTAGCGACTCTTGATCCTGAAATGGCGGAGGCAATGCGTAGATGAATCAAAGCAGCCTGAGCCTCGGCAAAAGCAATATCGATGCAGCGCCGACTATTCGCGTCGAAATCTACAATCAAACCTACAATATTCGCTCCGACGGCGACTCCGACTACATTAGCGAGCTGGCTGAGTATGTTGACAGCCGCATGCGAGAGATTTCCTCCGGCACCCTCACGGTAGACTCCCTAAAAGTAGCAATTCTGGCCGCGCTTTATATTGCCGACGAGTTGCATCGGCTCAAGAACGTCCACGAACAAGCCGATGAGCAGCTAGCCTCCCGCAGCGCCGAATGCGCCGAGATGCTGGACCGTTTGCTTAAGGTCCGCAGTACGGTAGAGCGCCAGCAGCCCAGCGGCGCCGGCAGCATTGCTTTCACGTAAGTTTAGAGGCTAGAGACTAGAACGTAGAGGCTGGGGAACAGATTCCCGGCCTCTAGTGTTTTGTATTGAGGCGGGCCAATTTCGGCGTTTCCTCTAGCCTCCAGCCTCTAGTCTCCAGCCTCTAGTTTCCCATTCGTCCATGTGCTAGTATCCGTCCCGGCAGAGGGAACATGTCTGCCAAGCTCGTCACCGAGCTATGATGATTGAGCCAACGTCGTTGAAAAGGGAGACCGACGCTGTTTTAAGTCTGGTGCGTTTCTTCATCGTTAAGAAATGCCAATGACCGCGGCGAAAAAAAGGTCACCCACCTGTTTACGCAGGTTCAATTACGACTTCGGAACGGCCGCGCGGATTCCCTCTGACCACAATTTCCTAAATCGTGAACACCGAACCGTGAATGGAAAGGCTGCCTTCTATTCACGGTTTTCTATTTGAGTTATGCTTACTTCCAAATTATGAAAGTCCTGGTAATCGGAGACGTGGTAGGAAAGCCGGGCCGCATGGCCGTTCTGGAGCGCATCCAGGACATTAAGGAGCAGCATGGCATCGACATTGCCATGTTGAATGCCGAGAACGTTGCTGGCGGCTTTTCCATCACCCCGTCCATTGCCGACCAATTGTTCACGGGTGGGATTGACCTGATGACCTCGGGTAATCATATCTTTGATAAGCCGGAAGTTATTCCTTACATGGAGAAGCAGCGGCGGCTGATCCGTCCGGCCAATTATCCGCCGGGAACGCCCGGCGCGGGCATGTGGGCCGGCGAAATAAGGGGCTTTAAGCTGGCCATAATCAATTTACTGGGACGTGTTTTCATGCAGCCTGCGGATGACCCCTTTCGCATCGCTGACGAATTGCTGGCTACGCTGCCGGACGACGCCAGGGTGCGCATCGTCGATATGCACGCCGAAGCGACTTCCGAGAAGGCCGCCATGGCCTGGTATCTCGATGGTCGTGTGTCAGCGGTGGTCGGCACGCACACGCACGTGCAAACCGCTGATGAGCGTATCTTCCCCGAGGGCACCGCTTTTATTACCGACCTGGGAATGACCGGAAGTTATTCCGGCGTCATTGGCATGAATAAAGCCGACGTAATCGCCCGATTCACTTCGGCCGTGTCGCGCCGCGCGCACCATTCGGCCGGTGAAGTACGCATCTGCGCTGCGATAATCGACATTGATGAAGAAAGTGGGCGGTCGCGTTCAATTTCGCGGCTCAACCTTAGCCACGAACAATAACGTGGTAATCAGTGGAGTCGGCAGCGGAGGCGGATTAAGACAAGGATTTTTCATATTTCATTTTTCATTGAAGGCGGCGCGTTTGAGCCGAAAGCCGGTGTGATTGAAATGAAAAATGAAAAATGAAAAATGATATATGGGATATGGTTTTCTCTTGATTACTTGAGCGATGTATCCGGCGGAGTTACTCGGGCGCTGTTTCCGGCGGCACGAGGCCGCCGCTGTGTTGTGGGGTGATGACTGGCGGCGACAATAGAATCTGAGAGTATCCTTCGGGGAAAGAGCGCACGCGGCCGCTTGCGTCAGTCACCACGTGGCCCGTTTCGCCTTCCGCAATGACCTGGCCGCTGGCGGCGCGAATGAGCTCGTAACCAAAGCGCAGGGAGCGCTTGCGCAGCTCGGTGATGTGGGTGCGAATCACCAGCTCTTCGTCATAGTAGGCCGGCGCCTTGTACCGGCAGTAACTCTCCGCTACTACCAGAAAAGCGTTGTCGTCTTCCTCCATGGCCCGGTAGGCAAAACCGCGCGCCCGGCAAAACTCAGTGCGGCCAATCTCGAACCAAATGAGGTAGTTGGCATGATAGACTACTCCCATCTTGTCGGTTTCGGAGTAACGCACGCGCACGAGCGTCTCGTGCCATTCGCCAATATGAAGGTCTTCTTCGCTGGGGTTCATCTTTAAGGCAAAGCCGATCGCCACAGATTCCAACCTTTTCCCAAAGGGGTTAGACGTTTAGCGGACTATAAGAGCGAAAGGTTGACGATGTCAAAGCAAATTCACCGTAGACTCGCCACCATGCTGGTCGCCATTTCCCTGGCGGCGGCCCTGCTCTGCAGCAATTCCGCAGGTCTGGCCTACCAGCAAAGAAAAGTCGTCCGTTCAGCCTCAGCGCGCAATCTGGCCCTGATTTCGGCTACGGCCAGCGTTTTAAAGGAGACCAGCGAGATCCGAGAGCTTTCCATCATGCGACCGGTCAAGAGCGCCACGCAGTCTCGGCCGGAAATTGAACGCATGATTATCAAGAATATGAATGAGGAAACCACGCCGGCAGAACTTCATGCCAATGAACTGACCTGGAAAAAGCTTGGCCTCACTCCTCCTGATTTCCACTATCGCCAGTTTCTCATCAAATTGCTCAGCGAGCAGGTGGCCGGTTACTACGAACCCCGCTCGAAGCAATTCTTCATTGCCGACTGGATCGATCTGGACGCGCAAAAGCCGGTCATGGCGCACGAGTTGACCCACGCGCTTCAGGATCAACATTTCAATCTGCGTCGCTTTGAGAACTGGCCGAAAGGGAATTCCGATTCTGAAATGGCTGCCCATGCGCTGATCGAGGGCGACGCCACGCTGGCGATGACTCTGTATATTGCCAATAACCCGCTGGGCGCGTTGTCGTTTCTCAAGTCCATGAAGGCAGGCATGGCTGCTTCGCAACAACTTGATCGAGCTCCCCGGGCCTTGCGCGAGTCGCTGCTGTTTCCCTATCTCGAAGGCAGCGAATGGGCCCGCGACCTTTATAAACGTTCCGGGTGGAGCGCCGTTTCCCGGGCGTTTACCGAGGTTCCTAAATCCACTGAGCAGATACTGCACGTCGAAAAATACTTCGCGAACGAGCAACCGGTTAAGGTGACCCTGCCGGATATCAAAACACTCCTGGGGGTGGGGTGGAAGCGAGTCGATGACGATGTGAACGGCGAGTGGAACTACTACCTGATTCTGGATGAGTTTCTCAAGTCAAAGGCTGACTCAAAACGCGCCACCGCGGGATGGGGTGGCGACCGGTACGCAGTATACGAAGGACCCAAAGCCGGCGACTTACTTCTGGCTCAGCTTTCCGTTTGGGACACGGAAAAGGATGCGCGCGAGTTCTTTGACGCTTATGTGAAACGCACGTTGCAACGTTACCCGGAGGCCACGGAGGTGTCATCCACATCTAACGGCCAACGACCGGGGGTGTTGAAGACTTTTCGCACCAGTGAGGGGGCAGTGACAATTGAACTTCGTGGCATGCGGGTGTTAATCCTTGAAGGCCTTCCTAACAGCGCGGACCCTGTTGCCCTGGCGCGGGCGTGCTGGCTGTGACGAGACAAGCGGAGAGAAATGCGGCATCTCATTAACACCCGGTTTCAACCGGGTGATCAGTAGCTCGTCTGATCTCCCGAACTGTTTCAACAGTTTGCTTCCCGCTGCGAATCAGAAACCGTTGAAACGGTTCCAAAGTTTTAGGCTAGGCCGATCACCCGGTTGAAACCGGGTGTTAATGAGATGGCTCCTCCCTAAGAAACTTTAATTCAAGTGCTAATGAGATAGGTTGGCCAAAACTCTTCGCTGCTTATCTCACGTAATTGTTTTGTCACATTCGCCTGTGATATTTTGTCTCCTCACTAAAGGAAATAAACTGAAGGGCTTAACCGGAGGAGCCTGCAAAGCAAAGGCGAACGCTGCCGGTCTGAATCATGAAGAAGCTTGCAGAACGACCGGCTTCCCCACCTCCTGCCACGCGTTTGCGCAGTCTGGT
>JBDTOI010000014.1:0-44124 GCA_039933315.1 Pyrinomonadaceae bacterium
CTCAATGCTGAAACGCAATATCAAACTGGTTTTTAGCACGAACGCGCTGATGCTTTGTTCCGGCGTGGTGACCAGCCTCCTCAGCTCCTGGGCGCTGGGCCCCGAGGGCCGTGGCGATCTAATGATCGTTCTGACCTGGCCGGCCGTCGTAGTCATGGCGATGGCGCTGGGACTGCCCCAGGCCACGCGGTTCTGGGTGGCCAAAAACCCTGAATCCGGGTCCGCGTTATTTTCAAATGCGATGATCTACGCCATCGTGTTCGGACTAATAGCGCTTGGCCTGGGCGAACTGCTGATTCCGCGACTGGTTGGCGAGCGTAGTCCTGAGGTAATGCGATTGGTGCGCATCTACGCGCTGATTATCCCGATGGCCCTGGTGACGGATTTGATGCGCGGTTTGTTGGAAGGCATGCGACGCTTCGCCTGGGTGGGTGCCGTGCGGCTGATCCTTTTTGGCGTGCAGATGCTGGGTTACATCCTCCTTTGGTTCGCCGGCACGCTGACAGTTGCCAATGCTACTTACACGATGGTGGCATCAATTGCCGCTTCAATGCTGCTGTCGCTCATTGCCGTCTGGCATCAATTGACTCCCAGCTGGCGCCCGAGACTCTCCGAATTCAAATCAGTATTGAACTACGGGGTAAGGGATTATCCCGGCGTCTTAACTGAGTTTGCGAATTGGAGGCTGGACTCCCTCATGCTGACGGGGATGGCTTCCAGCACTTCGATTGGTCTTTACTCAGTCGCGGTTCGACTCTCGGATATCACGACCCTGCTGGCTTCATCGGTGGGCGACGCGCTGATGCCCGAGGTGGCGGCATCGAAGAAGAGGGCTGAAGCCACGCAGATTGTGACCAGGAGTCTGCGCCTGACGCTGTTTGTTCATTTGTCATTACTGGTGCCCCTCTGGATCGCTGCTCCATATATTCTGCATTTCGCTTATGGCGATGGCTTTGTGCCGGTCACAAACGTCCTGCGATTGTTGATGATCGCTTCCGTGATCTGGAGTGGCAGCGCCATCGTAATTAGCGGATTGAATGGGTTAGGACATCCGGGTTTAAGCGCCACGGCCAGAATCCTGGCGGCCATCGTGATGGTGGCCCTGTTGCTGGCATGGCTGCCTTCCAAAGGAATTCTGGGGGCCGTATTGGCTTCTATCACGGGTTACAGCGTGATGTTTGTCGTAGCCCTGTTCTGGTTTTTGCGCCAGCAAAAGATCAGCCTGTGGGAATGTATGCGGCCGCGCTGGGACGACGTGCCGGAGAGTTTCACACCCGCCGGTCTGCGGGCCGAGTTTTACAAACGCACGCGCCCCGCGCGGGGGCCGCAACCGCAAACCAGTGACGTGTTAGCTAGCAGCGTCGAGTAATGCTGGAGGCGGCAGCCAGCGAGGTTTGATTTATGGCCACATGGCAACTACTAAGTGATGAAGCAGCGGCGCGCATCTGGGATGAAGCGCTACTAAAGTTTGACGACTACTCGCCCTACCAGAGTTATGCCTTTGGCGAGTATCGTCGAGCTCTGGGTTGGGAGCCATGTCGTTGGGCCGCTTTCAACGAACAAGACGAGATTGTCGCGCTTATGATGGGGTCGCTGCGACGCTACCCGCTGAAGCTCGGATTGGTCTATTGCGAGGGCGGGCCGGTTGGTGATCTCTCCGCCTGCGGTCAGGACTTACAGACAGCGATCAAACAAACGACCGGGCTGCGCTGGGTGTATTGCCGCTTTCGTTGTGACCGCGCCAGAAATATTGAAGACGTCTTGCGACTGACCGCGCAGGGCTGGTCCAGGGCATGGTTTACGCTAACTCCGGGTTACACCATGCAGCTCGATCTTAGCCGGGATGAAAAGTCCACCCTGAAGGCATGTGAACACAACTGGCGGAGAAATCTGCGGCGAGCGAATGAAAATAATCTGACTGTTCGACGCTGGTTGGATCCGGATGTTGATGAAGTTGTTTCTGTCTATGACTCGATGCAGTCTCTCAAAGGGCTCGGTGAACAGCATTCGCGAGAAGAGATCAGCCAGATTTGGAAACACCTGGGAAACCAGATCGCTCTCTATCGCTGCGATGACGAGAACGGTGTGCTGGTCAGCCTCATTGGGTGGGTAGTGTTCGGTCGAAGAGCCTGGGGAATATTCAGCGCAAACACCGAACAAGGGCGCAAATTACACTCTTCTTATTTGATGTATTGGACCATCATTCAGCATTGCCGAAGTTTACAAATAGAATGTAGCGATCTGGCCGGGATCGATCCCATCGAGAACCACGGGGTCTATCGATTCAAGCGCGGCACCGGCGCCTCCCCTCTCGAATACCTCGGCGAATGGGATTGGGCCAGTGCCCCCTGGTTAAGATGGTGCGGTAATTGGGCCATCAGCCGTAGAGAGCAGCTGAAGCGCGTAGAAGCGTCGCTTAAGGGTTCCAGTACGCTGCCAGGTAAGACTCTGTCAGAACGCGTTCACCCCGCGCCATTACCACAAACGAGAATGGCTGAACGCCTCCAGACTCCGGTCTAAGAGGAGTTCCCTATCCGGCTGTCCTTCCTTACAACCATTGCCCTGCTGGTTCTGCTGGCGACGACAGGCGGGTGCGTTGCCCGCCGAGCTCGCGCCGAAGACTGCGGCTTTAAACGTAACTCGTCCAACCCTCCTGTCATACCGGACGGTTTCGGCGTTAATATTCATTTCACTGATCCACAACCTGGCGAAATGAAGATGATCGCGGACGCCGGTTTTGACTGGGTGCGCATGGACTTCAAGTGGGACGCTACTGAAAGCGAGCGTGGTCGTTATGATTTCTCAGCCTACGATCGCCTGATGGCGGCCATGGAGCAGCACAAGATTCGCGCACTGTTCATTCTGGACTACGGCAATCCTCTCTACGACAACGGCGCCCCGCCCCGCACTCAATCTGCGCGCGAAGCGTTCGCTCGCTGGGCGGTAGCAGCCGCGAAACATTTTGCGGGACGGGATGTCCTCTGGGAAATCTACAACGAACCAAATCACGAAATGTTCTGGCCCCCGCGGCCAAACGTCGATGAATATGTCTCGCTGGCGTTGACCGTAGGCCGAGCGTTTCGCGCCGAGGCGCCTCAGGAAAAGTTGATTGGCCCGGCAACCTCCGAAATCGATTTGCCCTTTCTCGAAGCCTGCTTCAAAGCGGGCTTGCTGGATTACTGGTCGGCTGTCTCAGTGCACCCTTACCTGCGGTCCGACCCGGAGAGAGTAGCCAGCCGGTACTGTCGCATTCGTGAGTTAATGACAAAGTACACCCGTGTCAGAACCCGGAGCGGTAGCGACGGGGCAGCAGTTCATCAAGGTGGCGCTGATGGACCGATTCCCATAATCTCCAGCGAGTGGGGCTATTCCACCTCGTGGCCCGGCATGAGCAAAGAAAAACAAGGCCAGTTGGTGGCGCGCCAGTGGCTGACAAATGTGGGCAACGACATTCCCTTATCGATCTGGTACGAATGGCGTGACGGCGGGGCGGACGCGAACGAGCCGGAACATAACTTCGGCGTAGTTTCAAATTCGTACCCCCAGGATCGCAATCCTGTCTACAATCCGAAGCCGGCTTACCTGGCAGCGAAAACTCTGACGACGATCTTCGGCGGGTACCGGTTTGAGAAGCGAATTGACGTGGGCGATCCTGATGACTACGTGCTCGCTTTTCGCCAGGGCAATGACCTTCGCTTCGCCGCCTGGACCACCGGCCGAGCGCATAGTGTTCACCTTCCCCTAAACCCGGGTCAGTACACTACCGTAGGACATACCGGGGAGAATGTTGCCCACCTCACCGCGGATCCGAAAGGCCTCGCCATCACGTTGAGCACCGCGCCGGTGTATATTCGCTAATTTAGAAAACGTCGAGTTGCGCTGAGTCTCTAACGTAGCGGATTTCAACCGTGATTGGTGTGACATCATCTGAATCTAATCTTCCGCCTGGCTCGGGAACCTGGGATCCTCCGCCCCCAAACGTCGCCGCGTCGAAGAACGAGGTGCACGTGTGGCGCGTGCCGCTGACTGAAACGCTGGTGGCAAAAATGCGCCCCACACTTTCCCTTGAAGAATGCGCGCGCGCCGATCGTTTTCACATTGCCAGAGATCGCAATCGCTTCATTGTTGCCCGCGGGTCCTTGCGCGTGATTCTTGGTTCGTACTTAAACCAGGCACCCGCTGCAGTGAATTTCTGTTACTCAAACTACGGCAAGCCCGCACTATCAGATGAAAACTCGGTAGTTACAAACGGAGTCACTTTCAACCTCTCTCATGCGAATGAGTTGGCCCTGATTGCTGTCACTCGCGATCGGCAGGTCGGAGTTGACATTGAATTCATTCGGCCCGATTTCGCGTCAGAGAAAATTGCCGCGCGCTTCTTCTCTCGTCAGGAAGTCGAGGTACTGCAAGGACTACCGGGAGCGCAGCGGGCGGAAGCGTTCTTCAAGTGCTGGACCCGTAAGGAGGCCTACATCAAAGCGCTGGGCGAAGGCATGTCGATGCCGCTGGATCAGTTCAATGTTTCGCTGGCGCCCGGTTCAGCCGCGTCTTTGCTGGGTAACCTGAGAGACCCCGCGGAAGTATCGCGCTGGTCCATGCAGGATTTATCTCCTGGGCCGGGTTACTTCGCTGCCGTCGCCGTCGAAGGCGACGCCTGGCAACTAAAATGCTGGCAGGAACGCGGCGAACACGAGGTGGCTTTGTAGGGGTGGCACTCTGTGGCCACCCCCTTCTTTAACTCGACAGTCTATGATTTTGAAACGAGTGGAAAGGAGAAGAGGGGGGCGGCCACGGAGTGCCGCCCCTACAACCGCGGCGAAGACTTCATCTGTTAAGGAGCCGCCGGTATGATGACTGAAATATCCGTATTGATTAGGACACCTATATGAAAGCAGTAGGCTACACGGTTCCTTTTCCTGCCTTTGTATCTTATCGGTGTAATCGGTGTAATCTGTGGATACGCGCCGCCATTAACTCTTCCCTGAACCAAACACCAGCACGACGATCAGCAAGACGAATAAGAGCGCAGTCACGAAAAGCGCGATCTTCCAGTAGCTGTAGGGCCGGTCACCCTGTATCTCGCCCGTGCGGCCGTTGACCACAATTTGATAAACCTTCTGATTGAAACGATAGGCGCCGGCGTAAACCGGTAGCAATAAATGCTTGAAGGTTATTCCCGAATAATGCGTGGTGACGTCGTGAATCCTTTGCTCGTCACCGCCGATGTCCTGGCGAATATCGCCTTCAATTACACCCGCGGTAACCTGCTTCACGCGCTCGAAACCTTGCGCGATATCAACCTGATAACGCTGCGCTTTGTATCCTGACAGAAAAGCCGGATTGTATTGCTCTAACTCCGCCAGATCCCAGGGATCTAACGCTTCCAGCCGATCCTGCCTGAGCGAGACTGTCGCGGGCACCAGCACATCGTTGAACCATCCGGAGACCGTACCGGAAACAGAGTACCAGTTGGTGTGCTGCACCTGGCTTGTTCGCGTGACGGTACGGCCCTGCGAGTCGGTCTCGTGATGCGTTTCGGTGACGTAGTAATGCTCGCCGCGCTCGCCGTTGTAGTAACTCGTCGTGTGTGTGTCATAAGTCCAGAAGGGAAGATACACACCACTGATCGCATCGGGCTGAGCGAAGTGCTTAAGTGCATTGGGCGCGAACCATCTTGATTGCAACCACTGGCGCAAACCGGCGCTGGCCTCCGGTTGCGTAATGCGAAAAGGCAAGATGCCTTCGGGCGCCAGAATCGGGTCAGCGGATTTCGCTTGAGCCACGATTTGAACGCCGCAGAAGTCGCATTGGCCGGCCACTTGCGGCGGCATGAAGGTGACGGTCGCGCCGCAGCTTTGACACCTCACTTCGAGCGCATTCGCTGCCAACTGCTCCATCTGTTCCGGGCGGATTTGCAGATACTGTTCGAATGATCGCTCTTCGACCTCCTCCGCACTCCTCGGGATCGGCTCCTTGTGGCCACAATGACGACAAGACAAGAAGCCACCCTGCGGCTCAAAAAGCAGATCGGCTCCGCACGCCGGGCACGGATATCGATGAATTTTTTCCGCAGCGGCTGGTGGGGGAGGGTTTGTCATGTTTGAATCCACAGATTACACAGATGACGGAGATTATACAGACTGCAAGGCAGGAGGCAGGAGGCAGAAGGCAGAAGGACAGCGGAAAAGACCAGCGCGTGATCTTGTAGTCCTGAGGTTTACACGAACAGGAACCAATTGTCCTCGCACCGGTCAGCGACTTGTGTAAGCCATGTAGATCATGAAAAGGACTGATCATCGACCTGCCGCATGTTTACTGGCTCGTGCCTCCCGGTCTGTGTCATTGTTTCCGTCTGTGTAATCTGTGAAATCTGTGGATGTCCTCTTGACCCCGATTCGTGGACGAAGATATGCTCTCGGCCGGCGTGCAGGCCGCCACCCGTCCGCGGGCAGGACTGAGTCCACCTGATCCCTTTCCGAGTGATTGCAGGTTCCGATGCGAACCTCCTTTCGCCCGACATAGCGGACAACGGGCACACTCAAAGGAGGCTCGTCATGTCAGCTGATACCACCAGTCGTCACTTTCCCGTTCGTCCCAACCTCGATCAACTCAAGCACCAGGCGAAGGACCTTCTCCGCGACATCCGTCGTGGCGATCCGTCGGCCATCAAAGAATTCAACCAACATCATCCGAAACCAGTTTCAACTGAGAACGCTACACTCGCCGATGCCCAGCTGGCACTCGCGCGAAGTTATGGCGCTACCAGCTGGCCGCGAATGGTCCAGTCATGCAAACTCATCGACGCGATCTGGCGCGATGATCTCGATGCGGTGCGCGATCTCGTTGTGAAACATCCTAATCTGCTTTATGAGAACGCGGGAGTTCGCAACAGTAATTGGGGCCCACCCATGAGTTATGCTGCAAACCTGGGACGCGACCGCATAATTGAAATGCTCCACCAACTCGGCGCGACCGACCTTGAGACAGCAATTGACCGGGCCGTGCTGCAAAGCAAGATTGTCACTGCGCGCATGCTGTACACAATGATGGGAGCGCCCAGTGTGCCGGAGGGGGCCCTGGGTGGGCCGGCGTACACCCTTAGCGCCACCGGCACGGCGCTGGTGCTTGAGTTAGGGGGCCGCGTACGTGATGAAAATGGTAAGAGACTCGCGCCCGTGGATGTCGTGCTGGAGACCGACAGTCGTAATCCCTCGGCGAAACATGCGATCCTGGAGATGTACGTAGAGCACGGACTGGAGTTGCCCGACACGCCCACGATGGCGCTCCATCGCGGCCGCATCGATCTACTTGAAGAACATCATCGTCGGGACCCCAGACTCTTAGAGCGAACGTTCACGCATGAAGAGATCTACCCACCCGAGATGGGATGTCATGACGATGTGTTAGCGACGCAGGGCACGCCGCTCAAGGGAACGACCCTGCTGCACATGTGCGCCGACTACGATGAAATTGAGATTGCGCGCTGGCTACTTGAGAAGGGAATGGATGTTGACGCAAAGGCCGCGGTCGATGCCGAAGGCTTCGGCGGCCACACCGCGCTGTTCGCCACCGTAGTGTCGCAACCGAATTTCTGGATGAACTATGGCGGTAAGCCCCAGGTGGCCCCGTTCACTGAACTGCTGCTGGAGCACGGCGCCGATCCGAATGCGCGGGCTTCGTTGCGAAAAAAACTTCATCCCGGCTATGGGCCCAAATATGACGTACACACGACGTACGAGTACCGTGACGTCACCCCGCTGTCCTGGGGCCGGCAGTTTCACGCAAAGGTCTTCGTCAGCGAACCCGCTATAAGCCTGATCGCGGACCGAGGCGGCCACGAATAAAACCGTACGAATCCACAGATTACGCAGATTACACAGAACAGAAGGCAGGAAGGGGGAAAGCAGAAGGCGGAAAGCAGAAGGCAGTAGGCAGTAGAGGTAGAGGAGCCTACCAGGTGCTTACTGCCTACTGCCTACTGCCTACTGCCTTCTGTTCTGTGTAATCTGCGTAATCTGTGGATACTTCTTTGCTATTTCACCGGGTTGCCGTCGGCGTCAATCAGCCGTAGCTCGCCGATGTTTAGCTCGCGAATTCCTTTCTCAATCTTCTCGCGATCGCCAACGACTACCCAGATCAGGCTCTCGGGCCGCACAACTTTCACGGCCGCCTCGTTAAGATTATTCACCGTCAGGGCCTTCACCTTTCCGGCGTAGGTGGTGTAGTAATCAGGCGTCAGCCGAAACTCGACCACTTCCTTGATGGCCTGTCCGACAGCGTCGTTGGTTTCCCAGAGGCCGGGCAACGCCTGCGTCAGATTACTTTTCGCCATGGCCATTTCATCTGCAGTGATCAGACGGTCTTTTAAGATCGCCCGCAGTTCGCCGGCAATCTCTACCATTGACTCCTTGGTCTTGTCGGTTTGCACCGGCGCATATGACAGAAAGATACGCTGGCCGCGAGCCGCGGGGAGAAAGCTGCCGGCGCCGTAGGACCAGTGCTTGTTTTCGCGCAGGTTCATGTTGAGCCGGGAGATAAAGGCCCCGCCGAGCACCGTATTCATTGACTCGATCGATATTTCGTCGGGGTTAGACTTTGGCGGCGCCAGCACGCCGGCAAGTATCACCGATTGAATCGCACCCGGCTTGTCGATCAGGTAAACGACCTGCTTATCCGGGACCGGCGTCGTAGCAATATTCTTCTGCGGCACCGGCCCACTCTTCCAGCCGGCGAATAATGCTTCCAGCTTCGGCTGCATCTCCGCCAGGGTCGTGTCCCCTACGACTACCACCGTCGCGTTATTGGGCTTGAACCATGTGCCATGAAACTTCGTCAGGTCGTCGCGCGTCAGTTTTGCTACCGACTCCTCAGTGCCTGATCCGGTATAGGGATTTCCGTAGGCATGACCCTGCCCGTAAAGCAGTCTGGGAAACACGCGCAGCGCCATCTGTATGGGCTGCGATTTCTCTCGCTGGATTGACGCAATCTGCAACTTCTTCAGCCGCTCGAAGTCTGCTTGCGGAAAGGCCGGGTTGAGTATTATGTCGGCGTAAAGATTGAGCGCTCGATCCAGTGTTGTCTTCAAGGTCGAGAGCGACACAGTCGATGTGTCCAGGTTAGAGCCGGTGCCGAGCGACGCGCCCAGCGAGGCGAGCTCCTTGCTGATCTCGATCGCGTTCTTCGCCTTCGTGCCTTCGTCGAGCATGTTCATGGCCAGCGCTGCGGTGCCCGGCTGCGCGAATTGGTCGGCAGCAAACCCGGCATCAATCAGCAGGCTCATATTTACCACCGGCACGCTGTGACGCTCCGCCACGATCACTTCCATCCCATTCGAAAGCTTCGCGCGTTGCATCACAGGAAACTTCGGCTCGGGCCCTTCACCGGGCTTTGGCATTTGAGTGCGGTCGGCCGCAGTTTGCGATGCCTCGTAACCCGGATACGGAACGACCTCGAGATTGTAAACACCATCCGAAAGCCAGCGCTTACCGGCGGACTGCAGGTCGGCTGTGGTAGCTGACGCCATTCGATTGAGCGAATGCTTATACGAATCAGGACTGCCGCCAAACACCTGGCTGCGCGCGAGGATGTCCGACTTGCCGCCAAAGCCACCAATCCTCTCAGCGCCGCGAATGAACTGGGCAAAGATCTGAGTCCTGACTCGTTCGAGCTCATCCTGTGCCGGCGGTGAGGCAAACACCTTCTGCATTTCTTCGTTTACTGCCTTCTCGATGGCTACCAGGTCGCCCCCCGGTTTGGCTGTCACCTGAATCATGAACAGACTGCCAATTTCGCGTTGGTCCATGAATGCCCCTACGTCGGTGGCGATCTGCTCGTCATAGACCAGTCGTTTGTAGAGTCGTGAGGCCTTATCAGAAACCAGCACGTCGGACAACAAAGTGAGGTAATCGTTGTCAGCGGCGCCTAATCCCGGAACGTTCCAGACTTTATAGAGACGCGCCTGCGGCACACGGTCCTGAGCAACCTGCCGCTGCTCGCCGGTGCGCGCTGCTACCCATTTGCTGAAGTGCGTCACCGGCGGTCCTGGCGCGATCTCGCCGAAGTATTTTTCCACCTTCGCCCGCGCTGTCTTTGCGTCGATATCACCGGCGATCACGACCACTGCATTGGCCGGACCGTAGTGGGTCTTGAACCACTCCTTGACGTCGTCGAGCGAGGCCGCGTTCAGATCTTCCATTGAACCGATCACCGTGTGACTGTAAGGATGGCTGGCGGGAAAAACGGCTTTAGTGATCAACTCCTCACTGAGACTGTAAGGCTCGTTTTCACCCTGGCGCTTTTCGTTCTGCACTACGCCGCGCTGCTCGTCGAGTCTGGCTTTGTCGATCGCGCCCAGCAGATGGCCCATGCGGTCTGACTCCAGCCACAACACAGTATCGAGTGCTGAGACCGGTATATTTTGGAAATAATTGGTGCGATCCTCGTTGGTGGTGCCGTTTAAATCCGTGGCGCCAATGCGTTCGAGGGCCTGAAAATAGTCGTCGTTGAAGTGCTCGCTGCCGTTGAACATCAAATGTTCAAAAAGATGCGCGAAGCCGGTCTTGCCAAACTTTTCGTTCTTGGATCCGACGTGGTACCAAACATTGACGGCCACAATCGGAGCTTTGTGATCTTCGTGGACGATCACTGTCAGTCCGTTGCTGAGTACGAACTTCTCGTAAGGGATATCGAAACGCGGCGCCCCACCCGGCTGGGCGGAAACGAGCAACGGGACCGCTTGCAGGCAAACGATCAGGAAAAGCGCTCTCAACTTATTGGTTCTCATGGTTAGCTCCCGATTGATTATTAAGGTTACGTCTGGGGTTGATTGGACGCATTCTACGACGCGTTCGCTCGTTCCCAAAGTCTCGAAACCTGAATCCGCAGATTACACAGATTACACAGAACAGAAGGCAGGAAGCAGAAGGCAGGAAGCAGAAGGCAGGAGACTACTCAGTTCCTTCCCGGTTTTTACTCTAATCTGCGTAATCTGTGTAATCTGTGGAAACTCATTCGTCTCCGCGCTAATATGCTGCCGCCTAATCAACCCCCCAGGAGACACCCATGAAGACCACAAACTTTCTTGTCTTGTTGCTTAGTGTTTTTATTCATGCCGCAGCCCAAAGACCATCGTCAGACAGTCAGTTCATACGCGTCGAGGCTCCGGTGATAGCACTCACCCATGTGCGTGTGGTCGATGGCACCGGCGCTGCCCCTCTCGAAGATCAGACTTTGATCATCGCTGACGGCAAGATTCAATCAATAGCGCCGAGTGCTTCGGCAACCGTGCCACCAACTGCCCAAACACTAGATCTCAAAGGCTACACGGTGCTGCCGGGGTTGGTGGGCATGCACAACCATATGTTCTTTCCCCAGGGCGGCTCGCCGCCGATGTACTCGAACATGGGAAGCAGCTTCCCGCGCCTTTATCTCGCGCTGGGCGTCACAACGATTCGCACCACCGGCAGCGTCGTTCCTTATACCGACCTGGAAATCAAAAAGCTTATCGACGCCGGCCGCATGATCGGTCCCAAGATGCACGTCACCGCGCCCTACCTGGAAGGCGCCGGCGCTTTCACGCCGGTGATGCACCAGCTTAGCGGGGCGGATGATGCACGGCGCATGGTGAACTTTTGGGCTGATCAGGGCGCGACTTCTTTCAAAGCCTACATGAACATCACTCGCGACGAGCTGCGCGCCGCGGTCGAAGAAGCGCACAAGCGGGGTTTGAAAGTTACCGGACACCTCTGCTCGATCGGATATCGCGAAGCCGCCGAGATCGGCATAGATAACCTCGAGCACGGTCTGTTTGCTGATTCCGAATTTGTTGTGGAGAAGAAGCCCGACCAGTGTCCGGGCGGGGCGGTTTCCGCCAGCCTGCGGCAATTGGATTTGAAAAGCGCTGCGGCCCAGGAAACGATCCGAACTCTGGTGGCAAAGAAAGTGGCTATCACCTCCACGCTCCCTGTCTTTGAGGCGGGCAGCGCGCCATTGACGCAAAGCGGAATCGGAGCAGCGAGCGCGTTAATGAATCCGCGAGTGTTTGGTGTGATGTCCACCGACGCGCGCGTGCGTTATCTGACTGCGCGGGCGCGCGTCGCTTCTACCTCTGATTTCGTCACGCTGTTGCGCAAGGCGATGGATTTCGAACGCGCCTTCGTCCAGGCAGGTGGGTTACTAATCGCCGGTCTCGATCCCACCGGCAATGGCGGCATCGTGGCCGGCTTTGGTGACCTGCGTGAGGTCGAGCTACTGGTGGAAGCCGGCTTCACACCGCTTGAGGCGATCAAGATTGCCAGCCTCAACGGCGCCAAATTCCTCGGCGAAGATGCCCGCATCGGCTCCATCTCCGCCGGCAAGCAAGCTGATTTGATGGTGATAAAAGGAAACCCCGCCGCCAACATCCTCGACATCGAAAAAGTCGAGATCGTCTTCAAAGACGGCGTCGGCTACGATACCGAGAAGCTGATCCAGTCAGTCCAGGGATTAGTCGGTATCCGGTGAAGAACATCCACAGATTTCACAGATTACACAGAACGGAAAGCAGTAGGCAGGAGGCAGTAAGCAGTAGGCAGAAAGCTCAAGCTGAGGTCCCACATTCCAAGATGAAGCAAATTGCAGGTCAGGAAGGGTGGTTGACCCCCGCTTTGTTGAAATGCTCACTTGAGGCGGGGGTAAACCACCCCTAACCTGCAATCATCTACAGTTGGGTTTTGGATTCTTGAGAAGAGCCCTCTGCTGCTTTGTCTCCAAATCTGTGGAATCGGTGTAATCTGTGGACAGTCTTATTTCCCAAAACTATAAAGCGCGCTGCGCGTCCTAATGTAAATCCTCCCGTCAGCAATCGCCGGCGTCGCAAAGACCTCGTCATCCAAATCATTCACCTTCAATACCTGCCAATCGCCGGCAGCCTTCAACACCGACACCTGCCCCGCCTGTCCGATCAGGAAGACTTTGTCGTCCGCGGCAACCGGTGAAGAGAAATACTTATCAATCGCGCCATGCAGCCGGCCCTGCTTGATCACATTCCCGGTCGCGGGATCGAACGAAAGCAGAATCCCGCTATCGTTAATCATGTAGAGGACGCCCTTGTAGAGCAGCGTGGAAGGAACCTGCGGCACCGGTTTGTAGTAGCGCCAGCGGATCGCCGTCGCTGTCTGATCGCCCTTGCCTCCCAGTTTGATTGACAGCAGGCCGTTCTCAGACGCCATCATGGCGCGGAAGACTTCCCAGTCCTTCGGGTTCAACTTCTCATCGCGGTTCATGTCAAAGGCCTCGAAGGCACCGCCCAGCATCTTGTCCATCTTCTCCGCACCGGAGATCTCCGACTTTGCGATCAGCCGGTCACCATTCTTGTCGTATCTGGGCAGCGCCTCTTCCCAGGAGATCGTCGCCACTTGCTGTCCCTGTTGATTCTGCGGAAAGCCCCAGCCGTTTATGTACAGGTATTCCCCATCGCTGCTGGCAATCGATTTCATTTCACACGCCAACCCACGCACCCACCAGACCCTTTTGCCATCCGCCACGGAGTAAGCCGAAAGCTGGAACGATTCGGGAATAACAATCTGCTTCGCACCCTGCTTTGGTTGATAGATCGTCGGCGTCGAGTAGCCCGATATGACCACCGGCCGTTCAACCTTCCAGCGCAGCTTTCCCGTATTCTTATCAACAGCGATCAGGTAAGAGCTCGGGTTGTCCTGGTCAACCGGCAGAATTATTTTATCGTCAACGATGATGGGCGAAGCGCCGAAGCCGTAGAACATATTGAACGGACCCAGCGGCAGCCGCCAGCGCTCTTTGCCCGCGCCATCGAAAGAAACCAATCCAAACTCCTGAAAGAAGGCATAGACATTTGTGCCATCGGTAACCGGGCTCGGCGACGCGGGCCCATTAACGTTCTCCAAACGCCCAACCTTCGAGCGCAATACCTCACGTTCCCACAGCAACTTGCCCGTCGCGCGATCCAGGCAGATGACCAGCAGCTTATAGTCGTTCTTCGCTTCTTTCTTTATCTCGCTATGCGCGGTGACAAAGATGCGATTCTTTGTCAGCACGGGCGAAGAATGCCCCGGCGGTAGCGCCGTCTTCCAAACCACATTCTTGCCCGGCCCAAACTCTTCCGGAATTCCGGTAGAGGCCGACACGCCCGACCCATTCGGCCCGCGAAACATCGGCCAGTCTTCTGCGAGAGCCGTGGTGGCAGCGAACATCGCAACCCCCATCGCGATAGATGTAACGCCAACTGTTAGCTGGCGTCTTAGAGTTTGAAGAATTTCGTTTAGCACAGAAGTACTCCTCACAGGTATTTCCAAAGGCTGCGATTCTAGCAGGTCACTATCGCCTGCGGTAGAGAAAGGCTGCTCGATAGATTCCGAGGAACAAGTCACCCGGAACAGTAGCAAGTCAGGAAGGTGTGGTTTACCCCCGCTTGTTAAATTAGCTCACTTGAGGCGGGGGTAAACCACCCTTCCTGACCGGCGATTTTTCCACGGCTTAGACAAGGCAAAGTGGCCGCGGATGCACGCGGAAAAACGCAGATCTGCAAAGACACACAAAGCAAAAACTGCGTGTTTCGTTTCTGGTGGTTCAGATCCGTATTTATCCGCGGTCATCCGCGGCTAATTCATTCTTCTTCCAGCCCCGCGCTCACTCGAAACGTATGCCCATCCGGATGCCGTAGGTGAAACTCCCGCACGTTCCATGGTTCATCCGTCGGCGGCATAGTCACAATCAAATTCTGCTCTAAAGCCCGTTGATAAGCGGCATCAACCTCAGCCGGCGACGATAAGAACCAACTCATCCAAACCCCGCCCGTATCATCGTCCCCCACATGCCGCGGCATTGGCCCCCCGCGAGACCCCTGCCCATCCTGGCAAAGAAAGATCTCGCTATGCCCACTACACACGCCCCCAAAAGTCGGCGGCTCGCCCCAGTCCCATCCTTTCCGCCACCCCACCTTCTCAAACCAGGCAAAACTCTCCTCAATGTTGGAGACATTAAGAATAGGCATCAACCGTTTAAGCTTCATCACTTATCACCTCGCTGAGAATAAAAGTGGCCACAGATTCACACGGATAAACGCGGATCCGGAAATACACATTCAGCAAAAACCGCGCTATCTATCTAATAATGTCTTAATGTTCAGATCCGTGCTTATCCGCGTTCATCTGTGGCTAATGTTCCTAGGCCGGTACTCACTGTTTTGAGCCGTTCATGATGTCGGCATGCGCGGCGAGGATGCTGGTGGTTTGTTCGGGGTTGGGGGTGAGGGACCAGTCGTCGTGGTCCCAGGTGCCGCCCAGAATAATTCCGTCGTGGCGCGGAAACATGTAGCCGCCGCTTAGATAGCAGTAGTCAATCTCGGGTTGCGGCAGCAGCACTTCCAGTTGGCCGCGGACCGGAATCAACTGCTGATCGCCAAAGAGTGCACGGGCGCCTAAGCCGGTGCAGTTGAATATGACTTGCTCGGGTAGCCGCTTGATCTCATCACGGCTGCGAAATTCCTTCACCACCAACTTACCACCGGCGAGGTAGAAGTCGCGCAGCAGCGCGTTGAGATAGACGGGCGGTTCGATCAGCATGGTGTGGTACTGCCGCACATAAGGGAAACCAAAGTAATGCTCCGGGTCCCGATGAATTTCAATTTGCGTATAGAGATTGTCGCCGCCGGTTAGTTCGCGATTGAGCGACGCTTCGTTGCGGTACAACTCCAAAGTTTCGATCCAGCGCACTCCGTAATCGGGGCCGACGAGATTCTGAAAAGCTCGATTTGAGATGCGGCAGGCAAGCCGAAACTGTTCGGTAAACCTGGTAGTCGCAACGCCGGGATCATAGACGGAGGTGGGAGACCAGAAACCGCCGGCGATGTTGGAAGTTGTTTCCGGGGGTAAGTCTTTTGCGTAGATGGTTACCGTGCCGGGGCCGTTTTGGAAACGTCTTTGTAATAGGCGGGCGGTTGAGAGGCCGCTGACGCCGCAGCCGAGGACGGCGAATCGCTTGTGAGCATTGCGGGGGCGGGAACGAGGAAGAAGAGGGCCGGTCGCTACCGCTCCCGGTTCTGACAGGATGTCCAACGCTTGGGATGCGGTGCCCCAGGAGAGGGTGATGCCGGCGCCGCCGTGGCCGTAGTTGTGGACCAGGAGTTTTTGGCCTAGCCGTTCTGCTTCGACTCTGAAGCCTGCTTCGCGATAGGGTCTGAGGCCGACAACTTCACGAATGATGCGGTTGCGGGCGATTTTTACCGGTGCGTAGTGTCGTTCGGGATTGAATCCGTTGGCGAGGGCGCGGGAGGGCGTGGCCATTAAGAGTGCGCTGGTTGCGAGCGCGCCGCGCAGGAATTCGCGCCGATTGGCTTCCAATCTCATCGGCGCTGATTACAGCGTTTTACAATGAATTGTGCAAGGGAGAATATCGGTCGCGTAACCTTTCGCTGTGGTGCTGACGGGAACCTTTGGCTATTTGGGGGTTCACGCAAAGGCGCTAAGAAAGGAAGGACATGAGGCGCAAAGAAGATCGGTCAACTCGGCTTTGGACAGAAACTCTTATTTCGTGTTGGTTATGGAGTTTGGTCTGTGATTTCGGTGATCGTGTCGCTGCGAATCCTGAGCACACGATCCACGAAATTACACGAAATCTCACGAAGCCACACGAACCAGGAAAGAGATATCCACAGATTACGCAGATTACACAGAACAGCAGGTAAGGCAGAAAGCAGAACGCCGTTAGCAGCAAACCATCGCCCACCTGTCGGAAACAGCCCGGTCAGTGTAAAGGAATTTAGACGGGATTCACATGATTTACAGGACACAAAGAAACCGGAACGCGGCTAACTTGTTCCGGTTTCTTTCTTCTTTACTACCGCCTTAATCCTGTGAATCTTGTAAATCCTGTCTAACTTCCTCTCGAGAGCGAAGCGGCGACACCGCTTTGGCTCTCTCCAGGATCCGAGATCTGAAATTTGAGATCTCAAATGAAAAACCTGCAAAGGGCCTTTGCACATTCCGGAATAGAAGCACAGAATGCTTCCGGAGTTATAGTCGCAAAGGATAACTAGATGAAAAGCAAAATATTTCAAACGAAAATATTAGTGGCCTTCGGGTTTCTGTTCGCTTTAAGCGCGCCGGCGAGCGCGCAGTGGAAAGATAATATGGGCGGCAACTGGAACAATCCGACCAGCGCGTCGATCGGTAACATCATCAACGATCGTCTCTGGAACAGGATGCGCGCGAAGGCCCGGGCGCGGCGATTGAGTGGGAACTCGTCGCCGGCGAATGCCCGGGTGCGGGAGACTCCGGTGGCCGAGCCTGAGGCGCCGAAAAAGTCGGCGGCCCAAATTGCGGCGGCGACGCACTTTCGTGCTACCGGAACTCAGCTGACTACCCGTGCGCTCGCCGACGCCATGGGCAGTACGCCTGAGGAAAAAGAGCAATTGTTCAAAATTATGGGCGCTGCCCTGACGTTGTATGAAACGAAGGCCCGACAGCTGGGCAGGCCGAATGATTTCGCCCTCGCGCTCGCGGCGGCCCTCACCTACAACAGCAGCACCTATAACCGAACGCCGGAGCTGACCGACGCACGCCTGTTCGAGATCAGCGATGCCATCGGCGAATTAATGACTGAGACCAATGTCTTCGGGGGAATTCCTGACCGGCAGAAACAGGAGATGTATGAGTCGATGGTTATTTTCACCATGCTGGTCCAGATCCTATCAAATGAGGCGAAACAAACTGGAGACGCAGCCGGGCTCGAAACATATCGTCAACTTGCCGGAAAGATCCTGCAAAACATAAGCGGGATGCCGCCTGAAAAAATCAGGTTCGATGCAGAGACCGCTGCTGCAGACAACCCTGCTACTCAACATGAAGAGCCATCAGCGCCGGCACCAGCCGCTAGCACAGCTCCAATGCACGCCGCCGCACTGGTCAAAGAGTTTGAGAGCAATGAAGTACGCGCTAATCAGGCGTATGTAGGAAAACGAGTGCGCATTCATGGCACAGTAAACTCGATCGAGATCGACAATCAGGGAAAGATCGTCTTGACCTTCAAGTCTTCGATATCAACCTACAATCACGCCCGTTGCTTTTTCAGCAAGTCACAGGCTTCGCGAGTGGCCACGATAAATGCGAATGAGGAAGCTACGGTTGAAGGGACCGTGCGCGGTCTGGGAGGCGGTTGGGAAGGGGCGAAGGCGTTTGTTGTACTTGAGAACTGCATCGTTCCGTAACCCGGGAAATAAATTGCCACAGATTTACGCAGATACACGCGGATCTGAAAAAACCAAACAATTAACTAACGCGCGGCCTCGATGGCCGCGCGCTGTTTTCGACACTGAACGCTGAATACGCTTTGTTGCCAAGCTCCCCCTGGCCTTGGACTAGCTGGACCAAACTTGATAGGAGGCGTAAATGCATTCCAACTCTCTTCGTCTGGCAAAAAAAACTGAGGAAGACGTTGCGAAACTCAATTGCGGGCGAATTGCTGATATCTGTTCCAGTCATGATCGACGACCTTTTTATCCACAGATTACACAGACGAAGACATTTTCAAATAGTTCACAGATGATACAGCGGAATGAGTGTAGCGCTTAAACTCTATAGTCTTCTTAATCTGTGTAATCTGTGGATAACCTTAGATCTCCAGCAGATCTTTCCCCACGATGACGCGCCCTTTGAAGAACTTGCGCGCCCCGTCTGCCCATTGATCATCCGTAATGGATGGATCGTCCCCGGGAACGAAATGGGAAAGCACCAAAGTGTTGACTCCCGCCTGCTGGGCGATCTTGCCGACATCTTCCGGCAAAGTATGCGCTGCCATTAAGTGCTCACGCAGCCTCTTTGCATTCGGCAAACGCTTAAGCAGATTTTCTACTCCGGGCAAATACATAACTTCGTGGATCAGCACGTCCGCCCCTCCGGCGAAGACGGCCAGCTCCGGGACGTAGGCCGTATCGCCGGAGATCACCACCGAGCGATCTTTGGCGTCGAAGCGGTACGCATAAGACTGTTTGATTGGCGGATGACGCACGAGAAACGAACTGACCTTCACGTCAGCGTTCTGCAGTACCAGACCAGGAGAACTGAACTCGTGAGCGGTAACCAGCTTGCGCGGGTCCGGCCGGCCTTCGTCCACGATGCGCGTGTCTATATCAAACTTCTGGTAGTTGAAAAAGTCTGTTGTCATCTTTCGCAGTCCGGCCGGACCGTAAGCGTCAATTTGGACAGGCAAGCCTGTGATCCATGCGTTATATAACAACGGACCATATTCCAAATTGTGATCGGAATGGTGATGCGTGATGAAAAGGTAGCGAAGTTTGTTAAGTGAAACTCCGGCGGTGAGGAGTTGTCGCGAGGTGCCATAACCGCAGTCAATCACATAAGGAACGTTGTCGATCAGGATTAGTGTTGAAGGATTGCTGCGACCCGACTCGCCCACCCGCGGCCCGCCCTTGGTGCCGAGAAGGATAATGCGAGTTTTCTGGGCTTGCTGGCTGATTCCCGGACGAGGCAGCATCGCTGAGAATGAAATAGTTGCGGCAGCGGCGAGAAAGTCTCTGCGAGTATGCATTGTGGCTCCTGTCTCAGACGGGTTCTTCCACAGATTACACAGATCACACAGAACAGAGAACGGTAGGCAGTAGGCAGTAGGCAGAAAGCAGGGGGCACCAACGGTCTTATTCTGCTGCCTACTGCCTTCTGTTTCCCTCCTGTCTAATCTGTGAAATCTGTGTAATCTGTGGATAACCTTCAGCGCGCCAAATCTTCAAGTGCTTTCCCCGAAAGTCTGAAGACAATCCAATCAGCCATCGGGTTAGCACCCAGGCTCTGGTAGAAACCGAGGGCCGGCTCGTTCCAATTCAGCACGGCCCACTCCATCCGACCACAGTTGCGTTCGACGGCGATGCGCGCCAGGTGTTGCAGCAACGCCCGACCGAAACCTTTGCCGCGGGCCTCAGGACGCACAAAGAGATCTTCCAGGTACAGTCCCGGCCGGCCGACGAAAGTTGAGTAGTTGAAAAAGTAGATGGCAAAGCCGACGGGATCGTCCTTGTCATAGGCCAGCAGCGCATGGGCGGAAGGGTTTGGGCCGAATAGAGTTTCGCGCAAACGGTCTTCGGTGGCGGCCACGCTGTCGGCCAGCTTTTCGTATTCAGCCAGGTCGCGCACAAACTCAAGGATCAGCGGCACGTCCGCCACGATTGGTTTTTCTATTCGCAATTCAGACATGTGATCCTCTTTGCTTGTGGCTGCCCAGGTCGTATCGTAGTCCTGCTGCCACCCGTTTTCCATATATCATTTTCCCTTTGTTATTTGTCATTCGGGAACCCTGGCGGCCGTCACGCGATACTGCATGCCAGCCAATGGCAAATGATATGGAAAAGGACTTCTTCCGTTAAGTCCGACCGGCCACTCCCTCGATATCTAATGGGCGGCCCACCATCAAGAGGGGGGCCACGGAGTGCCGCCCCTACAAAAGCGTCACGGTTCCGGTGCCATAATTCGCTACGGCGGCAATGTTGCCACTGGGGCTGATGACTATTGCGGATGGGCCGACTGAGCCGCCGGGGCCGACCGAGATCGTTAATGGTGGCGCTTGAAGATTGGCAAGATCTATTACCGTCAAGGCATCCGCGTTGGGGCACGCCACTACGGCCATCTTGCCATCGGGCGTGATGGCGATGGCGCTGGGGCCCTGGCTGGGGATGACGGGAGACAGGGCCTTACGATTGTTAATATCCACGACCCTGACGCTACAGCCATCGTTGTTTACCACGAGGGCGCGTGTGCCGTCCGGCGTGATGGCGATGTCGGTGGGCGAGTAGTCGGTTGGATCAGTTGTAATGGCGGGGTCGAAATGGCGTTCAACTACATCGATGACGGCTACCCTGTCCTCGAAGGTTGCTGCAAAAGCATATTTACCGTCTGGCGTGATAGCGATGGCGGTGAGGGTCAAACTCTCGGAGGGGATGGTGGTTTCAACCGTCAGGGAATTGAGGTTGATTACACTAACGCTGCCGTTCCGCAGCGTTACCAGGGCCAACTTTCCATCGGGTGTCGTGGCAATGTCTGTCGGTTGCCCCCCCACCGGAATGGTTTTGACCACAGCGGCTCCGGTAGCTATGTCTATTACTGTGACATTGTCGTCGCCGCTATTGCCCACCAGAGCATGATGCCCATCCGGCGTAATGGCGACGCTGCGAGGGTTCTTTCCCACAGGGAGCGCGACGGACTGGCCCGTGTTCAGATCAATCACCACAGCACTGTTGTTGTTCTGGTCCGTACCAAAAACACGTTTTCCATCCGGCGTAATTGCCAAATCCGTCAGCGATCGACCGATGGGGAAGGTGACGGGCGGCTCAATCTTCACCTGATCAAGGCTCTTACCGTGCGGGTTTCCAGTTTGGTCAATAGCGAAGACCCACAATTCATACGTTCCGGTCTCGTTTGGCATCGTCAGGAAGTAACCATCATGGTAAGTGCTGGTCGGAGCATGGTCGTCAATCAGAGTACCGTCCATCTCCACCCTGCATCTGGTGGCGTTAGAGGCCAGCCAGTGCAAACTAACAAGTCGTCCGGAGAAATACTTCTTCAGGTAAGAAACATCCGAGATAGAGGCCTCCTCCACGGGCACTGTTAAGCAAAGCGTCTTGTGAATTACCCCGGCATTCGCCTTGATCACATCAAGAGCGAAGACGGTAGTCTCACCCAGTTCAGGTGTCTCGATCCCGTCGGCCCCGTCCTGACAACTCAAACAGTCTCCGCTTCCCAGACAGTCATTTGCCCGCCAGATGTAACCGGCATCCCCGCAATCGTGAACGCTGCGCAGACTGTAGACATACTGATCGCCCTGATCGCTGCAACCCCAGTGGAGTGTCGTCCGGGCCACGTCGTGAAGCACGGAGGGGTCAGCAAAGAAGTTCGTCACCGGAAAGTCGGCTTCGAGTTTCTCCAGCCGATGGCTGCTATCGATAAACTTTGTTGGGGCGATCTCGGTGATGGTGATAGGGACAAAACCGGGACTCTCATTAACCGAAATATCCTTAAGGACGAAGATAATGGTCGAGGAGAGCTCTCCCGAGCCACCGACGTTGGGTTTTATGGTCACAACATCATTCGAGCTTTCAATTACCCAATCGCTATAAGGTTCGTGGGTAGGATCGGGAAGAGCCGGATTCATCGAAAGGTCATTTGCGTCAGCGGAGCCCATGGGGATCCTGATACTAATGCTCTCGACCGCGACCGGTGGGCCGGGGTTGCCGATCATCACCTGCAGGTCGATCACATTCGGATTTGCCTTTCCCACTGAGGCACGAATGGGATAAGGGGCCGGGATAAAAGCGTATGCCAGGTTCAGTTGCGTGTGGGGCATGATTCTCACCAGCGCTAGCTGAGTAATGAGGATGTTTTTAGCGCCGAGCGTGCCCGGCGTTCAAATAATGGAGACAGTGTTGTCACTGGCGTTTGTCACCAGCAGCAAAGTACCGTCCGGCGTAACGGCGATACCGTTAGGGCGTTGGCCGGTGGCGAAGCTGCCGGGCAATAAGGCGCGACCAGCGATATCGATGAGAAGGACGTTGTTACTGAATGTCGTCACAAAGGCGAGAGTGCCGTCGGGTGTGATAGCAATGCCGAAGGGGTTGGCCCCCAACCCGATAGAAGTCAGGATCTGGCGCCTGGCAATGTCCACGATGGCCACGGTTTGGCTGTTGAGATTTGTTACCAAAGCAAGCAAACCATCCGGTGTGATGGCAATAGCCGTCGGTTCCTGAAAACCGCCTATCAGGTCCGCCACTCGCCGGTTGGGAATATCAATCACGGAAACGGTGCCATCGAGACCGTTCGTTACCAGGCCCAGGGCACCATCCGGCGTAATAGCGACGTTCCACGGCGTCTCACCGACCCCGATCACATTTGCGACGGCGCGTTTCTGAATGTCGATTATGGTCACGTTGTAGGCATCCGTGCCTACCACTAGCGCCAGCGAACTATCAGGGGTAATCGCGATACCGCCGGCCTCGGTGCCGATCGAGATAGTTTGAGGTTCACGTGTCAGCGTGGCGATATCGATAACCGCCACATCCTGGCTGCTGTTGTTTGTTACCAGGGCAAGTTTTCCATCGGGCGTGGTGGCGACGTTAGACGGGTTGTTGTTGGCGCGGGTGCTGGCAGGAATTGATTGTGTTACCCGGCCCTGCGCAAGGTTGATTACCGATACGCTGTTGCCCTCCATATTAACCACCAGAGCGAGCGTTCCATCCGGTGTAACAGCGATGGCCATTGGGTAAGCGCCCACCGGCACAGAGACGGCTGGCCCGGTGTTGAAGGATAGAAAAGGAAACGACCGCTGCGCCGTCCCCGCTCGCGCATACGCTGTGATCGCCAATTGATGCGTACCCGGATCGCCGGTGAGGGCTGCAGTGTAACCGCGGTGGTAGGTGTCAGTAGGGACACTGGGAGCGATCACTTTGTTATCAAGCGACAGTGAACACTTCGAGGCATTCCGTGCTATCCAATGCAGCACCGCGATTCGTCCTGAGCCCGAGGGGGATTGCTTTTGATAGGAATTGTCGGCTATCGACGGCACCTCCACCCTCACCGTGAGCGGCAGCGACTTATAAAGGTCGCGACCGCCAGCCGGATCAACCTTAATGACATCCAGGGCGAAAGTGGTGGTCTGCGTTAGCGGCGGCGGCGTCTGGCCTGACACGCCGTCGCTACAACTAAAACAGGTGCCGGAGTTCAAACAGTCGTCCGGCTGCCACGGATAACCGGGGTCGATGTTGTTATCCACGCTCCGCAGGCTGTACAGATACTTATTCTGCTGCCCCTGCTCGCTGCATTCCCAGTACAGCGTAGCCGTCTGATCTAAATCGTAAAGCACATTGGGATTGGCATAGAACTTTGCTACCGGAAAGTCGGCGGCGAGCTTTTCC
Source organism: Pyrinomonadaceae bacterium (assembly GCA_039933315.1). GTDB lineage: Bacteria > Acidobacteriota > Blastocatellia > Pyrinomonadales > Pyrinomonadaceae > DASXRU01. Next base: position 23,927 of record JBDTOI010000014.1, read on the forward strand.
AAACGATAGCTGTCGGCGTCGATCAACTTTGCGGCGCCGTATTCGGTGATAGTGATAGGCACAATGCCTATCGCTTCGTTGACCGCAATGTTTGGCAGCGTGAAGGCAATCGGCTCAGTGATTTCCCCGGCAGTTCCCGCCTGCGGCTGGATGGTAACCAGGCTGCCGTCAGTGGTGATATTCCACAACGCAGCCATCGCAGGATCGACCACGGGTGAAGGAAGATTGGGACTCGTCGAGAGCGCATTCCCGCTCGTTGTTCCCATGGGAATCTGGATAGTCAGTTTCTCCACCGTGACCGCAGGCCCCGGATTATCAATCATTACGTCAAGGTTGACCTGTGAATTGAAACCACTGGCGGAAACGCGAATAGGGTTTGGATCGGAAGTAAAAGCGTAGTCCAGTTTCAATTGAGCGTTGTCCATGATGAACTTAATTCACAAATGGGATGGTTGTAGAGTCAGACACCAGGGAGCATGAGAGCTCACAATACGGTCACGGTGTTGTCGCTATAGTTGGCTACCACGGCCAGGCTGTTATCCGCCGCGATGGCGATGCTCATTGGTCTTCCGCCAACGGGAATTGTTTCCACGACCCGGCGCCCGGCGATGTCTATTACTGAGATGTTATTGTCAAATTGATTCGTCACCAGCGCGAACTCGCTGTCGGATGTGATAACGATAGCCGTAGCGCCCCTGCCGACGTAAATCGGATTCGGCTCAGCCTGCAGCGTTGCGATGTCGATGACGGTTACGGTGTTGTCGCTATCATTCACTACGAGGACCAGTTTACCGTCCGGGGTGGTGGCGATGCCCCAGGGATAACTGCCGACAGGAATCGTGGTTTTGAGTTGATGCGCCACAATGTCTATTACTGCGACTTTGTTACCGCTGCTATTGCAGACGAACGCGAGCGAGTTGTCAGGCGTGATCGCAATGCCCAGAGTGTCAATCCCGAAGGGGATCGCAAACCTGGGCACACGTCCGGGAATGTCAATTATCGTCACCGACCCATCCCCATAACCTACCAGAGCCAGTTTGCCATCGGATGTTATGGCTGTGGCGTTGGACTCCATCCAATTCTCGTGTCCGCCGACGGCAATCGCATTTGGTTCGGCTTTGCGCGAGCTGATATCGATTACGGTCAGAGTGGTGAAATAATTTGCCAGCACGAGTGTGCCGTCGGGTGTGACGCCAATGCTATGAAGTTGGGGCCCCACCTGAATGGTATTTGCCTCAACTGCGAACGTGCCCAGATCTAGCACCATTATGTTGGGACCGCTGTTACTCATTAGAAACGCGAGCGTGCCATCCGGCGTCATCGCGATCTGTTTGGGAGACTCCATAACCGGCACAGTGTGGAATCCCGTGAAAGTAATAGCGGAGAAATTCCAGGTGGCTTTCGCGTTTCCCTTTCTCGCATGGGCGGTAACGGACAGTTGATGCAGTCCTACTTCATTTGTGAGAAAGACAGAGTAGCCCTGGTCGTAAGTATCAAGTGGGACGTTGTCGGCGAGCAGCTTGCCATCCAGTTCAATCGTGCACTTGGCTGCTTTGTAAGACTTCCAGTGCAAAGAAACGATCTTTCCGGAGAGGTATTGAGTCAGGTAGGAGTTTTCCGAAACGGAGGGCACCTCCACCTGCACCGTGATCGTCAAAGTCGTCAAAATCTGGCGACCACCGGTGGCCGACGGCTCAATGACATCCAGCGCAAAGGTAGTGGTCTGTCCCAGCTTAGGCGACGTCACTCCCGCGATACCGTCGCTGCAGCTAAAGCAATCGTTGCTATTCAGACAGTCCTTTGGCTGCCAAACTTCAGTCGGATCGTCTGAGATAGTGCGAATGCTGTACGTGTAGTTCTTGCCCGTGTCGCTACACTCCCAGCAGAGCAGCACGGTTTCATCCAGATCGTAAAGCACCGGCGGATATAATTCTTTTATGTTTCCTGAACTGTCAGTTTGCGCCGGGAAGAACTTCTTAATCGGAAACGTAGCAATATGTTTTTCCAGCGAGTAATCCTTGCCGTTTATGATCTTGCTGGATGAGTAGAACTCAGAGATTGTAAGGGGAACGATCCCCACGTCGTTGTTGACCGTAATATTAAGTAGGCTGAAGGTAAGTGTGGTGGAGATTTCGCCCGATTCGCCTGCCTTAGGCTTAATGGTTACAACGCTGCCGGAGGTTGTGATCTGCCACGTGTCCGGGGTCGGATCGCCCTGGTCAAAAGTGGGTGAAGGAAGATTTGCATTGGTAGAAAGAATGTTCCCGCCGGCGGCACCCATCGGAATTTCGATCGTAAGTTCGTTAATGGTCACAGCCTGGGCGGGATTCTCGATCATTACATATAAATCGATAACAGACGTCGCGCCATCAACGGACACGAGAATTGGATAAGGCTTCGGGGTAAAAGCGTATTTGAGCTCTAAGTTAGAATTGTCAACCAATGGTTTCTCCCTCTTATTCATTTGAAGAATCAGTTCATCTGAAGAATCAGGTACGAACTTCAACCAGCCCTCCTTAATTAGAGGGGAGGTCAGTGACAGACGCACGTTTCCGTCTGCTTTAGACAGCGCTGTCGTCGTATTGATCACGTGGTCAAACCACGACCAGGTCCCCTTGCTTTTCGCCGGTTGCGGCATGCGCACCTCGTCGGGCAAAGTTAGGAATGGACCGGCGCGAAACATATAGGCCATGCGGTTAAGGGCCGGCGTCACGAACTGATCCGGAACCTCAAGAGTAACCACCGGAAGCAGCCCGGTGAAAGCGTGCACACTGCCGCGCGGGTCCACCAGCATCGTCAGGTTGCACACCTGGTTCCGTGTTGGATCCGGCGAAGCAACTGTGTCGTCGATAAAACGAAGCATGACGTAGTTGCTTTGTTCATTGCCGCCAATTTGCTTGAAATAGTCGCTGGTCACGTTGGCGGGAAGATTCACCGAATTGAAAAGGCTGAACGTGCTGGCCGGCGTTTCTGGGCTGTCCAGGTAATAGCCGACCAGACCGTCATCTCGCAACACATTGCTGCCCAGCCGTATGGGCCATTGGTAACTGAAGACACCGCCGTCAACCGCGCCGAGTTGCGCCGGCGTTGATGCGTCGGGCAGGTTGTCCGGGGCATTGAAGTTAACATTGAACGTGTTCCACCAATCCTGATTGTAGAAGGGCCGCCCGCGCAGATTCAGTGACAACTGCGCGCGCACGATGGCCAGCGGCCTGCCAATGAGGACGGAGAGGTTTTGATCCTGGCGTGCCCCGCGCGGATTGATCGTCCAGAGCGTCTCGTCAATTACTTGCAGAAACCCGGAGAACGCCGCGCCGTCGTCGGTGCGGTCATTCAACTCCTGCAGCATGTTCCGCACGTAAGCGTTAGGGATGTCACTAATGCTCTGCGGCGCACTCGAATTGGTGGGATCAGGTTGCCAGACAGGAACATACTTGTCCTGAGCATGCAGCGAAAGATAAAGCTCGCCCCACGCCGTCCCGTCAGGCGCGTAAAGTGCCAGACTGCGATCGAGATGATTGGGAACGATCCAGCCGCATACCGGATTTGTGTCCGCCACCTGGTTGATGTCGCTGTCATGCCCGTCGTTTGAAATCAGCCGAAACGACAGTTGCGAATCCTGAATCGGTTTAGGCGGCAACTGAATCATGCGCGGGGTCGCGTCGCTGGAGGCCGGCAATCCGTTGGGAGTCGGATCGAGAGCAGTCGGCGCCTTCAGGCTACGTCCGACGATAGGATAGAAATACGTATCGGCCTGGCTGGTTTGCAGTTGGGGATTAGTACTGTAGTTGGCCAGCATCAGATTTATGGTGCGGCCAAATGCATCGATCACAGTCAACTTGTTGATCAGAAAGAACGTCCCGGCCATCGGCGCAAAGTCCCAGACCGCCGGCTGGTAGTTGTAGTGCAAGTCCGGGAAAGGCTGTGGATATCCGTGAGCGTAGTCGCCCAGTGCTTGTGTGATGTCACCCGAGGGCGCCACGTTTTGCGCGTGGCTGCGCTCGACCAGTTGCGCCATCATGCCGCTGAGCCGCTGCGAAAGGATGTCCTGGTTCTTGAAGTCCTGAACATAGGTTTCCAGGTCCTCGAGCAGATTTTCCAGGTTCGGATCGCGCAGCTTGTGCTTCTGCACGTATTGCTCCAGTTGATTCGCCAGCGTAAAAGAGAGCTGCGGCGTGATGAACGTCCGGCCAGTGAGCGTCATCTGCTGCGAATCGCTCTCGTCGAAGTTGTGGTTGGGACCGCCGGCCGTGGTGGCACCATTCCAAACGTAGTCAGTTCCGTTGAACTGCCAGTTCTGCTGATTGAAGGTACAGGCCGGAGGTGGATTGTTCTCGTTTGCAGGTGAACTATATGCGGGCTCTTTCAGGACGGTGATCTCCCAATCCAACAGCAGCGGAATCCACGGTTGTATCCACTCACTCCAGGCAAAAGCGACTGGCGCAAAACAATTTTCCGCAGCCGGTGTAGGAAGAGACTGCAGCGCCTGCCGGACCGCATCGGCCTGGGGATCCGCATTCCCAACGGGAACCGTATCGCCCAGGACGTCTTGCGCAAAAAGCCGGGGTGATAAGAAGAAACTCTCCAGCTGCAGCGCCTGGACGGCGTCGGGCAACAGACCGTTCGGATCGCTAAGCACAGGCACATGGCTCTGGATGTTCAGACTGCCGGAGGCACTGGCAGAATAGGTCGCGCCGCTGACGGTAAGATCGGAAACCGTCTGCGATGGCAGGCGGCACATCAACCCATCGACTGGATCAAAGTTAGTGGCGCGGCCCAGCCCGGTTACGAGAATGACCGGGTCATTCGCGGAATAGTATTGCGGCATGTTCAGAGCTTTAAGCTCCTGCGTATTTGCATTGATCAAACCAGGGAGCGTGGTTTGCGCCGCTTGAGTTTTGGCAGTGCGATCTGTCACCAGGTTCTGTTGTGCTTTGACCTTGCAGATGAGCCAGGATTCCTGTGCCGGATCCATCCCCGTAGCATTGTTGCAAGTGGATCCGGTTCCCAGATGAAGTGGCAGTTGGGCGGAGAACCAATTAGATATTTCACCTTGCGGGTCGTAAAACGGAAGACCATTCACCGCCTGCCAGCTGTTCTTCCACCACAGCGAGAACAAGTCCCACTGCATCGACTCCAGAAGACGTTGCTGCCTATCCAATTCGTATTGGGCCGCATTCAGACAGGCCAAAGCGTCTTGCTGCGCCTCAGTAACCACCGGCGCCGGAGTAGCTGTCGAAGCCGCGCGCTCTTTGGCAACTATCGTCCAGCGCGTGCCACCCGGCGACGCCCCGTACCAGTGCTGCCGGATTGCCATGTTCAGGGCTTCGGTGTTGCCCGGCTGGTCGAACTGTTCCAGCAGGTTGTACTGGAAGGCTTCCAGCAGGTCTGCTTCGGTTTGACTGTTTCGATCAAGACGGACGATGGCGGAGAGGGCATCAATTGCGGTGTTGCCTATCGCTACTTTAACGTTCTTCTGTATTTCGATCGGGTAGGTGGGCGCCGGCGGATTCTCTGCCAGACTCCAAACAACTGTCGACACCAGCGCGTGCACCAACATACGTTTGGGCAAGTTCGCGGAGCCGGCATAGACCAACCAATCGAAAACAAATTGAGTGACGGTCGGATCTGTATTCGCTTGCCACTGAAGCTGGTAGGTTGGCACATCCGGCCCGGGCGCATTTGGCTCAGGCTGCTGCAGCACCCATTCAAGGTCTGGATGATTTATTGGATCGTGAGTTGGATCCGAATACCAGCCGGCCACGTGATAAGTGAATTCCTGGGTTGCTGTTATAGGAGTAGTGTCATCGTTCTCCTTCAGATCGTCGTGAAAGGAGAAGACGTTATCTACTCCGGGCGAGAAAACTGAGAAATAGGCACTGCCGGGGCCCAGCGCTTTGAGGAAGGGACTGGCTTGAGTCTCCAGGTTCTTCAGGCTGGGAACCAGTCTCAACGCCCGGCCAATGACGGTGGGCTGAGGAGTCCCGCTGCTACTTAAAGTATTGGGATCAACAAAAGGGCTGGTGCCGGTAGCGTCGGGGCCTGGTGGAGAGACGTGATCACTCTCCAGGATCCATGCCTTCACAGCCTGATCAGCCGGCGCGCCATTCTTAACTCGCACAATCAGCCAGCGATTTGGCACCAGGGGAAAGTCGGTGCCTTCGTCAGCTTTATGCATTCCGTGGCGCAGGGCCTTTGGCAGGGTCCAGTGTAGATAGATACCCGGATCGGGTTGTTTGTCCGGCGCCCCGCCGAAGGGTCTTGGTTCCGGACTATTGAATGACTGAAGCTGGGTGTAATCCATCTGGAAGCGAAGGAAGGGCGTTGCGGTGGCGGCCGTGGGATTAAGCACCATGGCATCGAGCTGGAGCGGGACGAGTAGGTAGTTATCAGCCATGCTGCTTCTGTCCTTCCGACTGCGGCGCCGCAAAAATCGCTTGTTCCGGGACCTTGATCATCTGCAAAGCGAAATCGCGCACCCTGATGGCCGGCGAGTTGGGCAGCTCCTTAGTTATACTGTCGAGCAATCCGCCGCTGGCGCTGATCTTGATGATGCGTGTGGCTGGATCAATTACCGTGCTGCCGTCGATTGCGTGATCACTGGAAAGGAGCGCTCCATAGTTGCCGGGATCGACTGAGCGCAGGTACAAATAGTCGCCTTCGCCTGATGGTGGATCCTCGAACCCGAACGCCACTCCTTCGTTAGGCTCATTAATAGTTACGACCGCCGGCACGGTGGGCCAGAGACAGAGCATGACATCGCTGGACAGGCGCTCCATGCGCAGCAGTTTGATATAGGAAGAAAGGTCAGGCTTGATGTTGCCTTTCGAGTCCACCGTGTAGTTGGCGTAACCATTGATCTCAAGCCCGGGCCAGCCGGAAACGACGGTCGATCGCAGCAACAGTCCGCTTAGGGACTCTTGATCAAAAGGAACACTACTGCCCGGAGGTTTTGTTTGCGCAAATGGTCCCAGCAGGTTGTCGCGCACCTGTTGCATGGTCGTGAAAGTCGTGTCCCAGATCAGGTCTTTCATTAAGTCCTGATACAGACGATCACGGCTGGATTCAATTCCGATGCTCAAGGCCCCCTCGATCAGGGCGTCCAACCAGTTCGAATCAAGATAAAAGAAGCGCACAGATTCCGGTGGCAGCAGCAGAGCATTGGGCACCAGATTTTCGAAGGGAACGCCATCCAGTAAATACAACTGAGCCAGCCAATCCGCTATGTCATCCAGTTCTATTCCGCCTACCTCTCTCACTGCTTCCTGCACTTCTATTTCCAACAACAGGTCGGCTACGGTTTGTGGATTGATCGGCGGCGAAGGCAAATCCGGATAAGCTGGAAAAGGAGCATCCGGCGGATCGGGAGGTTGGTCATAAAGCTTGGGCGCGATCTGCTGCGAGAACTGCGTGATCAAGTAGGTCATGAAGTCGCCCGTCATCGCGTAAGCTTTGATCTGATCCAGCAGGTCCTTTTCCGCGGCCGGGTCCGGATTGTTCGGATCGAAATTCTTCAGCGCAGCTATCTGGCTCTTACGTTCCAGAATCATATCGATCAGGCTGTGACCTTTGCGTTGCCAGTCCAGCAACTCCTGCCCGAAGTGGCCATTCGATAAAGCCAGCAAACGTCCCGTCTCCCATGCGACTGCGTAGGAGACATCGAAGAGGCCGCGATCCTTGTCATAGATGAGCGCGGAAGATGCCGTGTCGAATGGTTGCCACCGGGCCGGATCGTTTGGTGTTTGCTGACTGGCGCTGATGAAGTTATTGACCGGGGTCGGCGAAAGCGGCCCGCGATACCATGCGAACGTCTGCACGCCCAGACGCGTTTGATAGCGCAAAGGAACATAGCCGCTCTGGATTGACCGATACGAATACTGTGCGTCTGCGGAATCATCGAGGGGAGCGGAGACCGGCAGAATAAAAGATGTGCTCTTTGGAGTTGGCGGCCGCACGGTATTGTCCGATAGCAGGCCGTTCATCAGCTCCGCGAAACTTTCATTGAGTTCCGGGTGACAGGTGAAGGTCCAGCTGGCAAAGGAAATCATCCGCACGCGCGTCGCGTTTCCCAGTGGTGTCGTACCGTTAATGTAGTCGGCAAAACCTTCCAATGAGACCAAATGCACAATGTTTCGCTTGGGGGGTTGATCCAGCGCCGGGGCGGCGGGTAGGCGGTTGCCGACAATGACAGAGTACCAACCGTCGCCATTCACCCTGAGCACTTCGCTATCCTTGGCGGAAGCGTCCACCTGACGCACGTGGGCCAGGTATGGCAGATCAGTTTTCGCAGGAATGAGTGTGGTGAAGGCCGGCGCCGAGATATCTATGACTGTGCAGTTGGTTGATTGAAGGTAGTCGTCCGTTTCATACCACTCAGGTTGCATGTCAGGCCAAAGTATTTCGTCGCCGGAGTGACTGGCATGGAAATCAGCAGCCGGAATAATGGCAGACATGGTTTGATTGCGCGTCCAGGTTTGCATCTGGGGGATCAGCAGCAGCTTCCCGCTGTCGCCGGCGTTCAGTTGCACCTCATCTTCAGTGAAGAGCAGCAGCGCCATCCAGGGCGTCTGGTTCCCCAGCGTTTCGTCCGCGAAGACATCGCGTTCCCAGGGCAAGTCCTGCTTTGTCAGAACGACGTGAGGCAAGTACTGGTCGAAGATACCCAGTGCGTTGCGCGGCGGAAAGACGGAGAAGATGTCCTCAGTGGGCAAGGTGTAGCGGGGCCCCTGAACAGAGAAGGGTTGTGATCCTGCATAGCATTCGTCGATGGTGGTGTTGGCCGGGTTTACGCGTTGCGTGACATTGATGAGGTAGTCGCCAACCTCGAGCGTAGGCAGATAGTTATCGTAGAGGCGTATGTCGCCGGCATCCAGACTGGCGCAATCATCGGGGGTATTCATCGTGAGGTCCTTATTGTGCCTGGTTGATTACCGTAGAGCCCTCCATTGGCTCATCGGCAAAACTCTTACCGGGAGTAGCGGCCATCGCTACCAGAGGATCGTTTGTCCAGGCGTTAATGCCCAGGGATTGCAGCGCCGCAAAAATAGCAGACCGTCTTTGCATTACTGCAGAATCATTGATGTGACTAATATCGGCGAACGAGTCCACCGCCTGCGGCGGATTGTTAGAAGGTGGCGCCGTCTGCGAAAGCGGCAGCATGTACTGATTGCTATTAACAGTGCGATCGGCAAATAGATCGTCGATCACCATTTGCGGCGTGCAGTTTGTTATTACTGGTGCTTTGGGATACATCGTTACACCGGTTGTGCCGGTGACGGTGGACGAATCCGCATTGATGGATGGATCAGTTGAGGATGAAGGGGTCCCCCACATGGCCGTCGGCAAACCTTTGGTGACGGCATCGATCTCCCAATCGCTGATGTCTGCCGGCGTCTCGCCGCAGCCGGCTGGTTGAGTTGCACAATTACCGGCCGTGGCCATGCACGCCTGTACGTGTGCCGCGTCAGTTTTACTCAGCTTCAGAATGGTGACGGTCTGTTGCGACTGGTAGTTGTCTGGAGAGATGCCACCATTCACACGCTGAATGCCTACCTTATTTCCCTGGATGGTTACGTTGGTTTGTGGATCGTGGTTCTCAACCACAATCACCGAGGCCGGCAGCGCCGACCCGGTGGCAAACTTAAACTGCCCCGCTCGAACCAGCCAGAACGTCATGCCATCCGCTTGATGAGATCTGATCAGCCCGTCGCTCACGTTGATATGTATGTACGCGGGCGTGTCCGTGGTTGCGGGTGCGGCCGACAATCCTGACGCGCGGAGCATGGGACGAGGTCCGGCCCTGTGCGTGGCTGCCACCTGCGACTGGGGCTTGGTGGGCAGCATCTGCTTGAAATCGTCCCAACCGATTTCAGTTGGCGGATTCTTGTCGCTCCCAAAACCAATCGTGAATGAAATGATGTACCAGTCTATGTGCACGGTTCCGCCCACCGGCGGTCCCCACAAATGAAAGTCGGCGCCAATCTCCACCGAGAGGGTCACATGCACGAACAGCAGGTTGAGCCGGTACGAGATCCCGACGCTGATCGAGATGTCCGCGATCAAGTAGAAAGGCTTCCAGAAGATGAGCACATCAGCTTGCGCTTTTAGCCAGGCCTTCAAGTCGCCATCAGCGAAGGTCACCTGCAGCCCGCCACCTGCCATCATTGCGGACGGAGTGAGCGCGAAGTAAGCATCGCCGACCATCGATAAGTTGTCGCTGATTTGCCAGTTGATGCCGACGCGCGGTTCCTGCGGGTAATAAGCTGGCGGCTGAAACGCGGGATGGTAGCCACCGAGGGTGAAAACGAAATCGCCCGCATGCTCGTTGTCGCCGAACCAGGCGTAGAAAGCGAAGCCGCCGGTCAGGTGCGCATCCGGGGTGATGACATAGGAACTCGAGGCCAGCACTGCGGAGGCTTTGAACTCACCTTGTCGCGGCAGGAGTACGACCTCAATCCCCAACTCGGCATAAACATAAGTATGGCCACTCTGTGGTTGCTTGAGAGTAGAAATGCCAAGCACTGCGATGGAAAGGTCGTTGCCGAATTCAACTATCAGCAGAGCGTTCGTCTTGATGATTTCGAAGGTGGTGAACTGGACCCCGGCGGCCAGCCAGTACTCGCCTCGCTCGGGCGGTACCCAGGCTGACAGTTGGCTGAGGGCTTCGGCGGGAGAAGGATTTGGTCCGCCAATTTCTGCGGGATCTACCAGGCCGGCCAGCAGCGGAAAACTGTTGACCTCATCCTGATCCGGGATTCTGAGGGAGCGGTTGTACCCGAACCCTGCCATCAATCCCGTGACATAGAAAAACGCCGGGCCTCCGATAGGCGCATTCAAGGCGCCAAAGATAAACATCGAGGTGCCGCCGTTGTTCGGCAAAGAGCAATACGAGCCGAGAGCTGCCACCGTGAGGTTCGCAGTTTTGATCAGAGCTTCGCCGTCGTATGAAATGAAATTATTCGCATCGGTGCTTTTCAGTAAACCAGCGCTGACCTCAACCGCCCCGTTGCTGAAGGTCACGTCCAGCCCCTGCAGGTCCAATTGATAATCGGAGACGCTCCCCATATTCTTCAGGTGAGCGTTGAGGGACAGTTGATCCAGATCGACTTCTAACTGGCCCAGGGCGACCTCGCCATCGAAGATTATTCCCAGCACGGGGTCATCCTGGTTGTCACCGGTCACGTCCAGCTTGAGTCCGACTTTCTGACAATGAAATGGTCCGAAGCGGCGCTGAATGGGAAACCAGATCGTGTCGGTTTTGTTCCCCTGCGGATCAAAGATTTCCAGGAGCGGATCGTGGCCGGAAACGTAAGCGGCTTCAGCAGAAAAGCCCGGATTGACGGCGCTGGTATCTCCCTCGCTGCCAGCCGCGCCTCCATCAGGCGGCGAGCCGGAAGCCAAAATATTCTGGGCGATTACGTTGGTGCCGGCGCTCCCGCTTCTAGTGTCGGCCAGACTGGGAGCCAGGGGAAAACCGACTTCGTCCATGCGAATAGCGAAGCCGTAGTTCCAACTATCGGAATCAAGAGAGGTGCGCAGCTCCGCGCCTTTTAGCGTATAGCCCCCGAGATTTATTAAAGGGGCATCGCCCGCTCCACTGATGTCCAGGCCAATGCTGTCCAATCCAAAATGGCTGGCGGTCGAAAGAGTGGTTCCGTCAAACTTCAGGAAAAGAATCTCGATGCCGGGATCAACGGGCGCGCCGGTGATGCGCTGAATCCAATTCTGATCACTGGACTCGTTGGTAAACCACTTGCCCAGCTGGATAGACACTTTTGGACCCGTGCTACCGGCCCCGGTGATCACAAAGTCGGGGACGGTCAGACGCACCCCGTATGTGTTGGTGGCTGCGTCTTTGGCTGCGTAGATACCGCCGTTGTAAAGCCTCATCAGTGGCTCGTCGGCCGTCACCATTGCCTCGAGCAGTTCGGTCACTAAGTTTGTCAGGAATCGCTTGAGGACTGCGGTGGGATCTTTACTGAGACTTGCGAATGTCTTCTGATCGAAACTGTACGTGATCGTGCCTGAGTCAGGATCTACCGTCTGTGTAACCAGACCGGCTGCGCTGAGCAGATCGCCGACGGTTACGGGAGTATCTCCAATATAACCATTGAGCCAGTAATTGGCCTGCGATACGAGTGCGCCGAGCCTTCCGACAATAACATCCTCAACACTGGGTATGGGTAGCTGTGTCTTATTTCCGGTTTTGGGATCGAAGTTTTGGTAGAAAGAAAGATCAAAGGTCGTATCGAAATTGTCGCTGAAGCTCACTGTGGCCGCGGCCGACATGAGATTGAAGTCAGAATCAGTGCCGACCTGGATGGGGGTGGAACTATAGACATCAATCGCGATCTCCAGATTCTTAAACTGGGTCAGGCTACTCGCCAGAATGAACTCAGGATTCTGTCCTTCATTCAGGTAGAAGAGTGGCAGACGTCCATACATTGAAATAGTCAGCTCATCTATACACAACTGGCTGAAGAGACCGAGGCTGATCACACCCGAGGTTGATCCCGTCTGGGGCGTGACCAGACAAAGACCCGTCGGCGCGTTGTCCCAACCGGCGTAAATGTCATACCACTGACTATCGCCGCTCAGGAGTGTGTACTCAGTTTCCCGAACGGGAGTAAAGAAGACATTAATCAGATCCAGCAACTCCTTAACCCGTCCGGGACTTCCTTCCAGTTCGGATATGGGATGGGAAAACCAACCGGGGTTGAACGCCAGGTCATCGCCTGCTGGGGCCAGCAGACCGATCAGCAGGCCGATTTCGGCCACACCCGGATCAAGCATGTTCTTCTTAATCATTGGCGAGTATCACGTGTCATCAGGATCACTCGAGCGGGATCAGGCGAAGATAGTTTTCCAGTAGGGCACAACCGAGGTAGAGACGCAGTTCTTAAAAGCCGTCGAGGGCGTTTTAGCAGCCATCAGGTCGGCGCCACAGGTTACGCCCAGGAGGTAAGCGCCGGTATAGCTCTTATCAACAGCATAAAGAGGTCCGCCAGAGTCGCCGGGAGCCGTCGAGCTGCTTTTGGAAGCCGATAGAGCAATAACATTTGAGGTTTTGCCATACGCGGGATCTTCACCTTCGTCAGCTTCCTGCTCATACAATTCCTTAATCTGTTTGAAATTGGGATCGGTCAAGCGGTAGTGCAGTTTTCCTTTAGTCATGTTGGTGCCGTTTTCGCAGGTAACTTTGTCCAGGGTTTGCTTCTTGATTTTCTTTGCCTCATCGAGCCACTGCTTTTCGCGAATTTCTTCCACCTCGCCATGACCCAATTGGACAAAATAATATTTTTTGCTATCCAGGAAAGCGTCTGGAGTTTTTATCACCGCCTTGCCCTCCCGTTCCACCGCTTTCTTGATGTCATCAACGCTTTGGCCGCCGAAGACTCTATCCTTCGCGAAGGTGACGAAGGCGGCGTCAGTGGAAGTAATGACCATCAGGTCATAGAGACAATCTGCTTCCTGACCGCACGTGCCGGCGGGCGCAGGAATGGCGATGGTCTTGATTGCGGCGGACTTGGTAGCTTCCGATTCCCAACTCAAATCCCCATTGCCATAGTAAATGCTCACTTTCCTGGCGAAGGTGTTCTGGCCGCCTGAGAGATAATTCTTCCAATCTCCCGGCGGCGTACCTGACCATAACTGCGCATTGTGCGCCGCAGTGACAAGGTAAACCGTGGTTACATCCACTTTGAAAATGACGCCTGAGCCCGTAAAGAGCCCCTGCCTTGCCTGCCGCCCGGAACCTTTCAGCATCACTGTCGAGTTGAGGATTCTTTTGCGAATAGCTTCCGGAAACGGTGCGCCTTTCGCCGGCTTTTGGGGCAGAGACTCCACGCGAGTAGTGGCTAGAGCTTTGTTGGCAACGGTCAACAACATACCAAACTCCGAAAATCCGATCGGGGTGATCTGCAATCGAAACGGCGCCTGCTAATTTCTTGAGCCGACGCGTGGAAGAGAAGGACACCTTCGGGTTGCGACGCCGCTAAGTTCACGCAACCATCAATCCCACCTGATTATTTAAGGTGAGGACTGACGCGAGATTACTAAACACTGAGCACGGAAAGTGAGGCGCAAAGTAATTCATGCCCTTCTGAAAGTCAATAGAAAGGATTCCTGCAAAGCCACATAATATTGCGTCTTAGTACGAACGTTAACAGTAGCTCCCAATGACGGGAGTGACGTTAGGAAGCAGACGAGACGCTCCGGCGGTCTCGCCTGCGCGATCATAAAAATTATTGGCCTTCCGTAATAATTTTGGATCGAATTCCAAACTCGTGCGTATAAGGGGTTGGATCCACGGATCTCCACGATATCTTAGACGCTGAAAACAAGTAGCCCACTTCGGTAGACGGCCATTCGCGTCGCGCATTCCGTGCGCGAGTTAGTGCGGATAGGCAAAACTCCAATTTGGAATTCCTGCCAGGAGGTTTACTATGAGGCTACGCCAAATTCTAATCAGCGCAGTGTTGATGTTCCTCGCTATTAGCACAGCCCGGGCGGCTTTGACCCCGACCGATCCCGTAGACCCAAGACCCGACGCCATAACCGATAGCCGTGTGGCTGCCTATATCGACATGAATCTTCCGCTACCGGTGGCGCCCTCGCCCTTGATCGCCGAAGACAAAGTGGTGGCTTCGGCCTATTACGACACCATCAGCATTCTCAGCGCTAAGAACAACTGTAGTGATTTCTTCGGGGGGCCGGAGGCAGCAGTTGAAGTCTTCAATCAAATGATCGGGCAGGTGAAAAAAGAGTATGGCTCGGCGGGAGTTGCCATGGAAATGTCAGGATCGGTTTCCAACGTCCTGAATTTCCGGACGAAGCGGCAGTCCCGGGTGTTCAGCAAAGTGAAGCTCAATGCCAACGGCCCGTTTTACCGGCGCCGGCCCAACGTTGAAGAGCGAGTGGGCAGTTACCAGCCCAACACCAGGGAGGCGCGGGTCTTGATTTTTCTGCATGAGATGGGCCATGTCGTGAGAGGCGCCGACGGCAACTGGCTGTTGCCTAACGACGGAAACGATGAAGCGCTCAGCAAGCACAATTCAAATACCATCGAGAGCATCTGTGGCGATGCCATCAATGGCCTGGGCACCAGCGCTGCCGCTACCCTGCTCGCGCGCCGGGTAAAAGCTGAAGAACAGTTTTCGAAGGTTTTGAGTGCCAGCCCGCCCGAGCAGTAACCGGGACGTACTGGGGCTGTGGACTTCAGAAGATCCGGAAGATTCCAGAGTTAGCTGAAAAGGAGTGAGCCAAACTCGATTTGCTAAGACTATATGCCTAAGCGGTGGTTTTGCATCGCTGGGTCAATTCCGCTGAACCAGTACCCAATTCCGCCAACCATTTGTTATTCATGCCGTCACCAACACCCATGGCAATGAGAAAAGGTCGCCGGAGCTAACTTCCAGCGACCTTACCCGGAGGTGGCTCCCCGCAGTAGACATTCTCCGCAACCTGTTCGCCGCCCCAACAATCGACCTGAAGATGACCTTTGAACTCTTGCGGCAAGATAGTTATGCCCTCTACTGAGATGGTAAACTGATCTCCTCTGTTATCCCGTGTCATGTAAGAGTGGAGGTCGTTCATGGCAACACTAGAGCAAATAATCGAAGAGGCAAGGAAACTCACGGTTGAAGAGCAGCGCCGTTTGCGCGCCGCCCTCGAAACGATTGACTCGAACGGGGAGGCGCAGCCTGTCAACCGGGAACCGTCGCCCCAGAAGGCACAATCCCTTCACGGCAGCAATGGGACCGAACAGGTCCGCCAGCGACGCATGGAGTGGTTGAAGTCTCATCGCGAAGAGCACGGCGGGCAATACGTCGCACTAGACGGTGATCAACTTCTTGCCGTTGGTCCCAATTACCGTATCGCGAAAGAGAAAGCGCTGGCAGCCGGCAAGCCGAACGCATTTGTCACTTACTTGTCCAAGCCCGACGAAATTGCGGAGATGGGAGGTTGGGCGTGAGTTTCCAACTTTCCTTCAGGGAGTTGGTTAATTATGACGCCGGTCGGCCAAGCATCACAGTTCCCATTACTCTCAGCGTGAGCCAGACGCGCGTCGACTGCGACGCAAAAATAGATACTGGCTCCTCGAATTGCATCTTCGCCCGCAACCTTGGGGAAGAATTGGGACTCGATATCGAGACCGGTCTACGGCTGCTGGTTGGTACGGTAACTGGCAACTTCGTGGCTTATCTGCACGAAGTAAATCTATCGCTCGCATCCTTTGAATTTAGCGGCCTGGTCGGCTTCGCTGAGGACAGGGAATTTCGGCGCAATGTATTAGGCCGACGTGGCTTCGTTGAGCAAATAGTTCTTGGTCTGGTCGATTACGAAGGTAAGCTGTATCTGAGTCGCTATGACGAGTAACTCCGAACCTAGCTAGCAAGCAAGTCCCATCAGAGAACATCCTTGAGATGGACCTGTCACGGTGGTATCGGCAAGAGCGCCGCGGGAGAGGTTCCGGCATTACGATCTGCGAGTGCGAGTGCATGTCCGGGGCACCGATTTCGGAACGCCACCCAGATCTGATACGTGCCTTCCTTTATGTAGCCTCATCCATTGATGAGGCTATGCGAACGCCGTGTCTCTTGCCGGGGAAAGAGAGAGCACCTGCCGGGGCTCAAGACTCTTTGCCCCGTTTGCCGACCGCTTTGTCGGCAGAGGGCTATGATGAGTTCCGAAAGCACTTTGGCTTTCCTCGCATTACGCCACATGGAGACCCCGGGGATGGTTTTGCCTCGCCTGACTGCCTAATCTACGACTGGCGCGGTGTTAAGAGGTTAACCGACTGGAATGTGTGTGCGCAGGTAGCTGAGAACCTAATCCCACGGGTTCGAAAATGGGTAGAGGCACGCGCTGACTCTCACGAAGTCTGGCCGCGACTTTGCAAACACCTTCAATGGCTCATCTCAACATTTGAGCAGCACGATCCTGAGGCTGCTGCTCGCGTTGGGCAACTGCTTTAGAGTGAAATGTCGCCGCTGCGCACATATGCGTTCTTGCCTTTCTGATGTCGTTACCGCTGCGCTGGTGGCAAGACACTTGGTTAGGGCTTAGGGTGTCTACCACATGTTGGCCTGCTGGGAGGTTGCGCAATGAGAATCGGATGTCTTGGTTGGGGTTCACTCGTATGGGACCCGCGAGATTTGCCTCTTCGCGGGGTATGGTTTCTGGATGGTCCGTTGATCCCGATCGAGTTCTCCCATCAGTCTCAAGATGGAAGAATTACGCTCGTGATAGATCCGAGAGCCAAGCACGTGCGCGCACTTTGGGTGATCCTCTCGGTAGACGACCTTGATGCTGCGATTTCGTCGCTGGCTAGACGCGAGGGAATTTCAAACAACCTCGAAGCCAGGATTGGACGATGGACCGGCTTTGACGATGGGGATGTCGTCACACGTGCGATAGGAACTTGGGCGCAACAGGCGGGTCTCGATGCGGTTGTCTGGACGGCGCTCTCACCAAGCTTCGATGGGAATTCAAAAAGACCCTCGAAGACGAAGTTGCTGAAGTATCTGAGCGACCTTCCTCCCGAGAAACGGAGCCGGGCTGAGACGTATATTCGAAAGGCACCTCGGCAAATCGATACTGACTACCGCCGCGCGATCGAGCTTCGGCTTGGATGGACCCCGTACTAAAGTTGTTCGCCGCGCGCCCGCTGCCGCAATCCTGCACTCGAAGCCTATGAGAATCGCCGGACAACGCACCGACAAGGAATGGATGGCACTTAAGAAGCGTCTGCAGTCAAAGCCAAGTCGGCGTTTATGGGGCTCAGCTTTCCGCCGCTTCTATCGCATGCGTATCGATACGCGCTACCTTCATCCTATAGCTTCCATCCAACGGCACGACACTAAGAATGGAGAGGGTTCCGCTATAGCCGCATTATTTTGTTCCCTCATTGAGTTTCTTGAGAGTTGCGAGAGAGGCGACAACTTTCACTTCATCGGCAGGACGAAAGATAAGCTTCTGCCCAACGAATATAATGAGCGCCAAGCCTCACGCTACTTCAAAGATTTTTTCCAAATGCGGAAGCCATTTTATTCTTTGATCCCTCCCGAGTTGGTAGACCGCTTTTATCAAGATGTGCGATGTGGATTGCTCCATGAAGCCCAGACAAAGGGCGGGTGGTTCATATCGACTGCCGCATCGCGTGGCGCTCTCGTTTCTAGGAAGGGTAGTCAGATCACTCTTTTCCGAAATCAGCTTGTTCCTGCTCTTGAGACATACTTTGTCGATTACAGAAAGCGATTGCTTATCGATTCCAGCACCCAACAAGCTTTCATTAGGAAGTTTGATCACCTATGCAAAACCTAACCACAAACACGCTAAAACTCAGTGGAGGGAACTAGTGACCTGCTACCCGGCTCGCCAGTCGCTAACTTCGGGCTTAGACTGCTTCGTGTATTGAAAAATTTGACCTGACACTTGTGCTCGGCCTAAAAGCGATCTGTTATTTTGACTTTGTAGGAAGCCGATAATGAAAAGCCCGAAATACACACTTCCAATCTGGCTCCTCTTAGCAATCGCACCTACAGGGTTTGCTCAACAACAATCTTTGCCTCAGCTAATCAGACGCATCAAACCAGCAGTTGTAGCAATTATCACTTATGACAGTCGACGCGAGAAACTCGCACTGGGCAGCGGATTCTTCATAGCGCCAAATCGGCTTATTACCAATAGGCATGTAATTGAAGACGCTTCTAGTGCGGAGATAAAGACATTCAATGGCAGGACTTATCGAATACAGGGCATCGCAGCGATAGACGATGAAGGCGATTTAGTAATGTTGCAAGTAAGTATTCCGTCAACAATTCGAATGTCGCCGTTGCAAATCAGCAAAAGTAAACCGGCAGAAGGCGAGAGAATCTTCGTGATTGGAAACCCCTTAGGATTAGAGGGCACTATCTCCGATGGTCTTGTTTCCTCCGTTCGGGAAATGGCTGGCTTTGGAACGATTATTCAAATCACCGCCCCGATTTCTCCGGGCAGTAGCGGTAGTTCTGTAATCAACCTGAGAGGCCAAGTCATTGGCGTAGCTACCTCGCAATTATCTAGAGGGCAGAATCTGAACTTTGCAATGCCGAGTTCGCGGATTGCCGCGATGCGACCTAGTCAAACCAAAACGCTTGCGGAATTCGTAACCGAAACAGCATCAACGCACCTGGCTCAAGCAAAGAGGCTCGTCCTTCGAGGGAAAACAATTCTTTGGGCCACGTGGAAATTTCGACCTGATGGTTCATTTACAATTGAGCCTGCGGAAGGCAAAAGAGCTAGTGAGGAAGTTATTCCTTTGTTTACTCAAGCAACTCAGATTGCGCCAGACTATCCCGATGCTTGGAGTTATTTAGGTGACGCTTATGAGACGCTGGATAAGGATTCAGAAGCGGTTGACGCATACGAGCACGCAATCCGCCTATGCGCTTCTGCTCGTGACTGTGGCCCCTCAGGAGTTGAGTTGACTGCGCTTATGAACGTAGCTGTCGTTTATAAGAAGTTGAAACGGTATGAAGCAGCGATCGATGCCTATCAGAAAGTCATTCGCATTTACCGTTGGCCTTCGGCAGCTTTGTACATGGGTGAGATTTATGATGAGGAAATGAAGCGTTCCGATCGCGCGATAGAATCGTACCAGGAGGCTCTTCAACTCAAGCCCGATTTTTATGAGGCCCACGAAAAACTTGCTTGGGTGTATCTAGTTTCGCATGATTATCGCGCTGCCATCGAACACGGCTTGCAGGCCGTCCGCATAAAGCCGGACTACTTTGGCGGTCATTACGTTCTTGGTCTTGCATACTTGTCTAGCGGGAATAGGAGCGCAGCATTAGAGGAATATAAAATTCTAAAGCCCTTAAACTCAAGATTAGCAGATCATCTTTTTAAGGCGATCTATAAGGAATAAGTCACCGCACATCTCAACGTACCGACATTGAAATCGCGAAGCCGTGGGCACGGTCTTACAACGATCCACCCGACCGTCTCAGTTTGCCTGTTGCACGCTCTTTAGTTCTATTCGTAACTGTCGCTGCTGTTTGCTGAATTCGGATTTATGGTTCCTATACGTATGACCGCTTTCCTGGAAGAACAAATTCTTTATGCCACCATTGAAGCGTTGAAGTCCATAAACCAAGCAAGGTTCTTTCAGACTGAGCGCGGTTATCATGGAAGGCTTTATTGTGGACTTCAAAATG
>JBDTOI010000015.1:0-42991 GCA_039933315.1 Pyrinomonadaceae bacterium
AACCGGGCCGGATCCATCTTGGGCACGAAGTTCAGGGCCAGGTTTGTATTGTTCCCGGTGCTCTCACCCAGCAGGCGTCCTTCGCGCTCCAGCCGCCGCCACAGTTGCGTGTCCGGCAGGGCAGTAAGTAAACCGACCATGGCCACTGGAATGGCGCTGTCCCTGATAAAGTTGATCTGCAATTCGAAAATATCTTCCGGATCATTGTCAAAGCCAACGATGAAGCCGGCCATCACTTCCATCCCGAAGTTCTGAATCTTCTTCACTGACTCCAGCAGGTCCCGGCGCGTGTTCTGTCCCTTCTGCGCCTCTTTCAGGCTGGCCTCGACCGGCGTTTCGATCCCGAGAAACACTCTACGGAAACCGGCTTCGCGCATACCGTTCAGCAGGTCGTCGTCCTCCGCCAGGTTAACGCTGGCTTCGGTAACAAACGAGAACGGATGACCGTTTTCCTTCTGCCATCTGGCCAGCTCGGGGATCAGCTTCTTGACGTTTTTCTTATTGCCGATGAAGTTGTCATCCACTATGAAAAGCGTCCCGCGCCATCCCAGATCCTTCAACGTATCCAGTTCGGCCAGCACCTGCTGATTGCTCTTGGTCCGCGGCACGCGTCCGTAGATTTCGATGATGTCGCAAAATTCACAGTTAAAGGGACAGCCGCGCGAGTACTGGACCGACATCGAGCTATAGCGTTTGAGATCAGCCAGGTGAAAGTCAGCCACGGGCGTTACTGAGAGCGGAGGCTTCTCCGCCGCTTGATAAGTGCGCTTGGCCTCGCCGCGCGCCAGGTCGGCAACAAATTGCGGCAGCGTCGTTTCAGCTTCACCCAGGAAGATATGGTCCGCGTCCGGCAAGTCTTCAATGGTTGTAGTCACGTAAGGCCCGCCCAGGACTACGCGCTTGCCCATGGCCTTGCAGCGGCGCACAACGTCATGCAGATAATCCTTCTGCACCAGCATTGCCGTGGCGAACACAATATCCGCCCACTCGATATCCGAATCCTTGAGCGACCGCACGTTCATGTCCACCATCCGCTTCTGCCATGAGGCCGGCAGCAAGGCGGACACGGTCATGAGCCCCAGCGGCGGGAAAGCGCTTCTCTTACCCTCGAACGGCAAAGCATGCCGAAAACTCCAGTACGTATCGGGGAATTCAGGATTCAGTAGCAAGACTTTCATCGTATCTCTCCTTACCCGGTAGCAGCCTGTGATGCCGATAGCAACCAGTGCTACCCAGGCGGCGGATCAAATGAGAACAGCTTCAACAACTGCCCTAATCCCAATTCAGAGATCTCCTGGGCATTACCATAGGAAGAAACTCGCGTGCGATCTGTGAGCATCGAGGGGGGACGATGGTGACTCATAATTCGGCCACGAAGGCACGCCGCGCAATGCTTTACGTCAAACCTGATTGTAGACTACAAAACCCGCTAAATTTACTAAAGAGTGTAACACACGTATGTACGGTGCCACACACAGCACCTGAAGCGGCGCCGTTCTATTCGTTTACGACCAATGGTTACAAGACTGACACAAAAATACCACAATATCGGCCAGGATGAGGACTCATCTTACGCTGGATTTAGAAACTGATGCTGTTTTAGAATAGCTCTGTTCTTCCCCCTGAGTAGTACTACCAAGTATCCAGACTAACTGAGCCGGTGCTCGATCAGTGTTTAGGAGGCTCTCTTGATCGAAAGAAATAGCAACAACGGCGACTCTGTTCCTGGCAGTCTCCAGATGGGTTCGGATCACATGGATCACATCGCCATGGTTCCCACCTCCGACTGGAGCGATATGACGGCCACGGAGCACTTCGTCCAGTTCTACGAAATGGATGACTTCCTTCTGAATTCTTTGAGTGGCTTCGTAGGGACGGGACTCAGCGCCGGCGAGACGGTAATAGTTATCGCCACCCAGGCGCACCGTGAAGGGCTCGAGCAACTGTTGCAGAAACACGGTCTCGATCTGGCTGGCTTGAAGACCTCCGGCCAGTTTGTTTTGTTGGATGCCGCGGAGACCCTGGAAAAATTAATGGTTGATGGGTCGGCTGACCCGACTAAATTCGATAATGTTATCGGTAGCCTGGTTGCCGGAATATCGCAGAGCAGACCTGGCCTAAGGGCGTTTGGGGAGATGGTGGCGCTGCTTTGGGCGGAGGGCAACCACGCTGCCGCAGTCGCTCTGGAAGAGTTGTGGAACGAATTGCAAAAGAACCATTCCTTCTCCCTCTTCTGCGCCTACCCCATGAATGCACTGGATGGTGAGAACTTCACAGAGCCGCTCGGTGGCGTGTGTACCTCGCACTCCCGGGTAATTCCGGCTGAGAGCTACTCAACGCTCTCTAGTCCCGATGAACGTCTCCGCGCAGTTCTGCGGTTGCAGCAGAAAGCCAGATCGCTGGAAGGCGAGATCGTCGAACGTAAACGGGCACAAGAGGCGCTGGGACAGCGCGAGGCAGAGCTCAC
Organism: Pyrinomonadaceae bacterium; assembly: GCA_039933315.1. Classification (GTDB taxonomy): domain Bacteria; phylum Acidobacteriota; class Blastocatellia; order Pyrinomonadales; family Pyrinomonadaceae; genus DASXRU01. The sequence continues at coordinate 2,468 of JBDTOI010000015.1, forward strand.
TGATTTCATCGAGAACGCCGCCCTGGGCATGCACTGGGTGGGAAAGGACGGCCTCATCAAGTGGGCCAACCGCTCCGAAATGGAACTTCTGGGGTACTCGCGCGAAGAGTATATCGGTCATCATGTGGCTGAGTTTCACGCCGACCAGGAAGTAATTAGAGACATTCTGGAGCAACTCAGCCGCGGTGAGGAATTACATAGTCACGAGGCCCGGCTTAAGGCAAAGGACGGTTCGATTCGACATGTTCTTATATCCTCAAACGTATATTGGGAAAATGGCGAATTCATGCACACACGATGCTTCACCCGGGATATTACGGATCGGAAGCGGGCAGAGGAAGCGAGCTTGCACCTGGCCGCCATCGTTACGTCCTCCGCGGACGGGATTATCAGTAAAAATCTGAATGGCGAGATCCTGAGCTGGAACGAAGGCGCCGAGCGAATCTTCGGCTACCGCGCGGAAGAGGTTATTGGGAAGCCGGTTACTATTCTGATCCCACCCGAGAGAATAGACGAGGAACCCGCTATTCTTGACAGGCTGCGCCGCGGAGAACTCATCGACCACTACGAAACTGTGCGAGTGACAAAGGACGGACGTCCCGTGAATGTTTCCCTGACCGTCTCGCCCATAAGAGACAGCAGCGGCAAGGTGATCGCAGCTTCAAAAATCGCGCGCGACATTACTGAGCGCAAGCGAGCCGAGGCGGAACTGGAACGACTCCTGGCCCGCGAACAGGCAGCACGTGCCGAAGCCGAAAGCGCCAATCGCATGAAGGACGAGTTTCTGGCGACGGTTTCCCATGAATTGCGCACTCCCTTGACGGCAATCATGGGCTGGTCGCACATGTTGCGAAAGGGCAAACTCGATGAAGTTACGTTGGCTCGCGCAGTCGAAACCATCGACCGCAACGCCAAGGCCCAGGCCCAACTAGTCGAAGATATTCTGGACGTGTCGCGGATGATCATGGGCAAGCTCCGGCTCAACGTCGGGCCGGTCGATGTGGCCGCCGTCATCAATGCGGCGATTGATTCCGTACAACTGGCAGCCGACTCCAAGGGCATCAAGTTGGAAGTAACCCTGGATCCTTCGGCCCGGCGCACGGTGGGAGACGCCAGCCGCTTGCAACAGGTAGTTTGGAACCTGATTTCAAACGCCATCAAGTTTACGCCGTCGGGCGGGCGCGTCGCCGTACGACTGGAGCGCGCGGATCCCTTCGTACAGATTCGTGTGACCGATACCGGCTGCGGTATCAATCCTGATTTCCTTCCTTTTGTCTTCGATCGATTCCGGCAGGCTGATGGCACGCCCACCCGCATGCACGGCGGATTAGGTTTGGGGTTGGCCATTGCGAAGCACCTGGTGGAGCTGCACGGCGGTTCAGTGCAGGCTGACAGCGCCGGCGATGGACAGGGGGCAACGTTTACCATAAACCTTCCTCAGGCAGCGGATCAGAAACACGGTAAGAGCCGTAGCAGTGTCGCGAACAGCATGCGGTTGGCTGAACTAGTTGAGCGTCAGCCTGACTCGCTTCCTTCACTCGAAAATGTGCAAGTGCTCCTGGTTGACGACGACCCGGACACTCTCCAGATACTTTCCGTTCTTCTGGGCGAACAAAAGGCCCAGGTCCAGGAGGCTTCTTCCGTTGCCGAAGCAGTAGAAGTGCTCCAGTGGTATGAGCCGGACGTGCTGGTCTCCGATCTGGGAATGCCGAATGAAGACGGATATGTGTTAATCGAGAAACTGCGGGCAATGGACGAGAAAAATGGGAAGCAGACTCCGGCCTTAGCCCTGACCTCTTATGTGCGGGTCGCGGATAGAACGCGGGCCCTTGCTGCCGGTTTCAATCTGTTTGTGCCCAAGCCAGTCGAGCCGAATGAATTGATTTCAGCCATCGCACACCTGTCAGAAACAGCTAAGTCAGTTTAGAGATTTAGACAGGATTCACACGATTTACAGGGATAGAAAGAAACCGGGACAAGGCTCACTTGTCCCGGTTTCTTATTGGCTTAATCCTGTGAATCTTGTAAACCCTGTCTAAACCTATTCTTAAAATTCGCACTCCCTAATTGAGAGTTGGTTAACTCCGCTCCATTTCAGGTAACATGTCCTGCCTAACAACAGATAGTTTCACTGAACCCAGGTGAAGAAGCCCATTCTTATCTACGGTCTGTTCTACGGTCTCGGCGGCGGCCTGCTAATTGTACTGCTCAAGCTGGTCGAATACCGATTCCTCGTCGTGGAGCATTCCGTGGAGATTTACGGCGGATTAACTGCGCTAGTGTTTGCGGCGCTGGGTATCTGGATCGGGCTAAAGCTTACCAGGAAAAAGGAACTAGTCGTCGTCAAAGAGGTTCTCGTCCTCGCTTCCCAACCATTCACGAGAAACGACACGAGACTGAGGGAATTGGGAGTAACCGGGCGCGAACTGGAAATACTGGAGCTAATAGCGAAGGGCTTAAGTAATCGGGAGATTGCCGAGAAGCTGTTTGTAAGTGAGAACACGGTCAAGACCCACTCCAGCCGTCTGTTTGACAAGCTAAGCGCCAGACGACGAACTCAGGCAGTGCAAATGGGCAAGGAACTCGGGCTCATTCCCTGAATTTGAATGACATGAGTGCAACGGACCCAAACGACGACGCCACCGTTGAACTTAGCCGTATTCAGGAACGGCTGGCTGCGGCCTGGGTAGCGGGCGACCCCTCTTTTCATAAGCAAGTACTGGCAGACGACTGGAGCGTCATCGATGCTACCGGGCGCGTGCGGACTAAAGCTGAAGTATTAGCGGAATCATTCGGCGACCCCGAGCGGAAGATCACGTTGGGTAAAATTGACGATATCAAGGTAAGGACGTTCGGAGACTGGGCAGTCGTGACCGGGAGAACTCATGCGGCCGGCGAATATCGGGGCGAGCCTTTCGACGTTTCGCTCCGCTTCACAGACGTCTTTGCCCAGCGCGACGGCAAATGGCAAGCCGTCGCTTCACACGCCACGCTGGTTAATGACTAACCAGAGAAACGCCCCTGTTGGCCCACAACTAAAGTAGTATTTTCTCGATTCACCCGCGAAATCATCCGAAAGTATGACGACAAACCTGACCCGGCAAAGTAGTTTGCCCGTGTTCGAAACCCTTTTCTTAGGAGAGCAACCATGAAGAAAACAGTTTTAACTTTCGGGCTGATTTCGGGAGTCGTGTCGGCGGCGATGATGCTGGCCACGGTGCCGTTCATAGACAGGATCGGTTTTGACAAAGGCGTGATCGTTGGCTACACCGGCATTGTTCTTTCGTTCATGCTGGTGTTTTTTGGCATTCGCTCGTATCGCGAAAATGTAGGCGGGGGCAGGATTACCTTTGGCCGGGCCGTAGCGGTCGGCATTCTGATTACCCTCATCTCCTGCGTCTTCTATGTCATTACCTGGGAAATTATCTATTTCAATTTCATGCCTGACTTCGCAGATAAGTACACGGCTTATGCAGTTGAGAAGGCAAAGGCATCAGGCGCCAACGCCCAGCAGGTTGAGGCAACGGTGCAACAAATGAAGGACATGAAGGCGATGTTCGACAACCCCCTGACCAACGCCGCGCTCACGTTCACGGAGCCGTTCCCGATTGGGTTAATCATAAGCCTGATTTCCGCGGCAGTTCTGAGGAAGAAAAAATCCGACGGTGTGACGAGCAATGAACAACCGGTCGCGGCGAATCTTTAATGGAGGACTATCCATAGATTTCACAGATTACGCAGATTAGAAAGACCTTGAGACGGATGGGAGACTCTGCCTAATGTCAAAGGTTTGAGTCTGCGTAATCTGTGGATAGTCGTCTTTTCTGACAGCGCGGTTAGCCTTTGTCTTTCACAAACTTCAGCGCCGCGCCGTTCATGCAGTAGCGCAGGCCAGTAGGCTTCGGGCCGTCATCAAAAACATGTCCCAGATGCGAATCGCATCTCGCGCACTCCACCTCGGTCCGTGTTTGGGTCAGACTGTTATCGACTTCCTCGTGCACGTTCTCCTTGGCAATTGGCGCCCAGAAGCTCGGCCAGCCCGTACCTGAGTCAAACTTATTCTTCGAGCTGAACAAGGGCAGTCCGCAACCCACGCATTCAAAAATACCGCGCTCGTGATTCTCATTAAGCGGACTCGAATAAGGTGCTTCAGTTCCCTTCTGCCGGGTCACGTGGTACTGCTCGGAAGTTAAAATACGTTTCCACTCTTCATCTGTCTTGCTCACTTTCTTGATTCCTTTCGTACCGGGGGTCCTGGCGTCGCTCTGACTCCTGGCATCCTGCAAAAAAGACGCGGACACCATCGGCAACCTCGCCAATGCCGCTGCTGCCCCCAGGGTTATGCCCGCTGAAATAAAGTAACGTCTATTCATTAATGAAACCTCCGCTGACTGTTTAGAGCTTAGACAGCGTAGTTACGTTGCCGCCGGGCCAATTGGATTTCGTAAGCAGAAGCCCGACCGTCAGGGAGGGCTCAAAACGCAACTCAAAGGAAGAAAAGGCGGATCTAAGAACGTAGACATGTCTTGCTTGCTTCTTTTCTTCTAATCCGCGTTTATCCGCGTAAATCCGCGGCTAATTCTCTTCCCCGTACACGAAAAAGGCGCCTCCGAATAATCGGAAACGCCTTTTATCATACTACTGTGCTGCGAACTAGTAGCGCGAGCCACCGCCGCCGTTGCGACCACCACCACCGCGATCTTCGCGGGGCTTGGCCTCATTCACGTTCAGCGCGCGTCCGCCCAGTTCCTGGCCATTGAATTTCTCAATCGCCGCCGCGCCCTCTTCTTTCGTCGACATTTCGACAAAGCCAAAGCCGCGTGAGCGACCCGTTTCGCGATCTTCGATCAAGGACACGCTTTCGACTGTGCCCGCGGTCGCGAACAAGGTCTGCAGCTCAGTGCTCGACGTTTCGAACGCGAGATTACCAACATAAAGTTTCATAGTCATAAGTCTCTTACCTTTTCCCCTGTGGGAGTCAACAGAAGCTTCTCAGCCTCCCAATTTTGCCAAGGATCACATGCCCATGCCGCCGGGTATTGCCCGGGGCTGGTCATCGTCCTGTAGCTCAGCAATGAGGGCTTCCGTTGTAAGCATTAAGCCCGCAATTGATGCAGCGTTTTGCAACGCGCAGCGCGTGACTTTCGCGGGATCGATAATCCCCGCCTCTACAAGGTCCTCAAAATTTTCCGTCGCGGCGTTGTACCCAAAGTTAGGGTTCTTGTCGCGACGCACTTTCTCGACAATCACTGCGCCCTCTTCGCCTGCGTTCTGTACTATCTGACGCATTGGCTCTTCCAAAGCACGCTTAACGATAGTGACCCCGATCTGTTCATCCGGGTCGCCCGTGGTGTTGCCGTCTTCATCCGTGGTAAATACTTTGAACTTCTCCAGCGCCTTCGCTGCGCGCAGCAGGGCCACGCCGCCGCCGGCCACGATTCCTTCTTCTACCGCCGCCCGGGTTGCGTTCATGGCATCCTCGACGCGGGCCTTCTTTTCTTTGAGCTCGGTCTCAGTGGCTGCGCCGACCCGAATCACTGCGACCCCGCCGACGAGTTTCGCCAGGCGCTCCTGCAGTTTCTCCCGATCGTAATCTGACGAGCTGTCCTCGATTTGGGCCTTGAGCGTTTTCACGCGGCCTTTGAGATCGTTAACATCGCCGGCGCCATCGATAATCGTGGTGTTTTCTTTGTCGATGGTCACTCTCTTGGCGCGTCCCAGGTCCTCGATTTTGACGTTCTCGAGTTTTATGCCCAGGTCTTCGCTAATCACTTTTCCGCCGGTGAGGATGCCAATGTCTTCGAGCAACGCCTTGCGACGATCGCCAAAGCCGGGCGCCTTAACCGCCGCAACGTTGATCGTGCCGCGCAACTTATTCACTACCAGCGTCGCCAGGGCTTCGCCTTCGACATCTTCCGCGATGATCAGAATTGGTTTGCCCAGCTTGGCCACCTGCTCGAGAATGGGCAGCATGTCTCTCATCGAAGATATCTTCTTCTCGCTAATGAGAATGACTGGATCCTCGAGGACGGCTGCCATCTTTTCCACGTCAGTAACGAAGTAAGGAGAGAGGTAGCCGCGATCGAATTGCATTCCTTCGACGAATTCCAGGTTCGTCTCCATGGTGTTTGAGTCTTCGACGGTGATAACGCCGTCCTTGCCCACCTTGTCCATGGCCTCGGCAATCAACTCGCCGATGGCGTGATCGCCATTGGCCGAGATGGTTCCGACCTGCGCAATCATGTCGCCCTTGACCGGCTTGGACAGCTTCTTGATCTCGGTGGTGGCGCGCTCTACCGCTTTTTCAATGCCACGTTTCAGGGCCATCGGGTTTGCCCCGGCGGCGACGGTTTTCACACCTTCGCGGAAAATCGCCTGGGCCAGCACAGTTGCAGTGGTGGTGCCATCGCCGGCGACATCGCTGGTCTTTGACGCTACCTCGCGCACCATCTGCGCTCCCATGTTCTCGGTGGCGTCTTTGAGATCGATCTCTTTCGCCACGGTGACGCCGTCTTTGGTTATCGTGGGGCTGCCATACTTCTTATCGAGAATGACGTTGCGCCCTTTGGGACCCAGTGTAATTTTCACTGCGTCGGCCAGTTGATTAACTCCCCGCAAAATTGCCGCTCGCGATTCTTCGCCATGAATTATTTGCTTTGCCATAATTTTCTTCTTTTCTCCAACTTAAAACTGTCTGTTAACCCAGGAATATTTCAGCCACAGATAAACACAGAAGGACACGGATACCGGTAGACTGAAATGGGTTGGATCTGTGTGTTTCCGTGCTCATCTGTGGCTCAAAACTATTTGCCGCTTTTCTTGCCACCGGCGGCCGTTCCGGCGCGCGTAATGATTCCCAGAATCTCGTCTTCGCGCATTATCAAAAGCTCCTGGCCGTCCAGCTTGATCTCCGAACTGGTGTATTTACCAAACAGCACGCGGTCGCCGGCCTTAACATCTAACGGCTGGCGCGTTCCGTCTTCCTTATATTTTCCTTCTCCGGCCGCAACCACCTCACCCTCCTGCGGTTTTTCTTTCGCAGTGTCCGGGATGATGATGCCGCCGCGAATCTGCTCGCCTTCTTCAATGCGCTTCACGATCACTCGATCATGTAATGGTGTGATTTTCGTTGTCATACTTTGTGCTTCTATCTCCTTCATCGTTTCTCAAGTTCAGAGTTCTCGCGCGCGCGCAACTTGGCGATCACGCCGAGGTTTAGACTCTGAAACTGCCGGCCTGTAGATGTACCAGCACCGTTATCTGCTCATTTCCAGCAGACGGGGGGCAGACATACAACAAACCTGATAATGACAAATGATTCTAACTTGGTAGTAGTTGAGCTGTGGATTTCAGATGGTCTGGATGATCCCAGAAGGGCTGAGAAGGGAGTTAGCTGGTCTCGGTTCGATAGCCACCCTACGCTAACGGTGCGCGTATGTCAAATACAGCCGGGAGAAACCGCTCTACTCTTTGCGCCTTCTGTCTTTCTTTTCTTAGCGCCTTTGCGTGAAACCGCCGCGCTGGTGACTACTGACTTCCAGGACAACACTCCTCCCCATTTCCCGTGTCCATGATTCTCAACCAAGATTCACCATTCGCCTGTCGGACTGTTGTTGCACTACCTGGACTCAGAAGCGGGAAGCGCTTTCTGATAACCGGCTTTTACCCACCCAAATCAGCTAATGAGCCATGGCATCATCGTTGCCACTACGCTCACTGTTAGAAAAAACTTAGGCCGCTCTTTGGCCGCAGAGATCGCGATGACAAATTGAGGAGAACATAATGCTGAAAACTTATCTATCGCTGTTACTTTCTGGTTTGCTTCTGATTGGCGTCTGCGCCCAGCCGGCCCTGGCCTCAACGCCAGCAAATCAGCAACCAGCTATTGAGCAGGTTAAGATCCAAGTGGCGAAGCTTGGAATAGGGGCCAAAGCCAAAGCAACCATCACGCTCAACAACGGCACGAAGCTGAAAGGCTACATCGCCCGGGCGGACGAGAATGAGTTTGTTCTGCGCGATCGAAAGACCGATACGCCAACCACCATTCGCTATGCGGATGTCAGCAGGGTCCAGGCCAACAAGGGCCACTCGATGGCCCGGAACGTCGCCATCGGCGTCGGGGTAGGTGTCGGCGCCGTGGTCCTGGCGCTGGCCATCATTTTTTCGCAGCTTAACGATTGAGAGAAGGTTAGAGCCCGGGCATGTTGAAGAGCCTGTTACCTGCGGGTGGCGGGCTCTTCAATGATCGTCGCCATCTTGGCCGCCGCGCTTATTCTTGCCGCCATGCTTATCGCCCTGCTTCCCTCGACGGTCGTTCTTTTCTTCGCGCTCGCCACGTGATCGAGATCGCTCTTGCAGAATCTGACGGATCGTCCCTAATACTTCCGCTCTACCTGCCGGTTCTTCCACTCTTCGTAAAGGAATTGATGTCGATCGAACGTTGGCACGTCTTAGCGGTTCGGGGACTGGGTTGCTGATTTCAGCTGGGAGAATGACCGCGGGCGCATTTGAATCTACTCCCTGCGCGGAGCCCGTCACTAGTGCGGACTGCTGATGTTTATAGATTGCAGTCGCTGCCGCCACGATCACCGTTGCCAGTATTGCAGCGACCACCAGAACCGCCGGCCGAGCGTGTCGTATCCCTGAGAGCAAGCCGCCCCGGCCCCGCATACCTTGCGAAGTATTACTGAGTGGAACAACAGGGTGCGCCCTATTCGTCGCCAGCGTGTCAAAGCGCGGCGACGACAGTTCGTCGGAAACTGGTGTTACGTTTTCGGTATTCATAACAGTCTTCGAGGCGCAAACTGATCGGGATCAGTACATTTGACAGCCTCAAAGACAAATTAGGCAAAAACGAGGCCGCTAGCCCCTTCAAGGGCCTAATTTGGAGTGCGCCGGCAGAGCGAAGCGGCGACGGCGCTTTGGTTTTCCTTTCTTGAAATCCTAAATTTCAGATCTCAGACTCTTAGAAGAAAATCCAAAGCGGTGTCGCCGCTTCGCTCTGCCACCGCCCTCGAAATAGTTGAGCATTCACTCGCTAACATTCTTGGTTCTGTACTATTGTTTCCCGAAATGGATCAGGACTTTGTCAGATTTGGTTTAGCAGCATTCGTGACTTTGCTGGTGGTGGTTGACCCGCCCGGCGTGGTGCCCATCTACGTCGCGCTAACCAAGGACGAATCCCCCGGACGTCGAAGAGCGATACTGATCCGCGCCGTCCTGATCGCCTTTGGCGTCGCCCTCTTCTTCCTCATCGCCGGTCGGGCCGTGCTCTCGTACCTGGGCGTCACCGTGCACGCCTTCTCAATCAGCGGTGGAATACTTTTGTTCGTCGCGGCCATGCCGATGTTGTTCGGCCAGCGCGGTGGACTGCAGGCCCCGGAACCAAAAGAGCGCGGCTCAGTAGGCCATGACATTTCCGTATTCCCGCTGGCCATGCCCCTGCTATCCGGCCCCGGCGCAATCGCCACCATTCTTCTGCTGACTTCGCAGACAGGCGGCGATATGAAGAAGCTCGTCGCCATAGGCATCGCGGTCGCGACAGTCTTCCTGGTCTCCTTCGTCGCGTTGTACCTCGGCGCCCGCCTGATCCGCCTGGTAGGCGAAGGCGGCGTCCACATCGCCACCCGCGTAATGGGCATAGTTCTAGCCGCCCTCGCCGTCCAATACGTCCTCAACGGCGTCACCGGTTATTACCAACTGCTAAGAGGCCATTGACGACCGCAAGCCAGCCGCTCGAGGATGCCGGTCAGCAAGCCAAAATTGATTAACCTTAAAAATAAACCGCCGCGAACGATCGCGGCGGTTTATTTCTAAATTGGAGCTGCTCCTCGCTTTCACTTACACTTCGAAAAGCCGCAATCGCGACAGAAGTCGCAGCCGCTGGCGTGTTCGAGTTGGCCCTTGCATTCGGGGCAGATGCCGATCATGGAGCTCATGATGGCGCCGGTCACGGGAGTGGGCGTTTGCTGCTGTTTGGCGAAGGCGCGAGCCGAGTCGGGATGGTTCTGCAAACGCCGGTTGGTGATCATCACGCATTCGGCGACGGCTTGCTCGGGTGAAGTCAGCAGGCGTTCGTTGAACCAGACCGCGTGGGTGCCGGTGACTTTGTTGAGACTGTAGGCTACTTCGGCAGCGTCGAAGCCGCCGCGCAGCATCTTCGAAGCCAGCAGGCCAACACCGCCACTGATGGGGCCGGTGGCAAAGACTTCCTGGATCATCTGGCCATCGTGATTTACGGTGACGTAAAGGTTCTGGCCATCGAAGGGAATTTGCCAGGTGGCGCCGCTAAGCTCGCGCGGGCGTTCGATCCGGGTGTCCTGCGCCCTCCCTGACGGTCGGGCTTCTGCTTGGGCTGAGGCCGCTGTATCGGCCTGTATTTGCTGATGCGCTAAAACCTCTGCATCGGCCCCGACCGTAGTCACATGGGCGGCATCAGCGTGCGTGGCCGGCGGATCATCCAACACTTCCATCTCCACCGCGGCGGCTGGCTTCCCCTCAGCCTTAACCATCGAAGTCAGCACCTGATTGTCGCGCGAACCGTCGCGATAATAACTGACGGCTTTGCAACCCAGCTGGCGGCCCAGACGATAAAGCGCATCGACGGATTCCACCGTGTCGTTCACGGCCCCGTTGCAGGTCTTGGAGACGCTGTTGTCCACATTGCGTTGCGCCGCTGCCAGCACATGCACGTGCTGTTCGGCGCTGATCGACATGGCGGAAATGAAATACGGCGGCAGTTCACTTTCGTGCTCGCAGACATAGGTTGCCGCTTCGTCGATAGACTGCTGATCGGTCTGATCGACTTCGATTCCCAGAGCCTCTGCCGCCAGCGTGTGCACGTAGGTGCGCGTGCCCAGCGTGTCTTTGCGCACGTAGGCCCAGGAGAAGTTGGGCTCAACTCCCGAGGAGGTTTCCGCCACCAGCGAGATAGTCCCGGTCGGTGCGATGGTGGTCACTTCGTAGTTACGCGGCGTCAGCGGCGTATCCAGCGGAATGCCAATCTGGTTATAGAGAAAATCGGAATAAGCTTCGCGATTCGGCTCGAGCTCGGGGAAGGTGCCGCGTTCCGCGCCCAGGCGCAGGCTTTCCACCCAGGCCTCGCGTCGCACAAAACCCATCACCTCGTCCATCAAGTCGATCGATGCCGGTGAGCCGTAGGTAATCTGCAGGTTCAAACAAAGATCGGCAAACCCCATTATTCCCAGGCCCAGCGGACGCGTTCGTTTCACAACGTCATTGATTTCCGGCAGCGGCCACGCGCAAGTGTCTATCACGTTGTCGAGAAAGCGAGTGCACAGATGAGTCACTTCCCGCAGGCGGTCCCAATCCAGACGCCGCTCCGCGTCAAAAAACTTGTTCACATCGATTGAGCCCAGGTTGCAGGAGTTGGAGAAGTGCAGAAACTGCTCGCCACATGGGTTGCATGACATGATCGGCCCCATCGACTTCATCATGTGATTGTGCCGGTTGACCTCATCGATGAAGGCGATGCCGGGTTCGGCATACTTATGGGCGCTGGCGACGATCCGGTTCCAGATGTCCAGCGCGAAAACCATGCCCGGCCGCGGCGGCTCTTCCAGAGTGCAATTGGCAAGGTTGGCCGTAAGGAAAGACGCGCGATCGGGGAATGACACCACCGATCCGTCCGACCGGCGATAGACAACGTAGTCTCCGTCTCTGACCGGATCGTAAATCGGCTCAGTCCAGGGGTTGCCTTCAAATTCCAACTGAAACCACTCGCCGCGATCTACCGCATCGAGAAAAGTGTCGGTAACATTCACCGAGATATTGAAATTGGTCAGCGAGTGCTGATCATTCTTCGCGTGAATGAAACGCAGAACGTCCGGGTGCGTGACGCGCATCATCCCCATGTTTGCGCCGCGACGCACCCCGCCCTGCTTCACCGTATCGGTGGTGGTGTTGAAAATGTTCATGAACGACACGGGCCCGCTGGCCACTCCATGTGTCGAACGCACCATGCCACCGCTGGGGCGCAGTTTCTCAAAAGTAAAACCAGTGCCGCCGCCAGTCTGGTGAATGATCGCGGCATCCGTGGCTGTCTTCATTATGCCCGCGATCGAATCGGGCACATCCAGCACGAAGCAGGCAGCCAACTGACCGTTCGCCTTGCCGGCGTTAACCAGACACGGCGTGTTCGGCACAAACTCCCGGCTGAGCATAACTGCCGACATGGTAGTAAAGAACTCATCCCGCTTTTCTGATTCAGTTTCGGCAAGCGAGACATGACCAACGACCCGCCTGACTATATCGGTCCACTCTTCCAGCGATCTTCCCTGCGCATCTCTCAGGGAGTAACGCTTACTGATCACACGTCGTGCATTTAACCCCAGCGGAGGAGTGGTGGTTTTTGCGGGTGCGAAAGAAGGGGGTACGTTTTCAATAGAAGCTTTCGGGCCCATGGCTGCGCTCATCTTTCTATGCCTTTCTCGCGCCCGGGGTGCGCGAGCGAAAAGTTGTGGGGCGTCAAAAAAGATCGGCGCGGGTCGGGCCCAAAACGCCTCTCTCAGCTGTGATGCGGATACTGCGGCTGGCTTATTCGAAGCGACGAAAATCCCGGCAGAAGGCGATGAAAACCCCCTTCGCATTCCGCTGCAATCCCGCCTCGTCCCAAGCGAAGCGGACTATACACCCGCCCGCGGGCCGATGTCAATATCTTGTGGGTATCTTTTTATTCAGCGCTTTATAGTGTGTTTCTTGAGACCTCACCTTAACTTGTAACTTACTGTTAACTCGCCCCTTAAGGGCAGAATTCTGATCGGCCTTGCGCTCTTTTTGGATGTGCGCAGCGGCGAAATCTCTGCTCCGTTTAGAAAAAACTTTTAGGAAAAATTTCGACTGGAATCGGAGGGGGAATTCTCCCGGCTATTTGCCGGGCGTGCCGCCGGAAAGCAGCAGTTCGTAGTTGCCAATTTGGCGGTTATGACTGTCCAGGGCGGCGAAGGTATCGGAGGTTTCTTCGAGCATTTGCTTCGTCATGGCAATTGAATCGCTAAGCTGTTCGAAGTCCAACATGGAAACTCTTTCCGGGGTGGGCAGCGTGACCACCTGATCGTTTACCAGACCGAAAAAGTTTTCGATTGATTGCAGTTGGCCTTCGACAAGCTTGACGGAACGCTCGATATCGGTGAAGGCGGCGACCCGCCGTCGGAGTATTTCCAGATTGGCCTGCTGCACGCGCCGGGCGCGCTCGTCGGGAGAATTCTCCACCGCGTGTTCGGCTTGTTTGAGTTGGTTCTGCACCGCCTGGCGATTGGTAGCGCGCAGATGGTTCTTGCGCCGGCGATAAATGTCGAGCAGGTCAACAAAGTCTTCCCAGCGCTCGTCCAGGCTGAGTATGTTGGAGGGAATCTGCTTACTGGCGGTGAATTTTCTATAGTTCGAATAGATCTGGTTCTTCATCCAGCGCAGATACTCCACTGCCTCGCGCTCGCGCGGATCGAAACGCTTAATCAACGCCTCACGCTGGCTCTCGCGCAGCTTGCGCGCGCGTTCCTTTTCGCGGCGATCAACCAGACGACGGTAGAAAGAGGAGGCTGGCACAGTGACTAAATATACGGCTTCCGCACCGAGGGCGGCAACCAGCGGGGTGACATCCTGAAAGTAGGCGGCGCCCATGCCAAAACCTAAAATGCCCCAAAAGTTGAGCGGCTCTTTGATAGCCTCTTTCAGGTATTTGAGATCGAGCTTGGGTAACTCCATGGCTGATTAAAAACGCCCCGAAGGACGGCTACGAATTCTCTCGCTCCATGACCCGGTTCGGTGAGGCCACCTGGGTCTCGCCTTCGGCCGGCAGCGCCTGCTGGGCTGCGGAACCTGTGGCGGCGGGCAGCAGGCCCATCTCCCGCTTGTACGCCAGCAACTTGTCCTGCAGCTGCATATCCATCGCCTCGCGCTCGATGTCCTGCATCTGCGTGTCCACCGAAGCGGCGCCGAGTTGCATCTTGGCTTCGGCAGCTGCCGCACGGCGGTCTATCTTGTCGCGCATTTCATTGAAGGTGGAAGCGTCGTCGCCCAGTTGAAACGATTCCATCGTCTGGGCCAGTTGCTCCTGCAGCTTGGCTTGCTTTGACTGATTGATTAGCTGCATGGCCTCCGCGGTGCGGCGCTGCATCTGCAGGACATAATTGTCACGCGCCTTAAGGGCTTGTTTGGAAGCCAGGGCGGAGTGTTCGAATTGTTGTCCTGTCTTCAGCAAGTCCAGTTGTGCCTGTTGCAGCTGGCCGATATAGGCCGTGGCAATATCATCGCGGCCCATCTTGACGGAGGCTTTGATCTTCGAATCGAGATCTACCACCTGGGATTCCAGCCGCTCTTTATTCTTAGCCAGCAACTTTTCCGTGGCCATGACCTGGGCGACGGAATTGTTCAACTCCGGCACGCGGTCGCGCATGTCTCGAATGGTTTGCTGAAGAATGAGCTCCGGATCTTCAGTGTGTTCAATGATGCCGCCAAAAAGCGCGCGTAAAGAGCGCTTAAGTCTGCTCCCAAGTCCCATTTCAGTCATTCCTCCAGCAATTGGGTGGTATTTCGTTGAACCTGGAAATCCTCCAGGTTCTGACAGAGCACAACCATTTCCCTAACGATGTACGCACGTTCCCCGCAAACGGTTGCAGCTTCCAATGAAAGGTTGGGCTGAGTATATCAGAAGGCAGGAGGCAGACGGCAGGAGGCAGACGGCAGGAAAACCAAGCGCCCTCTGCCTATTGCTCACCATTGTCGGCCTCCTGCCTCCTGCTTACTGCTTACTGCTTCCCGATGTCACGCCGATACTGCATTCCATCCCATTGGATGTCTCCCACTGCGTCATAGCAGCGCCTCAGGGCGAGATTCAGCGTGTCTCCGTTAGCTGTGACACCCAAAACGCGCCCGCCGGCAGTTAGCCAGTCACCATCGGCGGTCCGGCTGGTGCCGGCATGAAATATTTCAAGTCTTTCGCGGGCAGCTGCCCGGTCGAGGCCCTCTATGCGGGCCCCCGTCTCCGGGTGTTCAGGATAGCCGCGGGCCGCCAGCACGACGCAGGCGGAAGCTCCGGCCAGCCATTGCGGCTTTGCTTTGCCCAATTGCTTATGCCGCATCGCTTCCAGAATATCCAACAGCGGCGACTGCAAACGCACCAGAATCGCCTGCGCTTCCGGATCACCAAAGCGCACATTGTATTCGAGCACGCGGGGGCCCGCCGGAGTCAGCATTACGCCGATGAAGAGCAGGCCGCAAAAGGCGAAGCCTTCAAGACGCGCGCCTGCCAAAGTCGGCTCAACTATTTCCGCGAGAATGCGTGACAGCATTTTGGAATCAAGCACGCTCTCGTCTGTGATCACACCCATGCCGCCGGTGTTGGGGCCCGTATCATTCTCACCGATGCGTTTGTGATCACGTGCAGCCGGCATCAACGCAAAGTCGCGCCCGTCGCTGAAAAGTAAGAGTGATACTTCGGGGCCGCTCAGAGCCTCCTCAATTACAACGCGCCGGGCAGCCTCAGGTCCCATAGTTTTGGCGACCATGAGGTCTTCGATTGCTTTTGCCGCCACATCATGTGATGCGGCAACTACCACGCCTTTTCCCCCGGCCAGGCCGTCAGCTTTGATTACTACCGGAGAATCCCAGGGCCCAAACTCCCCGCTCTTAAGAACCGCTATTGCTTCGGCAGCAGTATCCGCGACCCTGTAAGTTGCGGTAGGGATTTTATGGCGCGCCATGAAATCCTTGGCAAACGCCTTACTGGACTCGAGTCGGGCCGCGTTGATCTTCGGCCCTATTATGGAAAGGCCGCGCGCTTCAAAGTCATCGACTATGCCGGCCGCCAGAGTTGTTTCTCCGCCGACAAAGGTAAGGTCGATGAGTTTCTCCTGCGCCAGCTGCGCTAACCGTGGGATGTCAGTCGCATTAACCGGAACACATTCGGCTACCTGCGCGATGCCCGCGTTGCCCGGGGTGCAAAACAGCTTCAATCCAGATGATGAGCTTTTGTTGAGAGCCCAGGCAATGGCGTGTTCTCGGCCGCCGGATCCGACAATCAAAATCCTCATTTTCGCGCCTCTTTGCTGGTTGCGCAGCAAAACAAAACCTTCCGCTGATCTTAAACTACGGCCGTCAGCCCTTGACACAATTTTGACATAGTAGATAATCCGAATCACGCGGCTGTCGCTTCATGGTTGAGGCTTCCCAACCAGCCACTAGATACGTTTTGCGGTCATCCTCGCCAGATCGCCGAACGATTCGAGCATAAGCTACCCACCTTATCTCTATTCGCTGCGTTCTAACGCGCACCTGGGAGGGTTCCATGTCAGAGTTTGGGGCAGATGCCAACCTGAATCAAACATCAGGAGAGTTTCAAGATCGCACAATCAACTGCGTCGATTGTGGCGAGAATTTCATATGGACTTCGGGTGAACAGGTCTTTTTTCACGACAAAGGACTGACAAACGAACCCAAGCGTTGCAAGCCCTGCAAGCAGGCCAAAAACGACCGGCTGGCCGCGATCACCGCAGCCCAGGCGTCAGGAGTCAGGCAGCGCATCGAAGTCACAGTTACCTGCGCGCAATGCGGTCAGCAAACTACCGTGCCCTTCTATCCCTCACAGGGCCGCCCCGTATATTGCCGATCTTGTTTCCTCGCCGGCAAAACTCCGGATAGCATGAACTAACAGTGGAACGCCCGCTCTTTTAGTGCTCGAGATGATAGGGCACGTTCGTCACTACAATTCCCTTTCGGAATAACAAAGCACCCTTTAGCACCAGCGAGTTTTGGTTGTGCAGCAGGTTCTGCCACCACTTGGCCGGCACGAACTCAGGCAAGATGATGGTCACCACATCGCCCTGAGATCTGCGCTTTACCCGGTCGATGTAATTGAGCAGTGGGCGCACCAGCGAGCGATAAGGCGAGGCCAGCACGACCAGGTTGACGCCCGAGCCCCACTGTTCCCACTTCTCCCGCAACTTGCGCGTCGATTCTTCATCAAGATTGATGTAAACCGCGGTCACATGATTGGGCGCAATCGACTTCGCGTATTCCAGCGCCGCGATCACCCCGCGATGGATACCCGAAATCGGCACGATCACTTCGTGGTGAATGGGACGCAACTGCTCCAGACCGGCAGTCGAAAGCTGTTTCGCCACCTCCAGGTAGTGACTATGAATGCGGAGAAACATTACAACCAGCAACGGAATCAAGACGACCACGAGCCAGGCGCCATGAACAAATTTGGTGGCGATGAATACCATTAACACCACAAAGGTAACAGTCGCTCCGAGGCCGTTGATCAGAATTGACTTTCGCCAGTGCGAAGTGTTATCCGGTCCGCGGCGCTGGTGTCTCCCCACCTGCGGGGCGGTGGCTTTTGCTGCGCCGGCAGTATCGGTGCTTTCGATTGCTGCTAACTGCGCCTCCGTTTCCGTTTTTGCCAGACGGGCCTTAGCGCGCTCGGCGGCTCCTTCTTTCCACCAGTGCACGACCATTCCAGTTTGCGAAAGAGTGAAAGAGAGAAAGACGCCGACAGCATAGAGGGGAATCAGCCGGCTTGTATCCCCGCGAAAAGCCCAAACCAGCACGCCGGAGAAAACAGCCAGAATCACGATGCCGTTAGAAAAGACCAGCCGATCTCCGAGGCTGGCGAATTGCCGCGGCAGGAAGCGATCCTGGGCCAGCATCGATGAGAGACGGGGAAAGCCGGCGAAGGCGGTATTTGCCGCCAGGATCAGGATCATTGCAGTGGTGGCCTGCACCACATAATAGAACCAGCCTAAAGGTCCCACAAAAATCATCCTGGCAAATTGCGAGATAACAGTTTCGTGCGCCTTCGGATGAACGTGGTAGTAATAAGCCAGTACACTGGTGCCAATAAACATCGTGATCAGGAGCGCCGCCATCCAGGTAAGCGTAGTCGCCGCATTCTTCGCCTCCGGCGGTTTGAAGGCCGTGACGCCATTGGAAATAGCTTCTATTCCGGTCAAGGCAGCACATCCGTTGGAAAATGCTCCCAGCAAGAGGAAGAGATCGAGGTTCTGGGGCACGTATCCCTCAGCTATTTTTATGTCAGCGTCGTTGGGGCTGGGAACGAGACCCGGATCCATCCAGTAGCGCACCAGGCCCCACGCAATCATGAACAGCATGCTGGCCACAAAGGCGTAGGTGGGAGCTGCGAAGACGCTGCCAGACTCGCGTACGCCCCGCAAATTGGCCACGGTTATGAAGGCAATGAAAACGAGACAAAGCGCGACCCGGTGATCGATGAACCAGGCAAAACGGGTGTCCACCATCGCTGAGGTTATGGCCTCAACTCCGGCGGCAACCGACACCGACACCGTGAGCACATAGTCAACCAGCAGCGCCGCGCCGGCGACCAGGCCGGGCAGCGTTCCCAGGTTCTCCTTGGCGACGATATAGGCCCCCCCACCGGTGGGATAGGTGAAGATGGTTTGCCGGTAGCTAATGGCGACAACCACCAGCAAGCCGGCGATGGCGATCGAAATCGGGATAACTTTGCTAAAGGGGTTCGCCTGACCGTAAACGAAAGCGGCGGCCAGCACCAGCAGGATTTGTTCGGTAGCGTAAGCGGTGGAAGAAAGGGCGTCCGAAGAAAAAATCGCCAGGGCGATCCTTTTGGAAAGTCGCTCGTGCGCCAGACGTTCGGTGCGGATAGGGCTGCCAACTAGAAAGCGCTTTAACGAGGCTAACGGCATGTTCTGACGTTCACCTGGAGAAAAAAATCAAAGGCCCGGAGCATCGAGCTCGGCGCCCTTTATCGGGCCGCGCGTGTGGCCGCGCGCGCCGGTACTGCGGAGGGACTCCGGATAGAATCCCACCTGAATCTTCTCCCAATATCCTTAGTCGTCGAGTTGTACGCTGATTAGAGGGCTGGTCAGGAATGCTTGCTGTGCTGCGAGTCGAGAGTCGCATCGTCAGTTGTTCACCAGACAAAAAAGCGGGCGAGGGCCTCCCACAGCCCTCACCCTAAGGCCACGTGTGTCCTCACCCCACCCGCGACCACTTCGTCTGACCTCGCCCAACGGGGAGTCGAGCAAAGAGTCTGACGCGCGATGATTATGCACAAGTCGATATGGAATTTCAACCAAAAGTAAACAGTCGATTTTCACGAAAGATTTGCTTCAAGAGCTTCAGAATTGAGCCTTAACTTCCGTTCCAGCAAAGGGGCGAATCGCAAACCCGGCAACCCGATTCAATGATCGCGAACACTTCGAAAGTTGATTGAGTTGCATCATGGCAGTAACAAAGATCAGACGGTGGCACAGCTTCAGCGAGCGCCACCGGAACGTGATCGCGACCGCGACGCGGCACTTCCCCTGGCTTCTTCGAGTGAAGGATCAGCGCCGGTGGGAGTTCCGGACAGGTCCTTATTATTGCCCAGGTCGGCCACTGCTACTATGACGAGAAGCGCGGTTACGCCCAACGTCGCCAGGATGTAAAGCAGCGCCGTTTGCTCTTTATAAATGAGTACAATCGTTCCCAATGCGAGGGCAGCCACCCAGGCATAAGTTATTAAACGCCTTCGCTTGCGGGCCGCTATAGCTAACCTTTGACTCATTCTTCTATCCTTTCAACCGACCGCCAGGGCAATAAACAGGACGCATACGCGATCATGACAACAATAAAAGGCTGGCACTCATGGAGCCAACCTTTTATGAACCGGCGGGTTTTCCCAGCCTAGTAAAGCACCCTCATCGGTAAAGCGCTTCCCGCGGTGTTTATTGCTTGCGTAAACATACCCAACATAGTCGAGGCCAAACGCCCGCCGGAAAAAGGACTGGACTCTCCTACTTCGATCACATCATAGGCCTTCAACAAAACGTCAGGCTTTTGATTCTTCTTAATGGCAGCGTAATCCACGTGAATCAACTCGCGCTCATTCGAACCGTTTTTCAGACGCGAGATAAGAACGTCGTTCTGTTTCGCCTCTTTCCTCACGCCACCAACCATTGCCAGGGCCACCCCAAGAGTTAACTGGTCGCGCATATAAATCCCCTGCGGCGTTGCTACACTCCCGGTGATATAGACCGGCTCCGCCTCAGTTACCTGGATATAGTCTCCCGGCCGAATGACGGGATTAGCGCCCGGCTTATTAGCCAGCAGGTCGCCAATCTTGATGAGGTTAATAGGAACTTTCAAGGTATCAATTGGAAGCGCGTCGCCTTCCTCTCCCGGCGCGGGGCACATGACCGGTTCCGTGTGCAGTATTTGAATCGTTCCGCTGGCGCGCTCTGTGAAACCCCCACCCTTGGAAATCAACTCATTGAGCCGGACGGCTCTCAGCATCAGCAACTGGCTGGGCGTGCGCACGGCGCCAAAGAGCGTCGCCGGGGGACGGCTCTTTCGTTCCGTAATCCTTACGCTGATTTGCGCGTTCTTGAGGTACTTCGCATAAGCTGTGGCAATGTCTTTTTGCACCTGCTTCTCTGTGCGACACTTCGCCGGAATGGGATCCAGAAACGGCAGCGAGCTGAGGTTGCCGTCGCTATCAACTTCGGCAATCGTGTTCATCTCCGGTTGCCCGAAAACGCGCACGTCAACAACGTCGCCGGGTCCCAGCAAATAATCTCTCACCCCCTGTACATCTACAGCAGAGCTCTGGGCCGCGGCGGGTGGTTGCACCACTTCGTGACCAAGAACGAGCACCAGGGTTATGAGGAAAGCCGCAATGGTAAAGATGGATGTTTTGGTCTTAACTTTCATTTCGCACCTCAGACAGTAAAGAAAATCTATTGCAAACTGAGTCTCGCACAAAGCAATAGCCTCCCCGGGTCGGGAAGGATATTAATGCCGTGCGGTGCTCTTCTTCTTATTGTGTTTCCGGATCGTACCGGGCACGGCAAAACCTCTGAATAAGAGGTTGCAATGATCGCATAAAAGATTATGGATGCCAAATAGCCGTAGCAGCCAAATAGTAGGCCTGTAGCCGCGACGAACGCGTGAACTCCTGCACTTAGGGCAGCGGGGTGAAATCATTCTTTTGGGTTTTCCTCAGCGGCCGACGCAGCTGGCTGGCGATCTTTCTCTATATTCTTGTCGGTTTTCAGCTTAGCACGCAACAATTCTATCTCGCGGCCTATTTTCTCTGCTGTGGCGGCCCTCATATTTTCATCCACGCTTCCCCGCGTCAAATAAAACAACGCGTCGCGGTAACGGTCAATGGCGCGGCGATAATGACCTTTGAACGCCGAGCGCTCAGCCAACTCGATCCAGTGGGCCACCTTTACCGAGACCAGGAACTCTTGTACCGCGTCTACTGACTCGTTCAACTCCGGTTCGTTGGGGTAAATCTTGAGCGCCGCATCAATGCAATCGATGGCGCGCATCGCAGTTTCTGTCTTGTCAGAAAGCCGAACTCGCTGTTGGGCTTCATGGGTCAGGGCTCGCGAAGTCCCTTTGGCCCAGTTAAGCAAGTGCTGTTTCTGAAGGGCCCTGACGCGCTCCTGGCCGGTGCGCAATGCAAGCAGGCTTTCGGCATGAAGGGTTGGCGCAGCCAGGGCCCGTTCGTTGCGCACCAGATACTCCTGGCACAGGCGATATGCCTCCAGATGAGCTTCAGGTAAAGCACCCGGGGCATTGGCTTCCGACGAATGCTTTTGCAATGTGCGCAGTACTGCGGCGTGCACAGTGGGCGAACGCAACCCCCCACTGCTCGTCCTTCTTTGCGGCGCTCTGGTTCGCTCTTCATACCGGCTCTGATCGAGCAGGTGACGCGACCAGGTGCGGCGCATGACAACTTCACGAGCTGCTACCGCCACCAGCATCACAACGCTGGCGGCCAAACCAGCGGGCACCCAGGGAGCTTCATCGCCGCCACTCAGCAACATCCACCACAAGATAAAGAAAAGCGCAGCGGCCGCAGCACCAGCGGCGACCAGATAAGCCGAGGTGGAAGGCACGCGGGGTCGCGCCATAGGTCGATAGGCAGGAAAGGCACCGGATCCAGTCGGTGGCCGAGCTCCTTTCAAAGGAGGCTCTGGTGGCGGCTCGAAACCCAATTATTCTTCCTTTTAAGTTGTCCCCCGACCGCTACCGGACGGTCGCATGACAGCCGGCTAGAGCGCTGATCCTGCCCCCCGTGCTGCTAATAAAAATCTGACTGGCCGCGCTTTTTTATGATAAAGCTTAATACTCAACTTCTCCGGTTTCTGTCAATATGTGTTGACCTTGCTCGAATAAATCCAGAGGGCCTGGATGTGATTCAACCCGGTGATGCGCTTAACATCCTGAGAGGAAGGCTGTTCCGAAGTGGACGACGCACTTAAGGGAAAAATCGTACTGGTCACCGGCGCGACTTCCGGAATCGGACGGGCCACGGCACTCCGATTCTCCCAAGCCGGCGCCCGCGTGGCCATCGTGGGCAGGAACCTCGCAGCTTTGCAGGAAGTAACTGAAACAATCACAACCGCAGGCGGTGAGGTGTTTGCCAGTTATGCCGATCTGGCGGTTGAAGGCGAAGCTGAACGTGTCGTCGAGGCCTCCGCGGAACGGTTCGGTGGTCTGGATGTGCTGGTCAACGCTGCGGGAATAATTAAGTCGGGCAGCATCGAAACTACTTCGCTGGCCGACTGGGACAGCATGATGAATATCAATGTCCGCTCAGTCTTTCAGCAAATGAATCTGGCCGTACCTTATTTGGCAAAGAGCCGTGGCAACATAGTCAATCTTTCGAGTGTTGCCGGGCTCAGATCATTTCCCGGAGTACTGGCCTATTGCGTTTCAAAGGCGGCCGTT
Organism: Pyrinomonadaceae bacterium; assembly: GCA_039933315.1. GTDB lineage: Bacteria > Acidobacteriota > Blastocatellia > Pyrinomonadales > Pyrinomonadaceae > DASXRU01. The sequence goes on from JBDTOI010000015.1 coordinate 25,208, forward strand.
GATCAGCTGACACGTTGTGCTGCGCTCGAACTTGCTCCCAAAGGGATTCGCGTGAACGCAGTGAACCCCGGCGTAGTAGTTACTGAGATCCATCGCCGCGGCGGTATGAGCGCAGCCGATTACACTGCGTTTCTTGAGCACTCCAAAACAACCCACCCGTTGGGACGTGTAGGTGACGCAAACGAAGTCGCGGAACTGATTCTATTCCTGGCATCGGATCGGGCCGGGTGGATCACCGGCGCAACCTATTCGATTGACGGCGGCCGGGCCTTAACCTGCGCGCGCTGAGGAATCGACAGATGCATTTCCATCTCCGGCGAAGCGAACCCACCGATGCTGGTATCGATTATGCTTGTGGGGATCAACCCGCTTTCGTTAGTCTGACGCGCAGGTTCTCCAGCTGATGATTAATAATCCTTACGTACAGAATGCACCTCCTACGCGGCGGCCCGGCACTCCGGGTCGCAGAAGTGCGATGAAAGTTGTGCTGGCCATGTTTGCCTGCATGACCGCCGCGTTACTGGGGTTGCTGCTACTGCTTCTGATCGGGGTGGAAACGGGTCCGGCTGGACTTATCGTGGGCATGTTAGTCGCGACGCTGCCCGTCCCCTTTTACGTAATGCTCATCCTGTGGATTGACCGTTATGAGAGCGAGCCTATGTGGATGCTGGCCACAGCTTTCTTTTGGGGCGCGCTGGTGGCGGTATTCATTGCCTTCATTCTGAACACGGCCGGCGGAATCTTTGTCACGATTGCGACCAACGATAAGAACGTTGGGGCAGCTTTTGCCGCCGTTATCTCCGCTCCCATTGTGGAGGAGACTGCCAAGGCCCTCATACTTTTCATTTTCTTCTTCTGGAAGAAGGACGAGTTTGATGGAATTCTTGACGGCATCGTCTATGCCGGCATGGTGGGCCTGGGGTTTGCCATGACTGAGAACATTCAGTATTACGGCAAGGCAATGTTGGATGGTACCCTGGGTGGAACCATAATCGTGCGTGGGACGCTCGCTCCTTTTTCTCACCCACTGTTTACCAGCATGACTGGAATCGGACTCGGCTGGGCGCGCCAGTCGAAAAGCAGCGCTATAAAATTGATCGCGCCACTTGCCGGCTTCCTGCTGGCGATATTCCTGCACGCCGCGTGGAACGGTTCCGCCGTCATCTTCGGCGGGTTAGGCTTACTCATCACATATCTCATTCTTATGGTGCCCGTTCTGATCGCCACGTTGATGGTGGTTTATTTTGGCTGGCGCCGTGAGGGCAATGTGGTGCGCGAGCATTTGTACGCAGATTATCAGCGCGGTATGGTCAGCCCGCAGGATTATGAGCGCCTCTGTAGTGTTCGCGGCCGCATGGGGTCCTCGATGAATGCGCTCACCTCTCGCGGATATCGCGCCTGGCGGGACCGCATGCATTACAACCAGATAGCCAGCGAGCTCGCCTTTCATCGCAGTCGCACGGCCAGGGGAGTTGCCAGCGGCGAGCAACCGGCCCATGAAAGAGAAGCGGAGTACCTGCAAATGCTGCAAGATCTGAGCCGGCGACTGCAATCGCACTAGCCCAGTCTCAAGAATAAATCCTCGCGACTTTTGATCTTAATGCCTTATACTAATCGCTGATTCGCCAGCACAATTACTGGACTTGCCTTGAAGATTCAACTCTTACCCAGTTCGTTTGATGAAAAGGGACGCGCCACTCTGGAACAGCGTCTGACCTGTTTCCTCATTGACGATCGAGTGGCCGTGGATGCCGGCAGCATCGCCATTGCGCTCAGCAACGCGCAGCGCCGCACTGTGCGCGACGTCATTGTCACGCATCCCCACATGGACCATATCGCCAGCTTGCCCATTTTTGTTGACGACCTGTTTGCCGAATTGGACCAGCCGATCCATATTCACGCCACCCAGGAAGTTATCGATTCACTTGAGCGCGATGTGTTCAACGGCAGCGTTTACCCGCGCTTCTCCCAGCTGGAAAACAGCAAGGGACGCGTGATGGAGTATGTTCCGATTCGCCTGGGTGAAGAATTTGGTGTGGCCCACCTGCGGGTGACTGCGGTGAGGGTCAACCACATTGTTCCTACGGTAGGATTGTTAGTCTCCGATGGAAAATCGACTGTAGCGTTTAGCTCTGATACCGCGGAAACCGATGAACTCTGGACCCTGATCAATCGCACGCCAAAGCTCGACGCTATTCTGATCGAGGCCTCTTTCCCGAATGCGATGCACCAGCTGGCGGCGGTGTCGAAACATTTAACTCCCGCTTCGCTCAGCCATGAGCTACAAAAACTGACTCACAATGGCATGGATATTCTAGCGGTACACCTCAAAGCCGCTTTCCGCGAAGTTCTTTTAAAGGAACTGGCCGCCCTGAACATTCCCAAATTGCGCGCGATGGATCCCGGCCAGGTTTACGAGTGGTAAATGCTCCGGGTCAGAACCGGACTGCCTCAAATTCTTTCTCGTTGTGTTCCCCCGCAACGCCATCGAGCAATACGCGGCCACTGGGCAACAGCTCCGTCACCCGAAAAGTTCTGGTCGATGAATCCTGGCCCGGCATGAGCTCGGCGCGAAAGACTACCCGCATCCCCGGACGCGCCCAGACGTCGTGTTCTTTGGAACGGACTCGTGGCCCACGTTCTTTCCCGGCGCTCTTCTTTAATAATATAGCGCCGACTGTTCCCGCTGCGCCGGCAGCGATCGCCAGGCCACTAAGAAGATGTTTGGTGCGCTTCTTCATTAACTTTGACAGAGCGGTTCCAGGCGCACGTTGATCGTCGGCAGTCCGCTAAAAGCTCTCTCCGCATTGATCTGCGTATAACTGGCCCATTCGCCGGGCAACTTGTCTTCAGCAAAGACTGCTTCGACAGGACACTCCGGCACACAGGCATCACAGTCGATGCAGGTATCGGGATGGATCACGAGCATGTCATCATCCAGATGAAACGCCTCAACGGGACATACCAGCGCACAATCTGTGTAGCGACAGTTGACGCATGGTTTCGCAACAATGTAAGTCATCCGAGGCAATCCTCCTCAACTCTGGTTACAATCAAGAATATATTACGCATGATTCTGTTCGAGACAAAACGGCAGAAGCCCGACCGTCAGGAAGGGCTCTGGAACATAGCGCTAACTGCCTGGTTTGACAACGTGCTGAATGTGAAATCTAATCTTTGATCAAGCCGCTCAGGAGACTGTCTTGCCGCCGGCAAAGTTACCCTATCTAAAATCCGCTGTTACGGACAAGGCGAACAGTTATCGTTGGGCCGGCGGTCTATCGATCAACGCCTACGGTGTCCGCGTTGGCATACGCACTAATTCGGCTAAAGCTCTGCAGGCAATTCCATCGTTTCTCCCATTGGGCTGGAAACCGGCTGCCTCGCTCGCGGTGGAGCGATTGTACTCCATCGTAATGGGCCGTGCCGGGGCCCATTCCTTCCACATCTTGTATGAAAATGAGGTTGAGATTGCGCGAGCGGAAGATCCCGGCATCCTCTTCGATCGCCTGGAGTCGAGCCTTCGTCTCTACGTCGCGGAAATGAGCACTCGCAGAGTCTTTGTTCACGCCGGCGTGGTGGCGGTGGCGAACCGGGCCATCATCATGCCCGCCCGCAGTCTGGGCGGCAAAAGCTCCTTAACGGCGGAATTCATTCGCGCCGGAGCGGTCTATTACTCCGACGAGTATGCCGTGCTGGATTCACGCGGCCGGGTCCATCCGTACGCTAAGCCTATCTCGATCCGGGAAGGTGAAAACTACTCGCAAACGGATTATCCGGTGGAGAGCTTCGGGGGAGTCGCCGGCAAACATCCGTTGCCGGTGGGCCTCGTCATCCTGACCACGTATAAAAAAGGTGCCCGCTGGCGACCTGCCCAACTTTCCGCCGGGCAGGGTGTGCTGGCGATGCTGGATCATACTGTCTCGGCCCGCAGGAATCCGGATCGCGCGCTTGATACTTTGAGCGAAGTAGTGAAACAGGCGAAGGTGATAAAGGGTATGCGCGGCGAGGCCCAGGACGTTGTTAAGTCAGTGCTGGCCAGCCTGAAGAAATTGTAGAGGCAGTTCAGCCTCGCGTGGATATAGCACGTGCGCAGTGGGCCAGGGTTGTTGGTTATTCACCAGGTTTACGTTCCCAGGAATGCCTGGGCGCGCCCGAAGAAAAATCATAGAAAGCCAGATCGCTTCCCGTCAGCATCTTGGCCAGCAGAATAATTTGTCCCGTGTGCATGGAGAAATGCTCCACCACGTGAAAGATGGCTTCCAGCAAAGTGACGTCGGAGCCCTGAATCGTCCTTCGTTCCAGCAGAGTCGCCGGATCGAGTCGTCGCAGCACTTCATCGACATCAGCCAGCGTCTCCCGCAATTGTTTGATCAATTCATCCCTGGGGATCAGCGAGCGCTCAGCGAACTCCTGCGGGCGATCGCGAACGCTATTCGCGCCACCTACCCCGCTAACGATCCACTGCCGCGCGTTGCCGCTGAGATGCAGCATTAGATTTCCGATGCTGTTCGACTCGTCGTGCGATCGCCACCAAACCTGCTCGTCGCTGACGATCTCCAACGAGCGTTCGATCTTGGGCCAATAGTCCGACCCTAAGAGATCTCTGGCCTTCGCTAAAAAGGTTTCACCTACAACTTTGGTTTCGCCGGTTTTCTGGCTGGGGACGCTCATTAATCTTCCTCCGCCGTTTCTGGCCGGCGCTTGTGTTTCGCTTTGCGCTCGGCGGGGCGGGCTTTCTCGTCCGGCTTGGCATGCGCCAGCGGGTGGCCTGGAGGAGCCAACGGTTTGCGAATTGAACTGAAGACGGGGCGGGCAGCAGTTTTTCTGGCTTGTTTGCGACGAGACGCTTTCATTTCACTTGCTACCGGGAATGCCGGGCATGCTATCGCCCGCGGCAATCGCTGTCAACGATTTGACCGTTCAAGGCGCCATAATTCTTTTGCAGGAGATGGCTAGGCGGGATCGTTAATGAGTTTGGCAAGCGCCTGGGTTTCAGCCCGCCGCTTCTGTTGAAATTCACTAACCCAATTGGTGACCGTGTTCACCATTTCGCGCGCAGCCTGCTGCGCCGTCTCGCCGGCAGACTTAACTTTGCCCGCGCTGGCTTTCGGGTTCTTGCGCTCTTCGCGCTTTACGATTCTGATGACTTTCTTCTCAGACATGATGATTTGCTCTGTTCTTACCTACTCTTTGTTTACTGATTACTTACCCCACTGTAACGAAATCTGCGTTCAAAAGTTCCCGGTATGTTCGGTTTCAGTTCTCAGAACGGCTTCGCTGTGTATTCTTGCAAAAGCGATGCCATGTCAGAACCGCCTGCGGTAGCGGGCGGGCAAACGATTTACGATTGCGGGGAAAAACCTAAATATCTCTAATCCGGATTCAGCAATCCGCAACCCGCAATCAATAGGGCCCGCCCGCTACCGCAGGCGGTTCTGACAGACCCTAAATATGCCTCACTGACTAGCGCGCAGTTTCAGGGGCAATTGGGCCACCCGGCGTGCATAAAACTTTTAACCCCGGCAGAGCCTACAGGGAAGTTAACCGGGCCTTATGCTCCATGTCCTTCATCCAGATTCGCTTCTGAGTCTTGTAAACAATCCCACACAATGCCAGAAGCGAAAACCCAGCCACGTACGGCAAGGCGTTCCTCATGGCGCGCGTTCCAAACAGAATCAGCAGAGTATTGATTACCACCAGGGAGAGCCGAAACTCGGTCGGGCCCAGCTTCAAAAAGCTAATGTTGAATTCTTCAGTGGCTGCGAAGGTGAGGAATGCGTTAACCATGAACCCGGCGTACACCGCCAGTATCAGCAGTAGATGATAACGCGAGGTCAGGGGCAGGATCAGGGCATAGCCAATGACCACGGAACAAAGAAAGACATAGTCCAGCAGGTGGTCCATGTAAAAGCCCCACTTGAACAGCCCTGTGTTGCGATATTTTCCCACCTTGCCGTCGAAGTAGTCGGTTAAGTATTGAAACGAAATCATGAGCGAGACGGCCCACAGCCATTTGCTGTTAGTCGCTGCCAGGTAACTGAACCCCACAATTAGCCCCGACCAGAGAAGCGTAAGCATTGTCAGGTGCTGGGTCTCGAGCCACTGCGGTATTCGCGGCAGCACAATGCGGATCATTCGCCGCTCCATCGGCGACAGTAGTGAAGTGTTGGTTTTGCTGGCCCCGGCGAATTCTTCTACTTGCATGCTTAACCTCTTACCTGGGAATGGGCACGCTTGCCTATTACGGAACTGAGCAACCGCCAAGCCACGGAGAATCCGGCCTCCTTTGGCAAAACGCACGGGAAATGGAGGGATCCCTTCACGATACCCTTGCGGGAACTGAACGATTAATCCGACAGATGTCAGGAGGCGGGAAGGGTGACACTTTCCGTCTGGTTACAACGAAGCGTAAGCTGTCAAATGAAGACTACCGATTGGGAATTCGGAATATCGAACCGTTTGCGGCAGCTCTTGCAGGCGAGCATGTCGTCTATGCGCACCATGTAGTCGCGAGAGTTGGCAAACCGGGCGCGGTCCCGCTCATTGGCGCCCCGCGGCAACGCCTGCTTCTTAGTTCGGGTCAACCAACGTACTTCGTAATCGCCGCGCTGGCGGCAATGCGGACAACTGAACGAGGCCCGCTTCATTTCCTGTCGCTCGTTAAAGAAATCTTTTTCTTCCATTGCTGCTCTGGCTTCCTATCTACTGTGAGCCCACCCTGACGGTCGGGGCTTCAGCTTTCTGCCGTCTGCCTACCGCCTACTGCCTTCTCGGCTCTGCTTCACATAAATCGCGGAGATAGCGAAAGCTGTAAATGCCCGTTTCGTGGCCGTCGCTCCACTTGAAGTTTAAAGCGTAACGACCGACGATCGAAAGGTCCCTGATTTCGACTTCTTCCGAAATCGTTTCCGGTCTCAGTGTGCGCTGGCCGGTCCACTCATTTACACATTGGGCACACGGACACGCGCGCCGGAGTGTCGCAGCCTGAAAGTGACAGACCCGTTCGTCCGCCCATGTAATCCGCAGGCCGGCATTCCCTTCCTGCATGATCTCACGCGGCTCAATCGCTATCCGCCCCTGAATCGCCACATCACTCATAAGAACGAGAGGTCAGACGTCGGAGGTCAGCAAAGGCAACACAGCGTGCTCCCTCTGACCTCTGACTTCTGATCTCTGACCTCTTCCTTAAACCCTCCCTGACGGTCGGGCTTCTGCTTGGGCTACCCTGCCTGCCGGACGGCCTCTTCTACGTTTTCCGCCTTAATCTTCCAATGCGAAGCGTTCCAAACGGCTTTGCCATTTCGCAGCACTATCACCTGCGGCGAGTGATGCTCCACGTCGGTAACCTGCTCAATCTGATTCGAAACATCGCGAGCTTCCTGAACGATGACGATATTGACCGGGACCGTCACCGCCGACATTTCTTCATAAGCACCCGCGCTGACGGGACACGCCGTACTGTGCTTAAAGACAACCACCGGCGCCTCAGCAGACTGTTTTATCAAGTCTTCCAGTTGTTTCGTGTCGGCGATGTTGGCGAAGTGATTGTTCATGCTTGTAACCTCTGTTTTGATATTAGCCTACGGCCTCTGATTCGTCCAAAGCCGTGACCTGGTACTGAAAAACCAACGAGCCGCAAAGTAACAAGACTTCGCGGCTCGCATGGGATTTAGATTTGACTGACTATTTGTCGTCATCCGGAGGCACAGCCAGCTGCTGTCCCACCTGGATCTTGTCCGGATCCTTCAGCTGATCGCGATTCGCGTAGAAGATCCTCATGTATTCATTCGCATCGCCGTAGAACTGTTTGCTGATCTTCGAAAGTGTGTCGCCGGATTTAACGGTGTAGCTCTGCCCCCCACCTTGACCCCCGCCGGCAGCTGCCCCCATCGCGCGACTCTCATCGACGCTGATCTCAGCCGTAATATCGTCCGCGTTGGGATTCGCGAGCTTGATTTGATCCCAGAACTTGTTCTTCGCATCCTCCGACGGCGCAGTGGCTCTGATGAAGAGCTTGTTGTCCTGAACATGCAGGTTCTGAAACTGTATGTGTTGCTGATCAGCCAGATTCAGTACTGACTGATACTTTTGTTTGAGTTCGTTGAAGCGTTGCTGTGCTCCCTGTTGCTGCTCGGATTCGGATGCTCCGCGTCCGAACATTTTATCGAATAGACCCATAGTTCCTACCTCCCTGACTTTCGCGAACGTGAACAAGACACCTCGCGGGAAATTCCGCGAGGTTTAGTAAAACTTAAAGCAAGTCTGCGCGAGCGTGCTTGGCGCGCGCCGCGCCTATGGCTGTTTCCACCAACTTCCTCCGGATGGCGATGGTTGTTATGAATTCGTACATTCAACCGGAGGTCTGCGATATGCAGAACCATGTTTGTATTGTTTTGGAGATTCTTTGGTACTGCGCAGGAGAGATTAGCAACTTGGAGGCCAGTAGGAGGGTGTGGGGTGCCGGGTGTCAGTTATTGGGTGTCGGGTTTTTCTGACACCCGGCATCCCATGGCCGATACCCTCTTTACCGCCAGTCGCCGATGAGAACGAAGGGCGCCCAGTAGAACGGCGCGCTGTACCTTTTGCCTGAGATCATCGCTAACTGGGCATCTCGCAGGGCTGCCGCTGGAGATGCCTTTGCGCTGCCGGATGACGGGGCGGCAGACGCGCCAAGTAAGCGCCGGTAAAAATCCGTCATCAACTCCGCCGTCGATCTGTCCGCAACCGACCAGAGGCTGACGCCCACCGTAGGGGCGCCCGCGTACATGAAGGCTCGCGTCAATCCAATCACGCCTTCACCGCGTTTCTCTTTTCCCAGACCAGTCTCGCAGGCGGAAAGCATTACCAGGTGCGCGCCCACGTTCATGTTGAAGACTTCGTCAGTACGCAGAAAGCCGTCGTTGTTTTTGTTTCCCACGAGTGAAAGCACCAAACCGGTGAACTGCGGTCGCTCGGCATTTAGCAGCCCGTGGGTCGCCACGTGAATCACTCCGTAGGATTGAATGTCGCGCGCCTTCACCTCGTCCTCGCTGGCTTTTAGATCGAGCCAGACATCGGATTGTCCACCAGACTTTTTCACCAATAGTGAAATCTGCTCGGCTTCCGTTCGCGTGCCACTAAGGCGGGCCAGTTGAAACCCCTTGGCATCCGACGCCTCGGTCGCCGCCTCACCGGCGACGTCCTCCACGGCACTCTCCAGCCCGAGTCCACGGGTTCCTGCGGCGCCCTGAGCGCTACCGGCAGGCGATCCTTTGGCGCGTGGATCGTTCTGGTTGAACACGGGGTCGGCCACCAGCAGAAAGCTTTTCGTCGCCGTGCGGTTCGGCTGCTGTCTAATCGCCGCGACCACAGAAGCCGACGGCGCATAGATGATTTCGTTTGTCTTAACCAGATAAGCCAGCGCCGCGTAATCCGCACCCTCCGTCGACTTGACCAGCGCTTCGAACGGCACGTAATTAAGAGCGCCGTCAGCCACTACCAGCAGCCGTTTCTCACCTACCAAAGGAGCAGCCGGTTCGACCGCGACCTTGTAAAGCGCATTGGAAGCCGCCGCGAAAGCGCTTACGTCCGCAGCCGTGCCGTCGGCGGCCAGTCCCAGGCCGCGCTGTTGATCCGCTACCACATCAATGCCCACGATTCGCCTTTGCAACTTCGAAGGAATTAGCTGCGCCCGTAGTTCCGTCGCCAGCCTGTCAACCTCGCTTCTTGCCGGCAACTTATAGACAAAAACGCTCGCAGGGCTTACGGCCCAAAGATATGACGCGTCGCGGCCCAGGCTGTATTCCAACAGCACCGTACCCTCGTCCAGCACCTTTTGCTGAACTTCGGCCAGCGAAAGAGGCTGGGCGGCGGTCAACGCCGCGTAACGTGGACTGGCTGTGCGAATCTGGTTCTCGATGGCGTCAAACTCTGTCTGTAATTTGTCGAGCTCGTTCTCCAGGTCCGAGGGCTTCTTCTTTTGATCGTCGGCGGAGAGATTGATACCGGTTAAGGCCTGTGCTATTTCCTGTTGCCGGTTCAGATTCTCCTGCTTGCTCTGCAGCAGGTTGGCGGGCACTCCCGCAGTTACCTGCGCATTGGTCTCGCTCAACATGTCCAACAACGAACGCGCGCGCCCTTCCTCCGTTACCTTGAAAGCTTCCGCAGCATAATCAAGTGCTTTGCCGGCGAGTGGAGCACCCGCCGCAGGCGCATTCAAAAGCGCCATCTCAGCCAGCGCGCTGGCCGCTTCATCGAAAACATCTTTTGTGGTGGCGAGGAATGTGGTGCGCGATTCGTCTGCGCGCAGACTGCCCGAACGTAGAGTTTCGATAGTGGCTATGGCCTCGCGGTAACTGGCGAGGGCCGACTCCCTTAGCGAGAGGGCTTTCTTTGGATCCCTCTCCTGCGCTGCCAATAGCCAATTGCTACGACCGGCGCCCTTTTGCGCGGGCCATATCAGATCAAGACGCTTGTCTTCCCTCGCTCCTTTGGCGGCGTCAGCATAGAGTTTGCCGGCCTCTTTGTAGTTGCCCTGCCTGAGGACCACATCGGCCAGGCTGGTGCGCGCCGCCGCGCGGAAGCGGCGCGTCTGTCCGAGGTTGCTAATACCGGGCAGACTTCCTCTGCCGGCGTCGAGCGCATTCTGAAAATGTTTCTTCGCAGCATCGAGATTGTTGTTGGCAAACTCGATGCGTCCCATTCCCACCTGGTACGTCATGTAAACGACGGCCACGCGGTATTCCTGAAGCTCCTTCGTCACCTCCAACAAGCTGATCGCGGCGCTGGTGGGGGCGGCGACCGAGACCTGGCCGGTCGAGATGCTGCCCACAATCCCACCGAGGCCCCCAAACCTCCTGGTTGCCTTGGCAGCGGCGCCTTCCGGCTTCTGCACGTTCATCTGCGCATATGCGGTGCTCGCCGACGCAAAATCGCCGAGGCGGTAATTCGTGTCGCCAATTTTCGCCAGCATGAGGTTGGCGTTGAAACCATTGTCGGCAGTCGCGGTCGCAGCAGTTTCAGCCATGGCACCCGCGGTTGCTCCAGCCATGTTAGCGGCGCCCGCGGCCGCTCCGGTGGTCGCATCGCCGATCTCTCCGCCACGAAACGCCTCTAAGGCTTTTTGATAGTGATCGAGTGCAACCTTGTATTGACCTTGCCGCAAGTATAAATCGCCGAGTTGATCTTGAGCGGCAGCGACCCCACGCGTGTTCTTCGAATCAGTGAAAAGTTTGAGCGCGGTTTGCAGATAACCGATAGCTTGATCGGCTTTTCCCTGCTTCAAAAGCGCACGCCCTTGTTGCAGAGCTGCGTGGGCTTGATCGGTCTGTTGCGGTTCAGGGGAAGGTTTCAGGCTATTGGCTGAAACGAGACCAGCCAGCGTGCCGATCAGAATTAAGACGCAGGCGATTACATAAATGCCTGGAAATGCTTGGAACTTCATTTCTTCTCCATCGAACTAAGCGCTGAACGGCAGCGCCTCTAGCCTATTTGGCGGGGCAGGTCTGCGTTCGGTCGGGGCTTCACAGACTGAAGTCTGTGCCACTTATTTGTGAATCAGGTCGAGCACAGTGACCAGGACCGGCGCCTTGGTTGAAGCGCTCATGCGAATCACGGACGGAGCGGGCGCGGTCTGGTCCAGCCCCAATCCACGCGTGGTGGCGACTTTCTCTTTATCAGTTTGCGGCTGCCCGTAATTGGTGCTGGCCACTACTTCGACATCTGCCTTCGCGGCTTCCTGCACTTTGGCCCACATTTCCGGCGCGGGCTTCCATGGACACTTCGTCTTGTTGGTCGCACAGAAAGTCTTCAGCGCATCACCAGTGGGGACATCGGCCAGCGGCTCGCGAGTCACCACAATATGGAGATGTTCAGTGGAAGGGTTCGAGTCGAAGGTAAACCAGCGCAAGCGCTCGTCTTTTTCAAAGCTGGCCGGCACCTCGTAAGGTACATGAGCCTCAATCGCGTTATCACCATCCTGGAGGCGCCAGTCGGGAAAGATCATCTGCGGCGGGCCATCGCCTTCGCTGTGAAAAATGTACAAGTAACCATCGACATTGGGTTCCAGAGTGATGCGCACGCGCTCGCCGGTGTGAAACTCTTCTGAGGGATCGACACGCACGGCATCGCCATTGGTATCGCGCATGAAAAGCGTGTAACCGAGTCCAATCGCCGCGGGGCCCGGAGATGTCGTGCCGCCATCTGAATCGTTATTCGCGTTGGTCTTGCCCGTATTCAGATTTGTACTCGAATTGGTGTTTGTTTTCTTTGCGGGGCTTGGTCGTCGTGGCGTTCTGTTACGCGGCTTGGTGCTCCCGGTCTTTTCGCGAGAGCTGAGAAAAGCCCCGCGCACCTCTTCACTCCCCTGGTCCTGGGCCCAACTTACCCCAAGGCCGCAAAGCATAAGAATCAATGCAAATGACAAAATCACTCTGGAATGCATCATCGAAACTCCTTCTTTTTTCAAAGTGCGCAACATGGCAGCGCGCACTGCTTTAAAACTGATTCTCATTAGTTCACTTATGTTCGATGCGAATATCGAAAATCACGGGCGCCCCTTCCTGCATTGTTTGGGGAACCTTTACCGAAACGAAAGGCTGCGCCCCACTGGCGCTCATTACGTCTGCCGCTATTGTATCAGCCGCCACGGTATTGGCCTTGTACCGGTCACGAAACGCTGCCAACTCAGCCTGCTCCTCTGATGATAATGCCCGCACAGATTGGCTAGCGAAGAAGGCCGGCACTGTCAGCGGCTGACCAGCAAACACTACGGTGTAGGTCTCAGAGCCTGCCATCTTATCAAGCGTTATCCACTTCTTGTCGCCTTTGGGAAAACTGAAGTCGAGACCGCTCTTGACCTCGTTTGTTTTTAAGCCCGAATCCGGATCGGGCCGGGCTGTTAGAAAGACTGAGGGTACGTTCTGGTTGCCAGGGCCGATAATGTACAGGTACCCATTCTCGCTGGGCGAAAAATGAAATTTGAACGACTGGCCTGAGTCCAGTTCCATCACCGTCCCCGCCGTCATCGTGGCGACGCCTTTTTCCGATTCCACCTCCAGCCAGTAGCGCGTAATTTCATGCGCCCCCGCGGAGAGATCTGCGGATGCTGTACCGCTCGTTGAAGACGCGTTCGCGTTTGTTTCGGCCGCCGCATTACGTTTTGATTGAAGATAGAGGAACCCCCCTGCCCCACCAATCAGCAGGACCACGATCACCACCGCACCCAGGATCAGGGGCAGCGCGCTCCGCTTTGATGGCGGCACAGCAGGCGGCACTCGCGTTTCTACGTCAGGCGACGTTTCCTCCGCCGCGCTAACGACCGTCGGCAAGGTTGCGCTAGATCTGTATTCGGGCCGCGGCGGCACATCAGGTGTGGCGGCCGGTGAATCGATAGTAACAATCGTGGGAGCAGTGCGGCTCGAGTTGGTGTCCAAAGGCTCCTGCGCCCCGGTGGGAGCTGCGATCGGTCCCAGATTCGTAATCGCGGTCCGGGCTTCACCGCCCGCGGGCGCGTTTGCTATGGCGGCCTCTAACTCCGCGGATAGTGCTGCGGCCGTCGCCGGCCTGTCGGCGCGATCCTTTGCGATGGCCCGGGCGACAGCGCGACCAAAGCCTTCCGGCACATCAGGGAATGACTCATGCAGAGCCGGGGGTGTCATTGAAATGTGATCACGGCGCAGCTCGAACAATGTCTGACTGGCAAAAGGCCGCTTGCCTGAGACCATCTCGTAAAGCACCAGCCCCAGACTGTAAAGATCTGCCCGCCCGTCGATCTCGACGTTACCGTCTCGCGGCACTTCTCCCCACTGTTCGGGGGACATGTAGTAAGGCGTGCCCAGCACCTGACCCGCCATTGTCAGCGCGGTGGTGCCGCCACTATCGGCGCCGGCAATCTCGCGCATCTTGGCAATGCCCAGATCCAGGAGTTTGATCGTGGATTCCCCGCCGGCAGTCGCGTTGCCGATCATAATGTTTTCCGGCTTCAGATCCCGGTGCACCACACCCATTGCATGAGCCGCATTAAGCACACTCATGATCGGCTCGAGCACGGCGAAGGCCGCGGCCGGTGCAAAGCGCCCACGCTTTCTCAGTTCTGCATCCAGCGTGTGGCCTTCCACGTACTCCATAACGAGGTAGATCGTCCCGTCAGCTGACGTACGCAGATCATAGACGATGACGGCGTTGGGATGACGGAAGCGTCTTGCCGCCTGTCCTTCACGGCGAAAGCGCCGCAGCCATTCGGCGTTGGTGCGCATTTCGGCGGGCAGCACCTTGATGGCCACCCGATCGCCCAGCAGGATGTGACGCGCGCCATAGACTGCGCCCATCCCGCCTTTGCCCAACATGGATTCGATCTGGTATTGCCCGTCGAGGACAGTGCCCACCAGCGAAGAGGGATCGTCCTCCAGTACCTCGCCGTCGGTCGGACAAAAGCTGACCGTGTCCTCAAATTTCTCTTTGCAGACGCTACAATATTTCATTGCGATTAATGTAACGGTAGGAATCTCAGGAAGGCAACTCCCAGAACGTAAACAACGAAGTCAGCGCAGAAGTGCGCCATCATTGCTGATTCGAGTCCGCGTTTCCGGTACAGGTAACCAAATGCGATACCGGCCACGCCATTCAACAGCAGAGCGGCAGCAACGACCATCGGGGTAATCGGCATTACGAGCGATGCGGACGGCAGATGACCCAAACCAAAAAGAATGGCGACCAGGATATTTGCCAGCCAAAAACTAAGTCCGCTGAGCCTGCCCTTTTCTTTTTGAAAGAGTTTCATTCCCACCCAAGCAAAGAGCGAAAGCAAAAACAATCTGGTGAGAATCTCTTCGTAAATCCCGCCGTAGAAGCACATCAAAAATCTTTTCCAGACCGCGATGCGCGATACCCCAACGAAGGGGAGTTGGGGAAAGCGAGGTACCAGGGCGAGCAGAGCCGCCAGCACAACCACACCAACGAGTACCCCCACCACGATGCCGGACTTTGCCGAGGCCCGCGCTTTGGCGGCGACCGGTTCGTGATTCAACCAGCCCTCCAGTAGCGGCGCTCTCAGCCCGATCTTGCGCGACAGAAGGACACCGAGGCCTACTGCTATCCCGATGATAGAAAGATTCTGAACAACGCCCACCACAATCAGCAAAGGAAGCGGCATCGGCGGCGGCCCGGCAGCTTTCATCACCGGCACCATTAACTCAAGGGCCGCCGGGACAATGGCGAGCGCGCTCGCAATCGCCGCCACGAATAATAGCCAAAACAATCGCCAGGGATATCCGCCACTCGGTTTGATGTTCATCTCGTTAGTAGTCATCTCGCGCAATTCTCCGGCTACTTGGGCTCCAACGCAACCGTAAACCGCTGCGAAAAAACAAGCACAGCCAATCTTGCGGGCAGAAAAGGTCCCCTCGCCGATTGAACTGCCGTGCGCCGGGTGGCAAGCGCATTGAATGACGAATTCCAAACGGAGATTACACCTGCTTCACTCTTTCCTTAAAAGCGACAAACGGGTTGACCCGCGACCCTTGGCCGCTTATACTACCGGGCCTAGTTGAAAACGGATTGCAATTTCAACTAAGGGAAATTGATTAGTCTATTACCGGCGGGCGCAGTTGGCTGGGATAGGAGAATTCCAAGTGTCTTTAAATGCGGTAGCGAGTCGTTTCTTTTGTCTGTTCACCCTTCTACTTTTCTCGGGATCATTTGTCTGTCAGGCGCAAGTCGGACGACTTCAGTTTACGCTGCGCGGTAAGGTGTTTGACCCGAATCGCGCCGTTGTCGCCGGCGCCGGAATTACCGCGGAGGGAAGGGGAGGTCGCAAGGGCGGTGCGGTATTCACCGATCAGAATGGTGAATTCTCCTTACCGCTGTACTCGGGGGAATACTCGTTGAAGATCGCTGCGGAAGGTTTTGCGCCGGCTGTGCAAACAGTTCGTTCGCGCGAAAATGGTTTTGACGCACTGGAAATAGTTTTGCAGGTCGCCCAGTCCAGCGCCACCGTCAACATTACTGACGCCGCAGGCTATCACGCGGGAACTATCAGCAGTGTCACCAAAACACTATTACCGCTACGTGATATTCCACAATCGATTACCGTGGTGACTAAGGACCAGATCAGAGATCAATCGATGCAGAGCATTGCCGATGTGATGAGTTACGTCCCCGGCATTATGTCGCATCAGGGTGAAAACAATCGCGACCAACTGGTTATCCGTGGCAACAGCACCAGCGCAGACTTCTTCCTTAACGGAGTCCGCGACGACGTTCAATATTATCGCGACCTTTATAACGTCGAACGCGTGGAAGCTCTCAAAGGGCCTAATGCGATGCTCTTTGGCCGCGGCGGCGGCGGTGGGGTGGTGAACCGAGTGTCTAAAGAAGCAGGTTTCACCTCCCTGCGCGAGCTGGCGTTTCAGGCAGGCTCATTCGGGAACAGCCGCTTCGCGGCTGACCTCGATCAGCCTCTTGGCAGCGAGATCGCGTTCCGGGTAAATGGCTTGTACGAGAAGTCCGGGAGTTTTAGAAAGTTCGTAAACCTGGAACGTTACGGCGTGAACCCGACCGTCACAATCGCACCCGGTCCGGAAACCAGGATCTCCCTGGGCTACGAACGCTTCTATGACAAACGCGTTGCTGATCGGGGCATTCCTTCGTTCAGAGGAAGGCCGGCGGATGCAGCAATTACAACTTTCTTCGGCAATCCCGACCAGAGCCGCGTTGGGGTAACCGTTAACCTGTCCTCGGCCACGATAGATCACCACGTGCGCGGCCTGGGCATTCGGAATCGCACCTTGCTGGGAGACTACGACCGCTATTACCAGAACTATGTACCCGGGGCGGTCACGCCGGATAAAACGCTGGTCGTCCTTTCTGCTTATAACAACGCCACCAAACGTCGCAACGTCTTCAACCAGACGGACCTCACCTACGAAGTTGCAACAGGTCGGACCCGGCACAAACTGGTGGGCGGCTTTGAGCTGGGTCGCCAACTCACCCACAATTTTCGCAACACAGGCTTTTTCAACAACAGTAGTACCTCTATCTTCGTCCCTTATGTAAACCCGGTCAACAGCACGCCTGTCACCTTCCGGCAGAGCGCAACCGATGCGAACAATCATGTAACGACGAATCTTGCCGCCGGCTATGTGCAGGACCAGATCGAGCTCTCGCGACGTATCCAACTCATTGCCGGTGTGCGCTTTGATTATTTCGATCTTCAATTCCAGAACAATCGAACCGGCGACCACCTGCGACGGATTGATCGCCTGATTTCGCCGCGGGCGGGACTTGTAATCAAGCCAATCGATTCCGTTTCGCTCTATGCCAACTACAGCGTCTCGTTTCTGCCCAGCTCGGGGGACCAATTCTCTTCTCTGACTTCCATTACCCAACAGGTTAAGCCGGAGAAGTTCAACAACTACGAGGTGGGCGCGAAGTTCGATGTACGACGGTCTCTGTTCCTCACCCTGGCGCTTTACCGCTTGGACCGGACTAACACCAGGTCTATCGACCCGAACGATCCCACCCGGATTGCGCAAACAGGAAGCCAGCGAACCAACGGCTTTGAACTTGGAGTGAACGGAAGCATTACCAGGAAATGGAACGTGGCCGGAGGCTATGCTTTTCAGGACGGATTTATTAGCAGCGCCACGCTAGCGGCGCGAGCCGGTGCCCAGGCGGCGCAAGTCCCGGAACACACCTTTTCACTGTGGAACAATTACCAGGTCTCGCGGAAACTGAGCGCTGGCGTGGGGATCATTCGCCGCTCGGACATGTTTGCGGCAGTGGACAATACGGTTGTCCTACCTG
>JBDTOI010000016.1:0-42840 GCA_039933315.1 Pyrinomonadaceae bacterium
CGGTTTGGGACCGAGAGGTCGGAGGTTCGAATCCTCTCGCCCCGACCATCTTTCTTAGAGTTGCTGGCCGCCGTTTCGGTGGCCATTTCAATGTAAGCGAGCTGTTTGATCCTCCATGGTGACCAGAGACCCGGCTTGAGAGTTCTTAGTGTAAAAACTACTGAGCGACTTCGTGGCGTTGATGCCCTTCGCGGCATTGCAGCGTTGGGAGTCGTCCTCTATCACGCAGTCGGCTATAGGCCACACGGGCAAACAGGCGCACTTTGGAGTTGGCTGGCTGGGCCGTTATGGGTCGGTGCCTCATTCGGCTATGCCGGGGTGTTTTTGTTCTTCGTGATTTCCGGATTCTGTATTCACTTGCAATGGGCTCGGCGCCGGAAAACTGAAGATAAGCCTTCCATTGATTTTCGATCGTTCTGGAAGAGAAGGTTTAGAAGACTATACCCCCCCTACCTTATCGCGCTCGCTATTTACCTACTCGTCGCGGGATTTACAACAAAGTTACAGGCAAGTGCGTTCTACGTGTGGGACATTACCTCACACATCTTCATGCTACATAACCTGGATTCACGCACCGTTTACAGCATAAATGGTGTGTTTTGGACTCTCGCAGTTGAAGAGCAACTCTACCTTGCCTATTTCCCGCTTCTTTTTCTGCGAAATCGTTTCGGCTGGCGCCCTACGCTTATCATCTGCCTGGCAACCCGCGTTATTTGGTTGCTCTTCAGTGTGGGAGCCCGGAACGCGTGGGGATTCGATATCCCAGTCACAGAGGCTGCAGCATCGCATTGGTTTACTTGGGCTTTGGGCGCCTTGGCAGTGGAAGCTGCGTTAGGGATCGTCATATTACCGAAGTGGTGTAGTCGTACCAGCCTAGGTGTCATGGCCCTGCTGTCGGCTGTGGGTTTGACCTACCTTCTTCCCGTGATCGAGTCGCATGAGCCACTTCACAGTGCGGGCTGGCTGGTCCTGCACCCGCTCTGGGGCAGCGCCTTTTTCTTCATTTTGAACAGGTTGGTTATCGCAGAACAACGATGGCGGGAATTAATTAAGACCCCCATGCTGGTGCGAACATGCGCCTCAATCGGAGTTTTCTCTTATTCACTCTACCTCACACATCAGCTGTTACTTATGGAGTCTTACCGCTTTACACGTCTGGGTCTTTCCGAGACATTTGTTGCCGTGGTGATACTTACGCCGGCCACGATTTTCTTCGCGTGGATATTTTTCGCGTTTTGCGAAAGACCCTTTCTTAGGCCATTGTCGAAGGCGACCCCCCCGGATAATCTTCTGGTCCCCGTGGGCGAGTCCTACTACTTCAAGGTACCGCTGGGGAAACCTTCTTCATTGTTAAACGTTAACCAAGTCGAGCCACGACAATCCGGTTAATTCGGCCGAATTCGCGTAAAATAGCGTTTTTATGCAGACTTCTGGCTCCGTGTATGATATATGTTGCCGCATCAGCTTTTTCAATTATTGTTAGTCGATGGAGGTATCACACCACGCCATGGCGACCACAGCGGCATCAGGCAAACGACGGATGACTCAATCCGAGGTAATCAACCACTTTGCCGAAAAAACCGGCATGAAACGCGCTCAGGTAAAGGAATTTTTCGAAGAGCTTTCGAACCTGGCGTCGCAGGAAGTAAAGTCGAACGGAGAGTTCGTGTTACCTGGATTCGGAAAGCTTGTGCGGTCCGAGCGGAAAGCGCGCGAAGGGCGTAACCCTGCCACGGGTGAGACCATTCAGATTCCGGCAAAGACTACCCTCAAGTTCCGCGTCGGAAAATCAATGAAAGACACGGTTCTGCCAAAGAAGTAGATCGCTTTAGTTGGTCTAACTGAGAGACTTGTACGGCACCGACCAGGGCCGCGCGCTAGTTGCGCTGCGTTGCTCCGTCGGTGCCTTAGTCTTTGTTCACCTGAAACAACCCGTATCGATTGGTCCGATCGACGTTTGTCTGCCGGCATTCAGCTTCTTGCACGAAAAGCCCTTATTTCTTGCCCATTTTCCGCTAAATCTGCGGCCCAAAAGTTTTTCTGGCTTTTGCTCAATTCCTTCGTTATAATGCCGAGTTTCATTCGACTAGGTAGAAAGATGGGGCAAGGGACTGGGGATGGTTCCGTGCCAAAATCGGGGGAGAAACGTAACAATTTTGCATCCGAAGTGTGTGACTAAGCATCTAAAATTGGCTGACGACAATACATTCCGAAGCTCTCAGGCTAAACGAGTTTCGGAGGGATAGAAGGAGCGAGAGAAATCGTGGTTTTCGACAGACATCTGCCGTTAGATGAGCGGCTACTTAGAATCGATCATATACAGGCGCGACGCTATTCGAAGCTTATGGGGACCGCCTTGGACATCGCCACCGAAGGCATTTTGCGGCACTTAGGTGCCTGCGACCGCATGGACGTTAACCCAGATACCTCGGCGGTGCGGGAAATAATCGATGATGCGCTAAATGGGCGCCGAGTTTTCGCAGAAACAAGTGAACGACCCAGGGCGGCATAACATTTTGTCAGCCCCGGTTATTTTTGAGAGACCGCTGGACTCTGGACGGCGGCCTCTTTTTGCCTCAAGTCTTAAATCGAACGGAAAGTATCTTGAGCCGTAGTCAATCGTGTGTTGGCGCCATACGTTCAGTGCGTGATAACATTCGCTGACGCTTTGGTATGCGCCCCTGTAGCTCAGCGGATAGAGCATCTGCCTTGTTGGAGCCTTAATGGGGAACGAAGCATTATTAACTCATTGAGTGGACGGCCCTGTATGCGAGAACGCCCTGACAGCCTCTGATACTCGAGAATACCTGAGTAACAATTCACGAGGATTGGGTAACCCGCAGGAAACCGCGAGCTGTGTCAGGCGCGGGATCCTCAGAGACTATACGGGCCGGGGCTGCAATGCCTAAGATATAGTCCAGCCAGCAAACCCGACTTGTCGGGCGGTCAGGGAAAGCCTGATGCTGGATGCTAAGCAGAGGGCCGCAGGTTCGAGTCCTGCCGGGGGCATTTCCAAACCGGGAGTTTAATACTAGTCTGTGGCGGCTATAGTTCAGTCGGTTAGAACGCTTGATTGTGGATCAAGAGGTCGTGGGTTCGAGTCCCACTAGCCGCCCCATCCGGACGCTCCCCTCATCCAAACATGGACGATTGTTTAAGTCAGAAGAACCTATGCCGGAAGAACAAAGAACCGCCAACAACTCCCAAACATACGTGGTGGACGCCGACGATTTCTCTT
Organism: Pyrinomonadaceae bacterium; assembly: GCA_039933315.1. GTDB lineage: Bacteria > Acidobacteriota > Blastocatellia > Pyrinomonadales > Pyrinomonadaceae > DASXRU01. Next base: position 3,239 of record JBDTOI010000016.1, read on the forward strand.
TTGAGGCAGTTGAACGCGAGAACGGGCAGGCCACTGTGATCCGCTTCAAGCTTACCGACCCCCGTTATCATGCTGGTGATGTACTCCTGGTGTTGTCCGGGAGCGAAATCCATTTTCACGGGATGATCGGTAGCCTTGCCGATGGGTGGGCAACGGCATCAGATAAACGAGGATCCCTTCTCCCTGCCATGGTGCAGTGACGTTTTCTCCAGACTTCCTGTTGACAAGATCAGAGAACGGAAAACACGCAAGCTAACCCGCTCGGCGTTAACGAGTGTACCCGGCTGGATGACGGACTTCGATCTCCGGTGCAAGCGATTTAACTTCGATCTTGTGAAACCCCTTGCCAGTATGTGTAGATAGGTAGGTAAGCGCTATCTGCATCCCTAACGAAGCGTCGATGTCGCGCAGAAATTGATCAAAGCTAACCGGCGCGTTTGTTCCCTGGAAGAACGCATGCCCGCCCGTTTCACTGGATAGCCTTTGCAAAGCGCTCTGCGCACTGCCCACCAGAAGGAAATTCCCGCTCGCCGTCGCAGAAACGCTGGGCGAATAAATCGAATATATCGCAACGCTTCGTTTCTGGGCTTCCGAAATCGCCTTGTGCAGATCATAACTGTTTACAATAGAACCGGGGTCCACACCGCGCGAGATATCCAGTCCGTCTGACACCACCAGCATAGCGCGCCTGCCGAGGGGCTGAGACTCGAACCTCTTCAGACCTTCCCGTATTTCGACATAGGGATTGAAAGTAGCGACCCCCGCATGCCCAATAGGAATTCGCAAAGCGCCAGCTGCCTTATTGAGATCGCTCGTAAACCGCTGCCGCACGTCCAGTGACCCGCCACGGATGTAGCCGATCAAAACTCGAGAGCCGGGCGGAAGGCGACGTATGAATTCCGCTATCGTCTTAATCTCATTGCTCACGGATGACACAAGATCATCTTGGACAAGGACGGCTATCGAAAGCGGCGTCGTCGAAAGACTGCGAATCGAAATTGATGGCTGCTCCTCTCCATCTTCGCGAACAACGAGATCTACCAGTTGGACTTCTTTCTTCGGCTGGGAGTGACGTATTCGCACAGTTACGGGTATGGTTACCGGTTTCTCTGAGCCGCCGCTCGCGTTGCGCACGAAGACTCTTCCGTCCCGTTCCTGTGGCAAGGAGAAGACGGTACTCGCCAGTAAAAGTATCGCGCTTACGGCCACCACTGTGGCCCGATTCTGACTGAGACCTATTTTGCTCATCACTTCTCCATTGGTCTGCTGGGCAATCTTATTATACTGGACTGAAAGCTCAAAGGTGATCGACTAGTCCCCTGCTGGTGAAGGCGTTGCAGACGGGGTATGATCCCTCTCGAATTGGTAGTGATGGATAACAGAGAGCATATGGCGAACAGAATGACTACAGGCAAGATCAGCGCCGGCGATCGGAGAACAGCCGCGATCTTGAACTGGGCACCCTGGGTTTCAGTTGCCCTTCTTACTCTGGCGCCCACACTGTTCTTTCTTTTCTTTTATTTCACATCCGCGGAAGAAGCCGCGGTTTACCTACTACTGGCCATGACTTCACTGGTATTAGGTTCGGCAAGCGGACTAATCGTTGCCATCGCGTTGCTCTTTTATCGTCGCTACTGGGCCGGGCGACTACGGGAGCGGTTGGCGGCCGATGGTATTACAGCCGGAGAGGTTCCATGGTTTTCATCAGAGTTGACTTCGGTTGAGCGCAGAGCCCTGAAGCAAATGCAGGAGCACTCCCCGGCGCTCGCAGACGCTTATTGTGAGACCCTCGCGATACGTTTAAATGCGAGCCGCGTAGTTGCCGGGGCCCGGAGGGAACTGCTCCAGGTTCAACAACGACTGAATCGCGCGACAAATATTCAAGGAGCTGACACCAGCGCTCTGCTCCAAGATTTGCAACTTGATCGGGCGCGGCTCGAAGGAATTAAGCGCGAAGGACAAGGAAGTTTATCCGAGGCCGAAGCGCGCCTGCAGACGATTGAGGCCACGGCAGGTCGCGGTTCCGACTGGGCGACGACGAACTACATGCTGCAACGCTTAAACGAAGGGAAGACCAATGTACCGATGGCGTTGGAGAGTGCCCGCCTCGAGCAACAGATTCGTGAAGACACCGAGCGAGAGCTGCGTGAGCAACGCCCCTCGAGTTAAGCGCCGGGCTTCTGGTACTTCAAACAACCAACAGCAAGTCTCTCTCCCAACACCAATAGGCATGCGGAAGGTGCCTGGGGTTTTCAACTCATTCGCTCAATTGAGTCAGTCTGTACTACTTGCTTCAGAAGTAGGGTTGACGACCGTAGGGTTCTTGCCATCATTTGCCAAGCCATTCGCGAGGGCCCGACGATAGCTTATGGCTCGCGTGACATTGTCCTCGACCACCTCAAGGCTGAAAGGCTTTAGCAAGTAGGCAAACGCACCCAGGTTGATTAAGCCCTGGGCGTGCTCCTGATCGCTGATACCGGAAATGACAATGACGGGCGTGCCCGGGTAGTTCTGCAGCACATGTCCCAGCAACTCCAAACCGCTCAGACCCGGCATTGAAATGTCAGTTAACACAACATCGTAGATATCGGATTGGAGTAGAGACAATGCCTTTTCAGCAGTCTCCGCAGTCCGACAGAGATACTGAGCGGCAAACAAGTCATAGAGCGTATCGCGGATCGCCGGATCGTCGTCGACCACGAGAATAGAGGCCATGTTTGAATCCTCGATATGATCAGGTTTCGCCTGCGCTCAGTCGGGTGGGAGGGGACTGCATCTTGCTACACGGTGAGTTGTGCCGCTTGAGCCGGAGGGATAGTAGCACAGCAATAACCGCTTTTGGCATAAGAAAAGAGCGCGGCGGTTGCGAAAAGGTTGGCAAAAACTCGCCAATCAATCCGCAACCGCCTTAGCAGGACACCCGGACAATTCGCCAGTTCTGCTTACCTGGGAACCGGCCCGGTGGAGCGGATCGTTATCTCCGTCCCACTTGGCAGTTCCAGATCATTTCGACCTTGAGCATAGACGGAACCCGCGCCGCCGCCGGCGCCCACGATAGCGCCGATCGCTGCTCCTTTGCCACCACCTGCGATTGCGCCGATGATAGCGCCGACGGCGGTTCCGATCGCGGCGCGCTGACCGGTCCTGGTTGTCTGGCTGTCATCTCGCACAGTGCCTTCATTATCGACTCGAACCGTGTCCCCGTTAAGAGCACGGACGCTCTCAAGGATGCCGGCAAATCTATAGCTGCTGCCGTTCCGCAGCCGTATGTTGTCAAAGGTAAGCGTCATAACTGACCGTCCGGTCAATCTTCCGCTACGCTCAACATGCGATACGTGTCCCTCAATAGTGGCGCCATCATAGTTCGAAGGTTGGCGCACCACCATCCTGAAGCGATCTCCTTCCCTTGCCGACCTGGTAGAAAGCGAATCATTCAGGGTAGCAACAACCAACTCCCCATTAGGTATGACGAAATCCACATCGCTTGAAACCGGGCCGGGGTAGTTACCGGGGCCCGTGAAAACGTTGAACTGAGCCACATCCGAACTTCGATCATAGGTGCTTTGTACAACTACAGGCTGAGTGAGGCCTTCGGCGTACACTCGACGTGTAACACTAAGCCGTTGGCCGTTGTCGATAGGGGCGAAGGTGACACTGAAGTCACTTCCCCGATCGCCGGTAGAGCTGACAACCAGCTGGTTACCGGTGAGCGTTGCTCGAGCTCGTACTGTTCGACCATTGCTCGTCGTCTCAACCCGCTCCCTGCCATCCGCCTCGAAAGTGATCTGAGGAGCTCGAGATGACGCAATGGTCACACTTCTGCCGCGCAGATCGATCGCCAATTGATCGGGAGACTCCAGCCGGGCCGTAACCGAATTGAGTAGTCGGTCCCGATCGTATGCCGGCCGATTTCGCGTCGCTCTTTCAGCGGCATCGCGCGGATCGTCACTTCGCGAGACGTCTAGCCGGTAAGTCCCCGTCAAGCGGTCGCCGGCCGTCGGATAAGTGTTGCCAGTTGACACAGGAGGGTAAACACTTGCCGGAGTCCAGCTGACGCTGTAGGCACGCGCCAGTTGGTTAAGGTCCGCTCGCAAAAGAGCCCATAAGTTTCGGGTCCTGGTGTCCAGCGAACGTCGCCGGAGGAAATTATCTATGGACGACGCGCGGTTCAGAACTTCCTGCACATCAGAAGCCGTTGACTCACGCCTGTCAAAGCGATCGCGCAATTGCCGGACAGCCACGTCAAAGTCGCTGGAAAAGTTGGTGATGTTGTCCTCTGCCCTGCTTCGGTTAAGCGGATTTCGGGCCAGACTGGAATTAAGATTATTTTGAAAAACGGCCGACCGATTCTCAATTCTGAGTATCAGTTGTCGTACAGATCTTAGTGTGCCGCGATAGGGCTGAGTTTGAGCCTCGATAGCGGTCGTACCCAGTACAAGCAAAAGAAAGACTGGAACGATGCGGGTAATTCTTCTCATGTATAGTGCCTCCAATTTGAATTTAATTATGTGTGTTTCCAACCAGGGAGATGGTCAGCTGGGAGAGATTCACCGTCTCTACTGACAAGCACTGTGCCGCGGAGCTTCCCAAATCAATCCAATCCCCTTCGGAGTCAGCCCTGTAACGATTTAATTCCTAAACCCATGGGCCCGACAACCCACAAAACGGTAATACTTCCCGGACAGAACTGTTCTAAATCATCGCAATCGAACGCCGAATTGAAACCTATTAGTACATAGCGTTTATGGCGCGGTTTAGCGTTTGGCCGCCCCCGGGCGGCGCCGGCTGATATGTTATGCTCGCTCAAGATTAAGGAGGCCATGATGGCAATTCGCGAGCCTACAACCAAGGCGATACTAAAATTCTGTGGCGATGATCGATTCGTAGGCGTGACGCCATCAGGTCATGCGCAGGTTCTGGACACAAACTCAAAAAGCTCTATCGCAGCTTCGCCAATGGAACTGCTATTGCTTGCCCTGGGAAGCTGCACTGGCGTGGACGTTATCTCTATTCTGCAGAAGAAGCGGCTGGAAGTTACTGAGTACCATATCGAAGTCACGGGACAACGTAGCGACCAGCATCCCCGGGCTTACACCGAGATGCACGTCCGCCACATCGTTCGCGGTCGCAACTTAAATGCGAAAGCAGTTGCACAGGCGATTGAACTTTCAGAAAGGAAGTACTGCAGCGTGGCCGCGACTCTTAGGCCCACAGTGACAATCGTTTCAACCTTTGAACTGATCGAAGATACCGACTAGATGTTCAGCAATATCAAAGTACCTGCTTACCTAATCATTGCGGTGGTTCTTTTGGGCGCGGCGACAATTGCGCGCGCTCAGGCGGGCGACGCAGCATTGTATGCCGTGCGACGCAGTGACATTGAAGCGCGCGAATCGCGCACCTTTGATCACTTAAGCGCCCTCGAACATACGCGCCGGGCAAACATTTATGCCGCGAATCGCGCTTTCGCCGAAGCCCGCGCCCACTGGCAAGCGGTAATCTCAGAATATCCAACCGATATCAACGTACCAGCCGCACTATTCGGCTCCGGCCGCACTAACTTCCAGGAACGACGTTACGAAGAAGCGCTTTGTTTCTTCGAGCGGGTTGCGAATGAGTACCCGCAAACGAAGGAGGGGCGGGAAGGCCTAAACTCATCCGCCGCCGCCCTGCTACGATTGGGTCGCGCGTCGGAGGCGGCGGCACGTTACAAAGAATATGTGGAAAAGTATCCTGACGGCGAGCGAATAGAAAGTGCCTACCTTAATGTTATTGACAGCTGGCGCGAAGCCAACCGGCCTCGCGAGGCGATGTCCTGGATTACATTAACCCGCAAAAGGTTTCCCGGGACGCTGATGGAAACCGGCGCACTGTTCGCTCAACTTCGATTACATGTTGCCGAGGGCGAATGGCGCCAGGCAGTGCAAACTGCCAACGAGATCCTGAGCAAGCCGATTCAGAAAGGCGCTTTGACCAGCGCGGATGAGGTTGTTTACCTGCGATCATACAGCCTGGAGCGCGCCGGCAGGACCGAAGAGGCGATGCGTTCCTATCTCGCCATACCGGCCAACGCAACTTCCTATTACGGTGTGCTTGCTACGGAGAAGCTTGCCCGGATGAATAGCCCCGCCGCCTCTGAGGGCGTCAGAGAAAGAGTCGAGCGCGCGCGAATGCAAATACTGAGCGCCACGAGGCTATACCCCACGCCCTATCGAACAGAGATTTTGCGATTTGCTAAACCTCGCGGGTTGGATCCCCGATTCGTTCTGGCAATCATGAAGGAAGAGAGCCAGTTCCGCCCGCGAGTCAAATCGCCCGCAGCCGCGCGTGGGCTCTTGCAACTGACTCTGGATGCCGCATCCAGATACGCGAAGCGCGCCGGAGTTCGCAATCTTACCGAGAATCAACTTTACGAACCGAGCGTTTCCATCGCCATTGGCAGCGCCTACCTCGCGGAACTCAAACAGCTCTTTCCGAGCTTGTACGAGGCTGTAGCTGCATCTTACAACGGTGGCGAGGACAACGTCTCGCGTTGGGTAAAGCGAGCTAAACAGACAGACCGCGGTGTCTTCACGTCGGAAGTCGGCTTTACGGAAAGCAAGAACTACGTGTTCAAAGTAATGTCCAGCTATCACGCTTACCAGCAGCTGTACACTTCAGATCTGCAGCCACGTTAATCGGATGCGCGGCAGATCGACGCCCGCTGGATAGTTCAGGGTTCAGGACAATACCCGCCTTCAAAACCCTTTGCCCGTTCACGGCGACCCAGCACGTCAGGCTGGGGAGAAGTTCGCGGCAGGATTCCGAGCCGGACGAGTGAGTTGCGATATTCATAGCGAATAGTAACTTCTCTGGCCGGTCGTGGTTCCAGCCTCAGGTTCACCCAGGTTACATCATTGCGAACCGAGCGCCCGATTCCGGTTGCCGCAGATTCATCATCTGGCGCCGGCATCGACTGTGTCCTACTTGAATTTCCCATTGCCCTGTCGCCGGCTGATGAAGACGGCGCTTTCATCTTCGCTGATCCCTCTCCCTCTTCCCGCACTCTGTCGTCTCTGAAGACTCCCTCCGGACGCGGCGTGATCGGCACAACAACCGGGGCTCGCTCGCGAAAAGCGACCGCGGAAATTACTCCCAGGTTAGCAGTTTGCCCTAGCTTGGCTGCGTAGGAATCACGCTCGGTGGTGAAGTAAAAGCGCCGGGCCCGTTCTGAGCTCATTTGCCATCCGCCAATACGAATGGTCTGGTAGGGTCCAATTACCCACTTGCTGGAGTTCCATGCTGTCGTGCGTTTGGCGTCGATGCTGTTCAAGCCATCAACCGAAAGCGCCACTGCCACGCGGACGGGCAGCGTGTTCCTGATACTGACCTCGTATTCGGCGCCTTCCAGGGCCTCCACATAGCGCCTTCCCCGCGCGAAGTATTCCTGAAGTGGCCTGCCATTAACGATGACCTGCACGTCCAGCGCGCCCTCGCCCGCGTCGTCGGGTTCATAGTTGGTCTCAATGGCCGCCTCACTACCATCGGCAGCCCAAGCCGCCCCCGCACCGCGCGAGGCGGCCAGAACTGCAAAAGCCAGTACAATTGCGCCTACGAATAACCCGAATGCGATTTTTCTATTCATCTTTGCTGCTCCTTCGCGGAAATTTCCCCCGGACTGTTGCAGAACGGCCATCCGGCTGATTTCTTGCAGGGAAAGCGCCGTCTTTTCTGAACTAAAACGGATTCGCTACTTCCGGCGGCCGTTTCATATTGAGTAATCGCAGGGGTGAGGCTACAATTGCGCGACCCCTGGAGAGCAAATAGGCGATAGTCTTCTGCGGATAGGGTGTCAGATTTCTAAGGCAGCCGGACAGACACCCAGTAAAACGTGGGAGAGCATGCATGGCAGAGTACGCGTTAACCGCAACCAGGACAGAAGCCAGAGCCGGAACCTTCTACGATCGGATAGCGGGGTTCTACGACCTGACGTTCAAGCTGAACGGCTACGGCAAATCCCTTGATCAATATTTCCGAGATCAACCTCCACCAGTGTTTCCCGGCGCCAAGGTACTTGACGCTGGGTGCGGCACGGGACTTCTGACGCTGGCTTTGCTGCGTGCCATCAATGTACCGGTGAGTATCACCGCGATAGATCTTTCCGGTTCCTCCGTCGTCAAGGCAAAGAAAGCTGTGTCAGAGAACGGCCGGCGGACGCATAAGGTCAGCTTCATGCAGGGCAATGTGCTGAGCCTGCCGTTTGCCGATGCCTCGTTCGATTTGATTGTTACCAGCGGTGTTTTGGAATATGTGCCTCTCGGCGATGGGTTTAGTGAACTGGCGCGTGTCATTGCCCCTGGGGGCCATCTCTTGAATCTCCCAATCCGCCCTTCGTTAGTCAGCTCCTTCCTGGAGCTGATGTTTCGCTTCAAGGCCCATCCGCCGCGCGAAGTTGCTACCCATACGCGCCGTCACTTTCGGGTCGTCAACCACCACCGCTTCCCGCCCCTGCAAATGATCGGATGGACCAAGACCGCCGTACTAGCGCAGAAGGTCTAAACGTCCGATAGTCCGTTTCCAATCCAGGCCATCGCGCCTACGACCAATCAGAAGTTATCTAGTCACGGTAAGAGGGATCAGTGCGTTCGAGCTTACGCAGCAGTCCGGGCCAGGCAAGTTGTGCCCCCTGCCCTACTGTTACGGCGTTGAGTTGGGTGGAAACCTTATCCAGGATAGGGGGAGGTACAGGGGTTAGTTCACTTCTTCCCGACTGGGCCAGAATCTGAATCTTGCACGCACGCTCCAGAATAAACATTGAGAGGAATGCCTCAGCCACGTTGCGGCCGACAGTCAACAGCCCGTGGTTCCTCAGAATCATGTGGTTCTTGTTACTAAGGTCGGCCACCAGCCTTGGTTTCTCTTCCTCGTTCAGGGCCAACCCCTCGTAATCGTGATACGCCAGTGAAGCCAGAGCCAGCAGCGACTGCTGCGAGATTGGCAGCAAGCCCTCCTTCTGAGCGGAAACTGCGATGCCATTGTCAGTGTGGAGATGCATCACGCAGAGCGCATCTTCGCGGGCGGCGTGGACGGCGCTGTGAATCGTGAAACCCGCCGGATTAATAAAATAGGGCGACTCCATTACGATGTTTCCCTGAAGATCGACTTTAACCAGACTCGACGCCGTAACCTCCTCGAACATCATGCCGTAGGGATTCAACAGAAAGTGATGCTCACTTCCCGGCACGCGCGCTGAAATGTGCGTGAAGATCAAGTCATCCCAGCCGTAATCGGCCACCAAGCGGTAGGCGGCCGCCAAATCGACGCGCGTCTGCCACTCTTGCTCGGAAACACGCTCCCGTATCGTTGCCGTCTTTGGCGTACTCATGTTGCTCCTATTCTGCTGGTTTGCGTTCGTTCATCGCGCTCGCGGCTTTTGTAAACTGCTGCGCCGCTGTCACTTTGCCGGTACAAGCCGAATGATTCGATCATCATCGCTGGCGGGTGTGCCCCGCCCATCCTTGTTCGAAGTCGAAAAATAGATGAAGCCATCCGGGCCCTCGGCGACGTCGCGAATGCGGCCATACTTCCCTGCCAACAGGTCCTCCTGGTTCACAACGCGTCGTCCGTCCAGGACCACGCGAATGATACGGGCGCCCGCCAGACAGCCGAAGAAAAAATTCCCTTTGAACTGCGGGAACGACGAACCGCGATAAAACATACCGCTCGCCGGCGCACAGGCCGGCGTGTACTCCAATAACGGCGATTCCATACCTGAAAGGGTCTCGCGATGGTGAATGACCGGCCAGCCGTAGTTCCTGCCTTTCTCGACGATGTTTACCTCATCACCGCCGCCCGGCCCATCGAAGCCGCTCGGTCCATGCTCAGTCTCGAACAGAAGATTCGTGCCGGGTTGGAAGTCCAGGCCCTGCCCATTACGGTGGCCGTAGGACCATATTTCCGGACGCGCGTTCGCCTGTCCAACGAACGGATTGTCCGGCGGAACGCTGCCATCATCATTCAAACGCAGCGTCTTTCCGGCAATGGAGTCGAGCTTTTGGGCAAGAGCGCGGTCAGTTGCGTCTCCAGTAGTAATGTAGAGCTTGCCATCGGGTCCAAACCTGAGCCGGCATCCAGCGTGATACTGCGCCGCGGGAATGTCCTCGATGATAACTTTGCGATCGGTGAAGCCGCTTGGTGTCTCCCGATAGCGCACCACCCGCACACGTTGACCGTCAGCTTTGTAAGCATACGAAAGATAAAGCAAATGATTAGAAGCAAACTGAGGATGGAGCGCAATACTCATTAGCCCGCTTTCGCCTTTCGGCTCCACATCCGGAACGATGAAGAGCGGCTCAGGCCTTAGCTTCCCGCTTTCGTAAACGCGCACGCGACCGGGGCGCTCCGTGAAAATCATGCGACCATCCGGTGCCCATACGATCGACCAGGGGACCTGTAGTCCGCCCATCACTGTTTCGACGCGGTAATTAGTTTGCGCTGAAGAAGTTTCGACTTCGCCCGCACCGCGCCCCGGCGGCGGATGGCCGCAGCCCAATGCGAGCAGCGTGATCAGATAGAGCCCGGGAGGAAACATTCTCTTCATCTCAGTAGTCTGAATAAATCGGGTGGTTATGAGCGGTGGGAGCGTCAGTTTAAACGCCGGCTTCCGAAGACGCTGCGCCACTAAAGCTTTGCTCTCTTTTCCCCTATGCGTAATACCGGATTGCTCAATGCTGAATATACTCATGCAGCAGCTTGAGTTCATCCCCCTGTTCGCTTAGCTCAACCCGTAACAAATCGCGCATTGAAAGCATCCCCACCCAACGATCGTCGTCCACGACGGGCAAGTGCCGGCTGCCGATCTGCTCCATCCTTTCCAACGCCTGGTGAGGAGTCTCGTCGCAACGGATCACCGCGCGCAACTCACTGATCACATCACGGAGCAGCATGGCCGCAGGATCGTGCCGCGGCACCACAACGCGGTTCAGCAGATCGCGTTCAGAAAAGACACCGATCAGACGTCCTTCATCATCCAGCACGCAGACAGCGCCGATTTTCCTCTGCGCCATAAACTCTGCCGCTTGCAGCACACTATCCGAAGCGCGCATGGAATACGGCTCGCGGTCTCGGATTACGTCCTTGATCAGAATCATCTCTGGGCCTCCCTTCAACTTTGGTGGAACGCCGGATGCACGGTCAGAAGCTTTATGGTTAGTACGGCGAGTCAGTATAGATCAACCACGCTCACACTTGAATAGCTATCAGACGAGATGGAAAGGAAGTGGTGGATTCAGCCAAAAAGTTCGCCCTGGGGCGATGGCCGGCGAAAGGTATTGGCAAACTTTCTTGGCTCGGAGCCCACCGTCCGCTGATTGAAACCCAATCGTTGACAGTGAACCTCGAACAGGCGCTCTTGCGCTTCCCAGTACTGGCCGTGGCCGCGCATTCTTTCTCCGAAAACGCTGGAGTTAAGTTTGCCTCCCCGCGCATCGCGTATCCGGTTGAGGATGCGGTCGGCCTTTGTGGGGAGATTTTCGCGCAGTCGCTGTTCGAAATAAGGGGCCACGCTGCCGGGCAAACGCAGCATGTTTATGAAGGCGCGACGCGCCCCGGCATCTTTTGCGCGCGTCAACAGCTCGGGTATCTCAGCGCTCAAGCCGGGAATAACAGGCGCTATGCCTATGCCCACGTCAATGCCAGCGTCAGCCAGTTCCTTCATGGCTTTGAAACGGGCGCCGGGTGACGGCGCAAACGGCTCGACCGCGCGCGCGGTGTCATAGTCAGCAAAAGGAATCGAAATGAAAACCGAAAGGCTGGCGTCACGGGCAATCTGTTGCAGGATGTCTATGTCCCTGCGAATCAAAGCGGACTTGGTGATTACGCCGATGGGATTGCGGAATTCGAGGCAGACCTCAAGGCACCTGCGCGTAAGTTTGTAATTGGCTTCGAGCGGAACGTAGGGATCGGAAGTGAAGGAAAACATGATTATGTCGCCCTTCCATGATCGCTTTCCCAACTCCTGCCGCAATAACTCTGGCGCCCGAACTTTAGCTATGATCTTGCGTTCAAAGTCCGTGCCTGCTCCGTAGCCCAGGTACTCGTGCGTTGGGCGACTGAAACAATAAGTACACCCGTGGCTGCATCCGCGATAGCAGTTGACCGTGTAATCAAAGCCCACGTCCGGACTATCGTTATGCGTGATGATTGAGCGCGTCTCGGTCTCTTCGAAGACCTCGATCTTGGCAGCCGGTGGCTCTCCAATCCATTCGACGGAATGAGAAAGCCATGGATTTGGCGGATTAGTGATGTAACGCATAACGTGGCCTAGCTGTGAAACAGTGTACCGCGGCCACGACACGATTGCCAGTAATTGGTGCGAAGGTAAGCGGGAAGTTATGAGGAACCGCGGGGGACCATCGATTCAATGCTGTGCAAGAGTACGTAGACAGGGTCCTCTTCGCCGGTCGCACTCTTCATTTTCAATGCTACGTAGTCGTTGGTTACGTCGGCGATCACGCCTTCGTACACGCCACCGGAAACGGTCTTAATGTCGATGGTCTGTCCGCGAAAGCGTATCAGGAGATTTTCGACGTGTTGCAAGCTCATTTTTGACATTTGATTTGCCCTTAGGAGCGCCCGGGGTTATTGGATTCAGTGGCTACTGCGATTAGCGTTTATTGGAGTGTCATTTGCTGTCCTGGATCCGCAGACTAAAGTCTGTGCCACTTAGGGCTGCTCTTGCCAGGTTACGAAAAAGAGCCGGTAGCCGTCAGGATCCTGCAAAGTAATGAAACGACCTCCCCATCCCTCGTCTTGAGGCGGTCCAACAACCAGATCCTTGCCTTCCAGTCTTTCGTGGTAGGCGTCCACATCGGAAACGCCGATCACAAAGTGAACACCGCGGCCGCGCTTAAGCATTGTCTCCAGTTGCTGCACCACGGTGACCCTTAAAGCCCCGCCGCGCAATGTTGCCATCGGCGGATCGGAATCATGATTGTGCGATTCCAGCTCGAACCCGAGCTGGTCGCGATAGAAGGCAATAGACTCCTCCAGGACATTGACCTCGAGAAATAAGAGATCGAGTCCGCTGACCATCGCGGTCGCTTCTGCTTCCTTGTTAGACGACATCGAGAATCCAGTAGATCACGTAGGCTCCGCCACACACTCCAGCCCAAAACACCGCCTCCTGCGCGAGTCTGAATCGCCGGGCTGGATGGCCTTTCGCCAGTGACCCGCGAAAGGCATTTAAGGCAGCATGAGCCATGAAGATGCCGAAGACAATCACGAAAGCTGAAAGGATTGCGAGCGGCCAAAGAAACCAAATCCATTGAAAGCGCACCAGGAACAGCATGAAGAATCCCACCACCAGGCACAACATTGCGCTGACGCTCAGACCGTAAGCTCCCACGTCCCTGGCCGGGGGCGAAAAATTAACTGCCGCAACCGCTGCTCGCGGCCGCCGCCGTTTTAGGTCATAAGCGTTCCGGGTCGTATCATCATGTAGGATCTGGTATGCCTCGTTCAGCGCCTTCATATCGTCTTCGCTGCCGCCGCGATCGGGATGACGCTTTACTGCCTGCCGCTTATAGAGACGCTCGATATCGCTTTTCGTCGAGCTTTCAACGGCGCCGAGTATCGCGTAGTAATCCCTGGAGGAATCGAAGGCCTTCATGTTTGTGGGATTTTAGGTGCGCTAAACTGGTTTTGCAATGAAGACCCGAGGTGGGCAGTTTAGCCGCGGATTAACGCGGATCTTCAAAAACCTGAAAAAGCTCACGGCCAAAATGTTTGCCTTCTTTCCTCTCATCCGTGTTCATCCGCGTAAATCTGCGACTAAATGTTCTGCCGATTAGACCAACTGTCTGTGTTAATCTTGACACCTAAACCACTCTGGGAGGTTGCGAATTGAGCCAGCAGTTTTCCGCCGGAGACGATCTCATTTTTCAACTCGAAAGCGGGTTCGGTCTGCTGCGTGTGGTGGCAGTCGAACCTGATCAGGGCGTGTGGCATTTGATGGCCTACGAAGATTTGTTCCCTGATGTCGAATCCGCAGAACGCGCGCTGGCTGAACCGGACAGACTGCGCGTGCGCAAAGGCCACATGGCCTTAACCAATCGCGCTTTTGAACGAACGCCGGCGGCCAGATTAGGTAACCGGCCGGTCACGGCGGAGGAACTTGCTGACTATCAAAACTGGGTCGACAATCGCCGCGAGGTCTCTGATCGCTCGGCACTGCTCATGTTGGGAATGAGATAAGCCGGAACTTTCTTTCGACAGGATTTACAGGATTTACGGGATGGGAGTCAGAGAGCCGAACAGGCAGCCATTGGTTCAAAGTTATTGGAATTCTTGTAAATCGTGTTAATCCTGTCTGGCTTTGTGTATTTGATTTTATTGACCACCGTGGCAGGATCACAGCGAATGCGTAGCCTGTTCAAGCGACCACTTTTCAAAGCGAGAGGATCCGGTCTCGCCCCGCTTTTTATTCTCCCTCTTTTCGCGTTTCTGCCCCTCAACGTTAGCAGCCAACGGCGCGAACGCCTCATCGACACCTGGAAGCCCCTGCACTACGAGGTAAAAATAGCGCTGAACGATCAGCTGAGCGAAATTACCAGCGCCGTCACGAAGGTTCAGGTGGTAATCCTAAAGAACAACGTCAGCACCATTGACCTGGATTTTGGCGATCTAACGATTAATGCAGTAAAGGTAGGCGGCGTGGCGGCGCAGTTTGAAAGAAAGCCCGAGCGACTTAATGTGCTGCTGGCTGCGCCGGCAATGAGGGGCGACAAACTTGATATCAACGTCAATTACCACGGGCGACCTAAAGACGGTCTGGTGTTAACTACGGATCGTGAGGGTAAACCTTCGGCGACCGGTGACAACTGGCCCAATCGAGTGCATCACTGGATTCCCTCTTTGGACCATCCTTCCGCAAAGGCCACAGTTACCTTTACCGTAACGGCGCCGGCGCGTGACCTCGTCGTTGCAAACGGCGCTTTCGCAGGTTCAACTTCAGAATCAGCAACTACACGCACCTGGACATTCAACGAAACTCGTCCTATTCCACCCTACTGCATGGTCATCGTTGTAAACGAAGGAGCCAGGATCGATGTCCCTGGCGCGGTTACGCCACTTTCCTATTATGTCCCCCAGCTCGATCGGGCCTATGCGATAAAAGGGTTCGCTCCGGCGCCACAGTCCCTCTCTCTTTTCAGCCAGATCGTAGGGCCTTATCCCTATGAGAAACTCGCGATGATCGTCGGGGCGACACGCTTTGGGGGTATGGAGAACTCCAGCGCCATCGTCTTTAGCAGCAACGTATTTGTGCCGAATCCCAAGGCGAGATTAAGTGAGAAGTATGGAATCCCTGTGGGTATCGTCGACGTTGTGGCGCACGAGATTGCCCACCAGTGGTTCGGTGATTCGGTCACTGAAGCCACCTGGGCTGACCTTTGGTTGAGCGAAGGCTTTGCCACTTACTACGCCGGAGTGTTTATCCAGCGTTACGAGAGCGAAGAAGCGTTCCAACGCTACATGAGTCAAGCAGCCGAGACTTACCTGGCGTACTGGAAGAGAAACCCCACCCCGATTTTCGACCGCAACACAGAGGACCTGTTCAAGTTATTGAATGGGAACAACTATCAAAAGGGCGCCTGGGTACTCCATATGCTGCGCAGCCGGCTTGGAGACGACGCGTTTTTCCGCGGAGTGCGCGACTACTACAACTCTCATCGCGACAGCATAGCCACCAGCGAGGATTTGCGCATGGCGTTGGAAAGGGCTTCCGGGAAGAAACTAAAGGTGTTTTTTGACCGCTGGATTTACGGCAGCGGCCATCCGGTTTACGAGTTGTCGTCCACGCAGGCGCGTGCCGGCTCCCTGACCTTGGTTCTGAAGCAGGTACAGGTGGCTGAGGCTTTTCTTGACCCGGTAATAATTGAAGTAACGGCGGGCGAGACAAAGAAGCGCCTGACAATGCGTCCCAGGAACAAGTTGGAAACGCTATCCCTAAAAATTAAGGGAAGCCCGACTACAATCGTGGTTGACCCGGACGGAAATCTGCTGAAGGAAGTCGTGAGCAAATAAGGTCAATGTACGCCGCTGCACTCAGCGTTTGTTCGCGTGATGACGGGACTGAATCGCAACTGATACTCGGCTGAAGTAATAAAAGAGCAGACCATTCCCCGGTAATTGTTGGGCTCTCGATTATTCAATACATCCAACCAGAAGAGATAACCTCCCGGGTCAGTGTTCCGTCTGAGGTAACCGAAGTACTCCATCAATACGAATGATTCATTGAAGACCGCCTGGGTAAATGCTGGTTCATTAATCACGTGGTCAATGGTAAGCGCGCGGCACGTTTGCAATGATGGCGCCGATGCGGCGCAATTGTCCCATTCCTGAATAAGCCCGCTGCGCAAGGTCGTAAGATCGACGCCGGAACTGTCCTTTACGGTCTGAAGCAAGGGATCGATGAAACTTGCCTGGGCCAGGTTGGCAGGATACCTGCTCGTGAATTCAGGCCGACCAATGAAGTCTGACAGGAGACTTGTCTTCAGCGCCGGCAAATTAGAACCGCCGATCAGTTTGCTGCGATCCAGGGTGAATTCGGAATAGTTAGGCTGACGCCCCAGGGTACCTTTGTATAACCCGAAGACGAAGTTGCCGGTTTGCTGAAACTCGAGCGAAAAGAAGAAAGAGGCCGAGACGCTAATGCGCTGATCATTCACGCAAGCGACATCGCTGCCGCACTTTGTTATCTCGTTCGTCCAATACGCCAGCCCACCGGGATCCGGCTCGCGATTGAGAAAATCGAGATAATGTTGCCGCACGAAGAACTGGGCGTCGTCCAGCGGATTAGACATTGCCGGCGTGATGTCATTATCGATTATTGTTAGCGTGACTGCGCCCGGGCTTGCCACGAAAGTGCCGCTGCCGGGATTACTGAGGATTACTTTGACGGTCTCCGGGCCTTCAACATACACATCGTCAACCAGCGGGATGGTAAAAGTCTTCAACGTCTGACCGGCCGCGAAGGGCAATGTTCCTGCACTCGTAATGTAATCCGTGCGGTTCGTAGCTGAGCCATCGCTGGTTCGATAATCAACGGTCGCCGGGTTTGATGTGTTGCCGATTCTGCTCACGGAAATGGTAGCGCCACCACCGCCTTCGTTAACGCTGAAGCTTGACGCGCTGAACTGCATACTGCCGGCTGCTGCCGATGATTGGAACTGGCCTCTTATTTCCCCGTTGCCGAAGGTGTTGCTGTGAACATTGGCGTACCAGAGTCCATTCTGCAGGTCCGAAACCTGCGACGGTGTCAGATTGATCTGAAAATCACTGAACTGCCCCAGCGGCAATGGGAACAGAATGGCGGCGTTGCTGCCGGCTGCCGCGGGTCCATGGATGTGCGCGGCGGTTTCAGCACTTGAAAGGCCGCTAAAGTTCAGCGAGACCCGCGCTGTCGTCTGATCCGAATTCAGAAGAATTGTAGCCGTTCCTGTCGCTGTAGAGTTAGTCGGCGGCACTTCCTGCGCGCCATTTAATGTTGCCACGAAGAGCGAAGGCGGTGCGCCTGAAATCTCGTACACCGCTCCATTCGTATTTGAAACTACGAAAAGATTGCCGTTGGTCCCGGTTTGAATGTCCGTAGTGATGCCAAAGTCTCTACCAATCAAAAGACTCTCGCTTTCCGCTATATCGAACTTGTCGAGATTATCGGCGACCAGATCAGACAGGCGCGAGTCAGTAAACAACAAATGCTGCCGGTCCGGGGTTAGTTTCATTCGGAAAAGATACCCGCCGGAGAGGAACGTCCGCGATGCGCCCACGAAAAGATCGCCTTCGTATTGCGCGCCAAACGCGCGCCCTCTGAGAAACCCGATCGGAGATGGCGCGACTGCGTACTTCCAACTAAATTCCGGATCGGTGTACTGCGAGCCCGGTAAGTTATAAAGCCGAGACATCGCCGCAGCAGGAGTGTCTGCTATTAATGATGGCGGCCAACGTAGTTGCTGCAGGGTTCCCAGGCCGTAGGTTGTCTCTATTTGCTTGTACTGGGCGATGCGGTTGACCGGGCCGATCACCTGTATCCAACCGCCGTTGAATCCGGGACCAACGCGATTAATCTCATCAAAAGCATCGTCACCGTTCTCTTCAGTCCAGAGGTTGGTTGACAGCGGATCGAAGGCCATTCCGAAACTATTCCGCACACCGTAGGCATAAATCTTTTTCGCGTTAGCAGCAGCCTCGCCCGTCAGTCCGGTGTTCGCATTGAAGAAGGGATTGTCGCCAGGCGTCGTGCCATCATCGTTCAGGCGAATGATGACTCCGGTGAGGTGGGCATTGTCTGGTTCCGGTCCGCCGTACTGATCGTCGGGGACGGGCCCACCGCTGGTGATGTTCTGCAAAAGACCGCGGCGGCCATTGTCGCCAATGATGAGATAGAGCTTGCCATCGAGTCCAAAGCGAATGACGCCGCCATTGTGGTTACCGCGCAACGGCTGGCCGGGATCGGCCTGGTAGGCCCGCAGTTTTATCATATTGCGGTCGAACGCCAGCGTGGATCCGTTCCAAACAAAACGATCGACGCTGTTGCCAAGTAACGGTACGTCGGCGAGGATGCTGGAGTCCGCTCCGGTATTGCTCTCCGTCCAATACAAATAAACAAAACCAGTGTTGGCAAAGTTGGGATGTAGAGCGATGCCCAGCAAACCGCGTTCGGAGGCGCTGTTTACGGCAAGGTCCAAAACGGTGCTTTGAAGGGCGCCATTGAGAACTCGCTTCACTCTTCCAGTGTCTTTTTCAAGTACCAGGAAATCATTCTTGCCGATAAAGGCCATACTGGTTGGCTGGCTCAAGCCGTTAATAACGGTCTGGACGGAGAGATTTGAATCCAGCATCGATGGTCCACTAGCCTGGGTCGTTACATTTGTAACGATTGTGGAAGAGTTATTGCTGGTATCAGGATCGGTCTCGCTGGCGTTCACGGTTGCGGTATTCGTTAACTGCGCTGTTGATTGAGGCACGACGGCAATGTTCACAGTTGCGGAATTGCCGGTCGCCAGACTCCCCAAACTGCACGTGACGGTCGTAGTGACGAGGCACGTTCCCTGCGTTGGAGTTGCGGAAACAAAAGTGACCCCTGCGGGCAGCGGGTCTGTCATGGTGACGTTGGTGGCGGGCGATGGTCCACTGTTGATGACTATGATCCTGTAAGTGAGCGTCGCCCCCACGATAGCTGGATTAGGCGAGGCCGTATCGGTGATCGACAGGTTGGCGCTGGTTGGACCGGCAACCACCAGAGACACGGGAGTGCCATGCTGAATAGCACCGCTGGTTCCCGTGATAGTTAGCGGGTAGGTGCCGGGAGGCGTGCCCGCGGTCGTCGTGACTGTCAACACCGACGTTTGCGGGTTGGAATCAATGACGCTGATTGTTGGAGGACTAGAGGAACTGCTTGCGTCACTTGAGAGACCGCTAACACTTAGCGTTACGTTCCCAGTGAAACCTCCGGCCGGTGTCACTGTCACGTTGTACTGCGTACTGTTCCCGGGATTGACCGTCTGCGACGGGGGAGTGGCCGTTAAAGAAAAGTCAGCGGCGGGATTGGCATCTGAGATCTTAACTATGAATGCGTCGCTGGCCCCTCCGCCATTTGACGCTTGCAATGGCGAGGAGGTGGGGAAATTGGGGGAAGCAGTGTAGCCGGTGATATAAGCGTTGCTCGACGCGTCCAGCACGATCGGATTGGTCGAGGTCACGGAGCTAACTGAGTTTTCGTTACCACTGCCGCCGAGATAAGTGGAATAGAGGAACACGCTTCCAGCGCCGTTTAGCTTGGCTACAAACGCATCGTTACCCCCGCCCTTCGTACTTTGAAGAGGGCTTGCCGTAGGAAAGTTAGAAGACGAAGTAACTCCCGTTACATACACCTCGCCCCCCGAGTTGACTGCGATGCCCGTGCCGCGGTCGTCACCGCTCCCGCCCAGGTAGGTTGCGTAAATCTCCCCCCCCGAGTTGCTGAGCTTGGCAATGAACGCGTCGAACGAGCCACCGGTTGCGGGCTGGGCCGGATTCAAAACCGGCAGGTTGTTTGAGGAGGTCTGGCCCACCACGTATACATTGCTTGCGCTATTGCCGAGCTCGATATCGTAGCCCTTCTCATCAGCAACGCCGCCGAAATAAGTACTGAACACCAGAGAGTTCGCTCCGGTCGAGTGCGTATCTACCCTGGCGATGAAAGCATCAAAGCTCCCCCCCGAAAACCCCTGGAAGGCATTCTGGGTTGGGAAATCCGGCGAGGCCGCAAAGCCCACTACATACGCGTTGCCGTTCGCGTCGACGGCAACGCCACTGCCGCGATCCGTCGCCCCACCTCCGAGCAGCGTGGAGTAAACCAAGCCGCTGCCTGCGGCGTTAATCGCGGTCATGTACGCATCAGTGTCACCGGCACGGGCTGCCTGATAAGCGCTCGTCGTTGTGGGAAAACCTATTGACTTCGTCCCGCCCGTTACGTAAGCCGTGCCATTTGCATCGACCGCGATGCCTTCGGTTGAATCGTTCTCTTCGGCACCCAGGAACATTGAATAGACCAGACTGTTGCCCGCCGCGTTTAGTTTGAACACGACTCCGTCAAAGTCGCCACCGCCATAAGTGGTCGTAAACGCTCCCGGGGTGGTGGGAAAATTAAGCGAAGTAGAATCGACGCGGCCAACCACGTAAGCATTGCCACTCGCGTCCAGCGCAAGGTCGTTGCCGCGGTCGAGTCCACTGCCGCCAACGTAGGTTGAATAAATGATATTCGCTCCGGCGGCATCAATCTTTGTCACGAAGATGTCGCTCAACCCAGCGTTGTTTGAGAAGGCTGAGTTCTTAACGGGAAAATTAACCGAGCTGGTGGTGCCGGATATATATATGTTGTTGGCGCTATCGAGAACGATGCTGCTGCCGGAATCATCGCCGGAGCCTCCGAGATAGGTCGAGTAGGCTAAAGTTGGATCGATGACGAGGGGCACGGTTCGATCATAAGATCCAATTTCAAATCCTACTTCCCGCTTGCCGCGCAACGCGTAACGCCCTTCGATCAGTCGGCGCTGCCCGTTGATCTCCTGATACACGACGGGTTCTTGCTGGCGGAGTTCTCCGCTGGCGGTTTGCAGCACCAGGTCGCCTTCCACAGAAATTCGCGGACGCACATGAGCATCAAAGGCCAGGCGGATCGCGCGTGAATCGGCGCCTGGCGCCAGTTCAAAGTCATATTCCAGTTGTTTTTGATTGCCGTAATAAGTGAGTCTAATCCCAGGGTAAATCTCGTCGTAGACTACCTTCCGAAATGTTGGAACGTCCGTCTGCCACTTCGATGGATTATTACCGATCAGATAGTTGCGGCGTTCGGGGAGTTGCTCGATTCCTTTGACGCCGGCATTTGGGTTTGCTCCTCTGAGTTTGAGGGTCATTCCTGATCGCCCCTGGGCGGAGCCTATCACCGCCTCGGCTGATGTCAGGAACAGACTGTAGCCGCCAGTGCGGCACAGGAACTTAACGCGCTGGTCAGCCTGGCCCTGGTTAGCCTCAAAGCTCAGCGGCAGACGCGATGTAAGTTGGTCTAACCTGACCTTCGCTTCGGATGTCAAAGCGGCGGATGCTTCGCGGCGAGCAGATTTATCCTCTGGCAGCGATCCGGCTACGTTACTCTTAGGTGAGGCGAAGTGCGATTTGCTTTCCAGAGTGAGAGCGGTGAGAAACAGACCCATCGCCAAAACGACGGTGAAAGCACCTCCTGCCATTCTGCCGCGCTTTTGCGTGAGAATTTTTGTCATCCCTTGTCGCTCAGCGTTTTCCGAGTGTCGCCCTGACTGGCTTCCCTGGCCACACTATGTTCCCCCAGTCGGTTCGCGGGTTTGGAACTTTCCTTCACAACAGCTTCTTAGGCAACTTCCTTGCGTACATGAGTCTGCGCTTCAGCTTACGTCACACATGGCAAAAAGGCCGAGAGTATTGAACACGATCTGCGCGTGCTCAGTCACTCTCGACCCTTATTGAACACCGGTGGCTGAATCTTCCTTCGTCGGTTGAGCCAGCTAAGCCAGGAAACCGAGATTCTGCATCGGAAACTTAGACAGATTCGGAAACACAATCGGTATGTCCACAGGAGCCAGCCCGTACCAGGCTGCCAGCGTGGCAGCATACTGATCAATTGAAGTCGTCGGTATCCAGCGACCGCGATTGCCACCGTCATCATTGGGACTGTTCAACGCCAGCGTCGGATACGCTCCGTAGAAAGTGCCGCCCTGAACCGCGCCGCCCAGAATCAAAGCATGACTGCCCCAGGCGTGATCGGATCCGACTGTTTGAGCGCCGCTGCCAGACGGCTGGAAAGTGCGGCCAAAATCGGACAGCGTAAACTGGGTTACCTTGTCGCTGTTTCCCTGGACCACCATTTCGTCGTAGAAGGCCCTCATCGCCTGACTGAGCTGCGTCAACAGATTACCTTGACCTCCAGCGCCGTTAGGCTGCGTCGGGTCGGCCGAGGTCTCATTGGTATGGGTGTCAAATCCCCCCAACGAACAGAAAAAGATCTGGCGCTTAAAGCCAAGGCTGTCCTTGATCTTAATTAATTTTGCTACTTGCTTCAATTGGTTGCCCAGTCCGGTGTTGGGGAAAATGGCAGTCATCACCGGTTCGCCGGCATTATTTAGAACTGTGTCAGCCGCTAACGCGGCACCGGTCGTATCGCTTGCCGACTTAATCAGATTTGAATCGAGATCGAATCCAATCAGTGTTCGGTAACTACTGCCAGTCGTATTGGGATTGACTGCCGAGGGGCCGCCCCAATTCAACTGCAGCACGCTGGCGAGCGTGCCCGTACCTATTGCAAGTTGCCGCGTATTAACGCCCGTTTCAAACAGGTTCGTGCCGGCGACAGATATGTTCATCGGTAAAGGGACACTACCGTTCAGTGAGCCCGTCAAATCCGAAATGCGGCCGCCCCAACCGGTCTGCCCGACCTTGTTGGAGATGGAAGTCATTTGCTGTGCGACCTGATCCGAATGGGAGAACAGTTGATAAGGTCGAAACGCTCCATTCACGTTGCTCTGGTATTGCGCTTTGGTGGTGGGCTGCAATAGTGAGCCAAAGTTGCAAAGAACGGCGAGCTTGTTTCCCAGCCATGGACTCATCAGTCCCGGTAAGGTTCCTCCCGGGCCCGCAACTTCAGGCGAAAGATTCGGGTGGAACCCAAAGACACTACCGCCCTGATTTGGAGGACTGATCTGTAATAGCGCCGTCTTGGGGACTGCCAAACCTGACACGGCACGCACGGCTTCATAGCCGCCGGGGTCGCTGTACTGCGTGTATGGCACGATCATGTTGTTGCAGTCGGTGCCGCCACTCAGGAAAATGCAGACGAGCGCCTTGTAATCCGACGCGACCTCCGGTTCCTGTTGCTGCACCATCGCGTTCACGAGGCCAAATCTGTCTAACGTCGAGAGCATCGCCGCGCCGGTTAGTCCACAAGCTGAATCTCTCAAGAATTTTCTGCGTGCTCGGTTCATTTTGTTTACCTCTCCACCTGATATTGCGATGAGGTCGCGATGAGATAGATCGCCGTTCGCGTACGCCCGGCAGGGTCAGCACTCGACACAGTCGTGACGGCATTGACAATGTTGCTCATCATGGCCGCCGACATCGCGCCGTGCATCATGGCGGCATTGAGCGCATCGACAAGTTGACAACTTTGCGCGGTACAACTCGCCGCCATAGCCTGATACGAAGAATAATTAAGCTGCGTACCCAGCGGCCGGTTCGGGTTATTTACCGGGACGCCATTGCCGCTATTTGCCAGGAACAACGTATTGACAAAATTCGCACGCGAGAAGGTAGTCGAGGTATCGAGTATGCCAAACTCCGGACCGAAGAGGTTCGTGCCCGGTAGCCCATAATCCTGTGGGAAGTAGCTGAACACGGTCGGAGGATTGAAAATGTCCTGACCCAATGGTGTCGTAAAGCTTCCCGCTCCTGAGACGTTGGTTGTCAGCACACCGTCGCTCGTCGCGTTGAAATTGCGCAGCAAGTTAGTCATGAGCTGTACCGGCTCTCGCAGACGCCCGTAGGTCGGCGCGGACTTCACATCGCCACGGGCTTCAGGATCGAGCAGAATCGCCGTAATGACTGCCCTCATGTCGCCACGCACGCCGGATCCGTTATTCGCAAAGGCAGCGGCACAGCGTCCGACGTAGGGTGGCGTCGGATTGCTGGTCACCAACTGATGAATCAACTGGGTGCAAAGATATGGACCTGTGTTCTGGTGATTGAAAAGATTATCCATTGCCAGGTCGAGTTCCGCGTTCTTATAGTTCCTGGTGTTTGTGAGGTTGCCGGTGCAAGGATTAAAAGCAGTATTCGTGCATGCCGGCAACACTTGCCCGTTCAGAAGCGTCTTTGCGTTGGTGTCGAAGGGGCCATTGGCGTTGGCGTTGTTGTTGAAGGTCATGGGACTGATGTAATCCGGAGCTGGTGAACCATTGAACGTGTTGTTCGTATTTGCGATGGTCCAACCAGTGAATACGCGTGCCAAATCAGTGATTTCCGTCTGACCGTAGCTGGGAATGCGATTCCCATTAGCGTCGAGAATTGGCGTGCCATCCTGATTCAACATATCGGTGCCAATGGAGAACAGCTGCATGATCTCGCGCGAATAGTTCTCATTGGGAGCCACTTTGGAGTTACCCGCCATGTCCAGGTATCTACCCATCCCGGGATTGAGAGTGACATCCTTTAATAACTGGCGGAAGTTACCGAATGCGTTCTTATCGATCGCTTGGAGGTACGGCGCATACCAGCTTGCCTCATTGGCATTAAGGTCACGTCCCGCAACGACAATGAGTTTGTGAAGGGCAAACGACACGCGCTGTCGCAACTGATCGTCGCGCGTCAGAGCGTTGGTCACGAATTGCTTCTGAAGCTGGTAAAGCGTGTAGTTATCCCTTACGCAGGTTGCATCGCAGACTGGCGGAGTCGGCTGATTCACAGGGTAAAGGGGCATCGCGGGGTAGTTCGAAGACAAGGGAGGACTTGCTGCACCATTAACGAAAAGCGGCGGTGTATTAAACTGTTCGTTGAGCCATCCCTGTAATCCAAGTGCTCGCAGATGCTGCAAATCATTATTCGGCGGACCCTGAGGTCCCCAGGTCGCTTGTTCCAGGAAGCGGATTTCATCGTAACCCGGAACAGTTACCGGCCCGTTGAATTGCCCCTGGTACTGGGCGATCGTCGGTGGCGTTACCATCGCCGGGGGTGTTTGCGGCGCCGGAGTGGGGACTGCGCCTGCGTCATCCGACGGACCGCCGCCTACTGAGCCAATGCCAACGCGTACACGATTGCTGGATACACCATGGAGATTCAAACGAACCAGAACGTCACCAAGACTGCTGGTCATGGCATCGTTTAGTCTAAGGACAACCATGTAAATGCCGCGAAAGTCAGTGATGATCTCGCCGTTCGGATAACCAACGTCGGGAGGTACCTGGCCCACGTATTCAACCAGCAGGGGATAATGATTGTGGGCGGCGTCCTCGGCGTCAGCAGTAAAAGCACTCGCGCTTTCTCCGGCCAGGAAGTCCAGATTCATGCAGAACAGCGTGATGCGCGTGCGCGTGTCAGCGCTGAAGTTGGCCGAAGCCGTAAGCTGAAAGGGCTCAGGCTTCATAGTGACCGACTCGAGCACGATGGCTCGCGTTGAAGTGTTGGTGCTGATGAGAACCGGTGTGCTCTGAGCTGCCTCAACAACGCTGAATATTCCAAGCGTGCTTCCTATCAGGAAGACGAGCAGGAACCGAACCAGACCCTTGCAGGGAGTAGATAAACTATTAGTCATAAAGTAACACTCTCCGTTGAAGGCAACGCGAATAGATCACTTCGAGGCTGGCTTAATTGGTGGAGGGGCCACCCGGAGACTCACCCAGGTTCGGTTTGGGAATATAACACAGCGTCCCTCCACAGGGTCAACAACTTTAGACGCTCACCTGACTTGTTTGGCCGGGTTATTCTTTGTAGCCCGCCGGCGACAGACTAAAGCAAACTCGGGTGCGAAAGCAGGCAAAACAATCCCACATAATTTCCGTAATCGCCCAGGTTATTAGCGTGATTGAGCAAACGATTGGCTCATGAACTGCTGTTTATTTCTGGCCCACGCGCTCCCGGGCCCAGAACACAAAGTCTGTGACTGGGGGTTCGGCGCCTATAATTCTTAACAACTGCGCGATCTGCCCACGGTGATACCACGAATGTCCAAATAACTGCGTCAGGATGTCTGCGATAGTATTGCTGAAATGCAAGCCTTCGTAACTCTGATATTCAAAGACTCGCCTGATCTCCGTATCGTTCAGCGTGCCAAGGTAACCGGACCAGGCAGCTTCCATTTCTGCGAAATTGGCCCTCAGCTCAGCTAACGAAACATTGCTGGGAAAGAGCTCCACTTTCTCGCTGGTAACACCAAAGCGAAACAGCCACATCCGGCGTGCTGCTGCCAGGTGGGCCATCAGATCCAGGGCCTTTTGAAACAATGGTGAAGAGCGAAGTTGATCGTTGACTGCCTCCAGCGATGTGAACACTTTCGCATGACTGTCCTTTTCGTAATCGAACCAACGTCGATACTGATCAGCAATGCTCTGAGTCATAGATATTGGACTCCTCCGTAGTCGAAATGATGGTGCCGTGGATCATTCCCAAGCATCATATCGAATGCAGATACGAATGCTATCATGTCGGCCAAAGCTTGCCATGATGGGGCCAACGGGAGACTTCTAACGTCAAGGAAGCTAAGACGCGAAACCTATGATTGAAACTGCAGACGTTGTGATCATCGGCAGCGGTATTGTCGGCTCCAGCGTGGCCTATCACCTGGCAGAGGCAGGCTGCACGAATGTTCTCGTCATCGAACGCGAAGCACATCAGGGCAAAGGCTCTACCGGCAAAAGCATGGGCGGCGTGCGCGCTCAGTTTTCGACGCCGGTTAATATTCGGATGTCGCGCTATTCTATAGACTTCTTTTCCCGCTTCGATGAGGTCATCGGCCACCCCGCAGATTATCGCCCACACGGTTACCTCTTCTGCGCCACGAATGAACGACACCTCGCTTATCTAAAATCGAATTGCGAACGCCAGGCGTCTTTGGGCGTTAACAATGTCGAGCTGATCTCCCGACAAGACATTGCGCAATTTGTTCCGCAACTGCGCGTCGATGACATCATCGGAGGCACCTTCTGCCCGACTGATGGCTTCGTCGATCCACACAGTGTGATGATGGGATTCATGTTGAAGGCACGCGAGCGCGGTGTGCGATTGTGGCTGGACACGCAAGTAACCGGAATTGAAGTAGAGCCCGGCAGTATTGGATCCGCCGGCGTCCGGCTCGCAGTCCCTGACCAGGCTCAATTCGAGCGCAGCATTGCCGGTGTCATGACAACTCGCGGCATCGTCTCAACCCGCATCGTTGTAAACGCCGCCGGCCCCTGGGCAGCCCAGGTCGCCCAGATGGCCGGCATAGACTTGCCGGTTGAACCGTTGCGGCGCCAGCTTGTGCCGACCGAGCCTTTCGACGGTTTGCCGCAACGCTTTCCCATGATCATCGATTTGTCGACCGGCTTTCACTTTCGCCGGGAAGGCAAAGGTATCCTGCTCGCGTGGAACGATCCGGAAGAGACGCCCGGTTTCAAAACTGAATTTGACCCGGGCTTTGTAGAGAAGATTCTGACGCGCGCCGCCAATCGTGTTCCCTGCCTCGACGATGCGGAGGTCAACCCGCGACGAGGCTGGGCCGGGTTGTACGAAATGACGCCCGACCATCACGCCATCATTGGCCCTGCGACCGGTCTTCAGGGACTGTACTTCGTAAATGGTTTCAGCGGCCATGGAGTGATGCACTCGCCCGCCTCCGGTCGTATTGCGGCCGACCTGATTCTGCGAGGCCAGTCGGATCTAATAGAAGCCTCCCAGCTGAGCGTCGAGCGCTTTGCCGAAGGCAGGCCATTGGAAGAAACGGCGATTCTCTGAATTAACCCCACCCGCTCGGTCCAGATAGTGAAGTCATCTTAGCTTGAGCTTCGCCGTGTTTGTGGCTATTGTTTGAACCGACAAGCAGTAGTGCCACAGGATGAATGAACAGCTCACTATCGAAGGAAGCGATGTCCTGCTTCTGCCCTTCCTGCAAGCTGTGGATCATGGGACCGCCGAGAGTTTACTCACCCAACTCATCCAGGAACACGCCAATCCAATCATTGCCGGGATTATCAAGTCTAAACTGCGCGTTTCCTTAAGCGCGTCTCAAGGTGATCAGGATAATCAGGACGCGCTGGAAATCGCCGGAGATTTACGGGCTACGCTCATCGCCGATCTGCGCGCCGTGCAACAGAATTCCGATCAGAACTTAATTACAAGTTTCCGGGACTACGTAGCTGTCAAAACTTACTCAGCCTGCGCGGATTACTTCAGAGAAAAGAACCCGCACCGCCGCCGGCTGAAGGGTTCATTGCGCTATCAGTTGAGGCACGATCCGGGATTTGCTTTATGGAGAGATGCGAACAATCACTGGTATGCGGGTCGGAGCGAATGGCAAGGCTCCACGAGCGCGCCAGGGCAATTGCCGGCGCCGGGCGCTGTACTGGCAATGTTCTCCACCAGGAACGCCCAGGAGGTAACTCCAGCGGAATTGCTCAGTGCGATATTTGAAAAAGTGGGCCGTCCGGTTAGCTTTGAAAATGTAGTGACTCTGGCTGCTGAAATTTGGCAGATAGCAGATACACCCCTTGAATCTCTGGACGATCCCGAGCGCGAACCAGAGAGAGACTCGGTTGCGGGTGTGGACATCTTGCTTGAGCAGCGACGTCAGGTCGAAAAGCTTTGGACTGAAGTATGCGAGCTTCCTGTCTTGCAACGAGTTGCTCTCCTGCTCAACCTGCGCGACGCCCAGGGTGGCAGTGCACTTTTCTTTATTCCTCATCTGGGTATTGCTTCTCCCTACCAAATCGCGGCCACCCTCGAGCTTCCCGTGGAAGAGTTTTCGAGGCTATGGAACAACCTTCCTTTGGATGACTCGGCTATCGCACAGATGTTGGGTATCACGCGGCAACAGGTCATCAATCTAAGAAAGACTGCTCGCGAGCGCCTGGCGAGACGAATGAAGAAGGGAGAAACACTCAAGTCTGCCGGCGGTAAGAAACGGCAATAGTTCACGGCTTAAGTGACCGGCGAGAAGAAGCGATCGCCTGGGATGATAGGAAGAGTAATGATGGCTGAGCACCTAACCGAGCAACAGATTGAAGGTTACCGCCGGCGGGAGTCTGACCCCGGGGCCCGGCAAGCGATTGCTGCCCACTTTGCCAGCTGTGACGAGTGTGCGAAACGGGTCATTAATGCCGACTCTGCCATTGGGTTTGAGGTCCTCACTGAGTCCTTGCTGGCTCCAGTTGACGACGAGCCTTTCCATCTTTCACAGGATGAACTGAGAGGATATGTTAATGGGACTGTTGACCGGGCCGACAGAATTATTTGCGAAAGCCATATCGATATCTGCGAGTCCTGCACCGAAGAGTTACGTTTGTTGTCAGCGATCCCGAGTGCGCAGGGAAGAGGCAACGCGCCATCAATTACGGAACGATGGAGTTGGTTGAGGCAAGGATGGGGAACACTTACACCCGTGCGCGCAGCTATTGCTGTCGGGGTAATCGGATTGCTTGTGTTGGCAGTGCTCCAGTTACGACGACAATCAACGGTCCCAACCAGCGAGGAATTGGCGGGCGATCCGGCGTCTAAAAACCAACCGGCTTCCCTCCCCCCGGTTGCTTCAACCGGTCCTTCAAATGAAGTAACACCAGGATCCTCAAGCCAGCCAAACACGTCCAGCTCGACGTTAATCCTGCTCAAGGATAACGGTCAGGAGGTTCGGCTGAATCAGGAGGGCAAACTTACTGGGCTGGAAGGATTTGACGACTTAACCCAGAGGATGGCTTCGGTAGCGTTGACGGGTGAAAGCCTGGCGAAGCCAAAGGCACTCAACGAATTGGTGTCTTCCCCCATTGAATTATTAGGCGAGTCTCAGAGCGAAGGTTTCTTCAAATTAGTCAGCCCGCTCGGCAAGATAATTACTGAGCAGCGTCCCACCGTGAGATGGCAAAGACTAGAAGGCGCTTCAGGGTATGTCGTTTCTATCTTTGATGCGAATTTCAACCGCATCGCCACGAGTCCAATACTGTCGGGGCCTTCCTGGACACCTCCTACACCGTTGCCCCGCGGCCGCACTTACTCCTGGGAGGTCACGGCGTCAAAGGACGGTAAAGAGATCACGGCGCCCGTCGCGCCCGCGCCGCGAGCTCAATTCAGAATACTTGAGCCTGAGAAGCTGAAGGCTTTGACGACATTGAAGCAGCACAAGCCGGCATCACACCTTGCCCTGGGGTTATTGGCTGCTCGCTTTGGCTTGGTGAACGAAGCCGAACGAGAGTTTAGGCAGTTGGTGAACGAAAACCCTGATTCAGTAGCGGCGAAGAAGCTGCTGCGAACGGTTCAATCGTGGCAGGCTCGTTAAGAGAGGAATAACTGAAAAAGAGTATCAGCCCGGCAGGTGAGGCAATTTGTTCTGAGTCGATGTTTGACTGGTCTAGTTAAGCGATCCGTATATCGTTACGCCGAAGGCGTTCGCTAACTCAGCCCAGGGTAGAGCGCGGAGCGCGACACCCTGGGTTACAGAGCCTCGTGATTCTGCCAACGCTGAAAGCGTTGAATCATACCTGTTCAACCCCTTCAGGGTTGGTGAATTTAAATGGGATTGTGTCCCAGGGT
This sequence comes from Pyrinomonadaceae bacterium, assembly GCA_039933315.1. Classification (GTDB taxonomy): domain Bacteria; phylum Acidobacteriota; class Blastocatellia; order Pyrinomonadales; family Pyrinomonadaceae; genus DASXRU01. The sequence goes on from JBDTOI010000016.1 coordinate 34,052, forward strand.
GTCGCGCTTCGCGCTCTACCCTGGGCTGAGTTAGCGAACGCCTTCGGCGTAATTCGGTGCCCTCTACTGCTACTGATCGTTTCTGCTTTTCTTCCGAATGTAGTCTCCATATCCGCATTCATCTGCGGGCAAATCACAAGCCACTCCCCACCACCACAAATCCTGACCAGAAGAACGGATGCCGGTACTTTGGATTAGACATTAGTTTTCGCGCGGCGTGCCGTAGTGCTTCAGCCTTGTTCAACGCCGGGTGTTTGTCTGTACCCTGGAGCGAGCGATGAAAATCCACCATCAGGCGTGAAGTGCTCGCCGAATCAACCTTCCACTGGCTCACAACTGTAGTCGTCGTTCCGGCGATGAAGAAGGCCCACGACATGCCGATTAAACCTTCGCCCGGGGCAATTGTTCCGCGCGCCGTTTGGCAGGCCGACAACACTGCCAGATCCGCACGAAGATCCAGCTTCATGATTTCTCTCGCTTCAAGGAATCCATCATCGTTTCCATTCGAACTAGCGAGGAGCAGCCGAGAGTAAAGTGGATTCTTATCATCCAACAAACCATGCGTCGCAAAATGCAGAATCGGATAGCGTGCAGCCTCGGCTTTGACTGTTTCCTCCCGCGCCGCCGCGCCGGTCAGAATCTTACTATTCCGTGTTCCATAGATTTCCCCCAGCGTCTTCACCTCTTGTTCAGCCTCCGGCAGTTCGCCCAGCGAAAGATCTCTGTTGGTGGATTTTGTACGTGTGACCACGCGCGCGCTCAACGCGGGATTTCCCATAGCCAATAGTGACGGCACCGGGGCGCGTGTGTTAGCGCCGATCTTAACTAGCGAAGGACCGGGCACGGTCGATGCCGAAGCGAGTGCTATTTCGCGCTGAGCATCCTTCTTTCTCATTTCGCGCAGCACGCTTAACGACGGCGCATAAACAACTGCGTGATCTTCAAGCAGGTATTTGCCTCGCAATGAAAGCAAAGCCTGGAATGGCAACTCCCACAATCCGCCGGCCGGCACAATGCAAACGATCGCCTTCCCATCCAGCTCCTTCTGCGCCGGACTCAACAGTAGTTCGTAGAGTTGACGCGATTGTTCCTTGAAATCCAGCGCGCTGATGGCAACTTGCCGCCGAAAGGCCTGAACACGACTTCCTAATTCCGAGGCGGTGATTGCGATTGCGTAGACCTTAATATCAATCGGATCTCCCCCGACCTCTTCGCCCGTCGCACGATTTCTGGTAATCACAAAAAGGTAGGTCTTGTCTGGTGCAACCACATACTCCAGTAAGGCTGTACGTTCATCCTGAATGAGCGAGGCGGTTTCGGGAAATGTGATCGACTGAGTAGTCCCGCGTTTGATCTTCAACTCGGGATGGGCCGCGTAAATTCGCGTCTCATATGCTTCGTACTCCAATCGCGCTGTCTGGAGTCGAGCCTCAATGCTGATTAGACGTGCTTTGTCTGGCTGAGGCAGCGAGCTCTCCTTGCGAAGCTGAGACCCGAGCGAAGTCACAGAGGCGTGCAACTGTTTCTCCTGGCTACGCTCTTCACCAGTCATCGTTTGGGTAATATCGGCCCGGCCGTTTCGCAATACATCAAGCAGCGTTCTTCCTTTTGCGAGTTCGGCATAGTGAAAGGCTTCGGCAAATTTGCCTTGAGATATCAACAGCTCAACCATCGCAACGTAAGGCTCGGTCTTATTCTCAAAGAACTGCTGCTGGTCTCTTTCATTCCCCACCAATTGACCGCGCAGTTTTTCTAACACAGCGATGGCGTCCACGTAGGCTAGCTGCGCCTCTTCAACCTGCTTGAGCGCGAGCCTTGCGCGTCCCAGAGCGGTTAGCGTCTTCCATAACACCTCCGGGTGATTGCTTTCCCTGGCCAGTTCGGTGGCTCGTGATGAAAGTTCGATGGCCTCAGGGTACTTCCCTTCCCGGTATCGAACATTGCCAATGTCGTTCAATGAAATGGCAGTTAGCGACTTATTGCCAAGTTCTTCCCAAACCGGCAAGCTTCGCTGGTAGAAATTGACTGCCTCCGGAAAGCGTTCCTGCGCTGCATAAACTTCGCCAATCCGGTTAAGCAGATAAGCCGTGCCCCCTTTGTCAAACATCCGTTCATAAATCTTCAGACTGCGCTGATAATACTCAAGCGCTTGCGTGTAGTTGTTCTGCGCGAAGTAAGTATTTCCAATACTGAGTAGCGGATAGGCAATGTCTTGAGTGCTACCAAGCTTCTCGTAGAGCGTTGCGCTTCTCTGGTAATACTCCATCGCCTGTATGAAGTTGCCCTGATGGTAGTGAATGTTACCAAGCTTGACCGACATCGCCGCAATACCCTCTGTGCCGCTCAACCCCTCGGCGAGTTTCATTACCTGCTGAAAGTTATCTGCGGCCCGCAGATAATCGCCCTGGGCAACGTAAACGTCTCCCAGCCCGACCATCGCGTTGGCGGTGCCAAACCTTGAGTTAGCTTGTTTGCTCAGGGCCAGAACAATGTTAAAGAGTGTCGTCGCCTGCGCATCATCACCTCTCGCTTCCAAAAAGTTTTGGGCGTGGTCAGCTAGATCTTTCAACAAACCGTCGGTAAACGGCTCATTAGCCTTCAGCAACGTGGCACGCTCTTCATCACTCTTTGCCGCGAGCAGTTCGGGGACAAGTTCTTCGGCCGTACTTAGAAACTGCCAGATTTTCCAACCTCCATTTTCTCTGACGAAGTGGAAAGTATGGTCCATGTCGCCAAACCCATCCGCTGTTTTACCGGTTTCCTTATCGACTGCGTGAATCTGAACCTTTAGACGCGCCTTCGCCTTATCACCATCGAACTGAACGTCGCGGGTGAGCTTCGCGCTCAGCCCGTCAATTCTCGCGCGCTCGTTAGCGGCAAAGTCTTCCCGCATATACTGCTGAAATGCCGGCAGGTAGGGTGACTGTTGACTAAACAATGAGAGCAGGGTCGCTGCATCTCGTTTGGCGTAAGCTTCGTACCCTCTTAGAAGTGCGGCGTGGACGGCGGCTTGATCGGGGGTCAGAGATGGTGGGAACTTTGCGATCTGTTCCTCAACGGTTTGCGCCCGAATCGAGAGAGCGACGCAACACACCAGGACCAATAAGAGGCCGATCCTCCGAATGAATGAATGGCGACGATTAAGAATATGGGACATCATTGAATCTCTAACCCACCCTGATCGATCTGTTCCATTACCTTCGAAGCTATTGGTTAATTCTGCGGTGAAGATCATTTGATGCAGAGAAATCAGACTCAGTCTAACTGAAAAATAATTTATTTATCACACTAATAAGAGCGAGGGCTTCACGGCTAACAGTTTCAGCAAGTCTGAATTGTGACCTTCTCCCGATGGGTCTGTAACTCGAGGTCTGCTCATTTAAGGAAAGGGAATCTAATGCGTTTTAAGAGAATCCTGGTTGTACTGGTATTGCTATTTATTGGCGCTCCCCTGGCCCTGGGCCAAAACGACGAACGTAAAGTAGAAGTCTTTGCCGGGATTTCAGCAATAGCCGCGCAAAACGCCCTGGCGAACAAGGACATCAAGACATTCGACGGGATTACTCCCGCTCAGTTCAGAGCCCTGGCAGGCTTTGAACTACTTGATAACGAACGGTTCATCCCTGCCTACGGCTTTGAGACCAACGTGACGCGTTATTTCTCAAAACACGTGGGCCTTTCCGGCGACTTCTCGGGTTACTATCGCCGGGCTAATGCCAGGATCGCCGATTCGTTATTTAAAGCCGACCATTCGATCTACTACGCCATGGCTGGGCCAAAGGTGAAGCTGCTCAACGAACACCGCGCCAATGTCTTCTTTCATGCTCTGGCCGGGGCCGCGCACACAAGCGTTTCTTACCGTGAGAACACCAACACCAATCCGGTTACCGCTAAGGACAGCTCGACACGTTTTGCCTTTGCCCTGGGAGGGGGAATCGATCTTCGCATAAGCAAGAGAATCTCCGCTCGCATCTTCCAAATTGACTACCTCCCAATGCTGGGAAAGGATCGAAGGGTAACGGCGAGCGATGGAACGATAGTTGACATAAACGGTCGAGCCCAACAGGGAAACTTCCGCATCTCGGCGGGCATCGTTTTTAGATAACGGCCGATGTCCGACTGGCTTGACTTGAGGTTTCGCGCCAAGGCGCTAAGAACTGAAAAGTAGAAAGGCGCAAAGGGTTGAGTGTCACCTTCTTTGTTGCGCCTTATATCTTTCTTTTCTTAGCGCCTTCTTAGGAAACTTTTGCGTAGGTTGTTTATCCCAGGTGCTATTTTCATCCGCTACATACTCGTCGCCGGCCAGTTGGAGCTTTGCCTAAAACAGCCGGGTAACCCCAACGGGGTTATGTCCTCCAGCCCAGGGTTGCCGTTGCGGCTACCCTGGGTCCAGGTTTGAAGTGCCCCATCTCAACCCCAACGGGGTTGCGTCAATTCCCATGGCGATCCATGCAAACGTCGGGGTGGGCACAACCCCGTTGGGGTTCGACCCTTCACCTTCGCGCAGCTCGGTTTCCATCCGGTATCTGCTCGTCGCAGACGAGCTGGGATGCTTTGCGTGAAACCTCAACTTAAAGCACAAAGACATGGGGTTACAACACCTCCCATATCAAGCGCCGAATCACTCAGTGATGATGTCCCTCTTATTCTTATCCTATCAATCCGGACGTCGTCCTTTGCCTCCAGGCCCACGGTTTAGTTATTTCGTCTAAATCTGTTAATCCTGTCTAACTCCCAAAGGCGGTACACAATTCGCCCGAACTTCAGAGGAGGTTTGGGCGTTATGCTGTGACAGACCCAAGTTCCGGCTGATAGCGGCGTCAATTCATACAGGAGAAGTCCACATGCTGAGATCCCTTTCTCTAATCTTGTTAACTATGTCCGCGTTTGGTTTTGGCGTCGCCCAGACGACAGAGCCATTACTCTTCAGCCGGTTGACGGTCAACCAGACGGACATCGCGTTTTCTTATGCCGGAGACATTTGGATTGTCCCGCGCACCGGGGGTGAGGCGCGCAGGGCAACGACAAACCCTGCGGAAGAGAATTTTCCCAGCTTTTCTCCCGATGGTTCGCAGATCGCATTTTCCCGCCAGGTCGGTGGCAATTGGGATGTCTACACCATGCCCGCCACGGGCGGCGAGGCGCGTCGGGTTACGTCAGATCCGAGGGGGGAGTTTGTTACCGGCTGGGCGCCTGATGGCAAGAGTATCTTGTTTGGTTCGAACCCTAATGTGGTGCCGCAGCTTTTCACCATTCCGACGGATGCGATCATGCCGGCTTCCCTGCCCTTGCCCAAAGCCCTTTTGGGATCGATTTCCCCGGATGGTGGGCGCATCGCTTATACGCCGATGGGCGGTGTCAGCGATTGGCGTTTTTATCGTGGTGGTTCCAGAGGTCAAATCTGGCTGGCAAATCTGAAGGACGGGGCCATCGACAAGCTGCCGCAGGGCAGTTACAACGACGACCAGCCGACGTGGGTGGGCGATAAGATCTATTTCATTTCAGACCGCACCAGCGCCTACAACCTCTACGTTTATGACATCCCAACGAAACAAACCAAACAGCTTACTTCTTACGTGCAGCAGGGCATTCGGTGGTCGGCAGTAGGAGCAGGCGCGGTGGCTTTTGTGCGCGACGGCCGCATCCATCTCTATGACATAGCCAGCAACCAGACAAAGACATTAGATGTTCGCGTTAATCCCGACGCGGGCGAGCTACAGCCACGTACTGTCAATGTCACACGCAATATCGAGTGGGTCTTTCCTTCGCCAAACGGAGACCGCGCTGTTTTTGGCGCCCGGGGCGACGTCCTGGTGTTTGATCCAGCCAGCGGCGAGGCCAGGAACCTGACAAACAGTTCAGGAGTTGCCGAGCGCTACCCCAGCATTTCACCTGATGGCCGCTCGGTCGCTTACTTCTCCGATGAATCGGGGGAATACCAACTGCACGTCAAACAACTTAACGGCGACAGCCCGGTGAAGAAGATCGCGGTCGAGGCCCAACCTTCGTTCTATCACGAGCTGACCTGGTCACCGGATTCGAAGAAAGTGGCCTTCACTGATAAGCGGCTGGCAATCTGGTACGCAGATGTGGATCAGGGCAAGACCCGGCGGATAGATACGTCAACATATTCATATCAGGAAGAGATGTTTCCCCGCTGGTCGCCTGACAGTCGCTGGCTAACCTATTCAAAGCACCATCCGAATCGTGTGCGCACGGTCTATATCTTTGACGCGCAGCAGAACAAGACCCACCAGGTTACAGACGGCCGTACGCATTCCGAATCACCCGTCTTCGATAGCAACGGGAAGTACCTCTACTTCATTTCCAGTCCGAACGCGGGCACCAGCGAGTTTGGTTGGGGAGTGCTCAACGGCATCTTTGCGCGACCGCTGGTGACACGGCGACTGCATGTCATGATTCTGCAGGAAGGACAGCCGATACCGATTGGACCAGGCGGGCCCAACCCGGATGCACCTGTTGGTCCACGGGCCGTTGAAGTGCGCATTGACTTTGACGGGATCGATCGACGCGTCATTGATCTGGCCGTACCGCCGGGTGACTATTCTCAAATCGTCACCGGCGCACCCGGCATGCTCTACGTGTTGACTTATGAATGGCCCAAGTCGCCGGGGCTGGGAACCAATCCGGCGCAAACGCTCTATCTCTACGACCTTTCGAAGCCGCCCAAGTTGGAGAAGTTGATTGAGGAAATTCGCAGCTTTGATCTATCGGCCGACGGTTCGCGACTGCTGTATTTGAAAGGGCGAAGCCCTGATTATTTCATTGTGCCTGCGGGAACGGCGCCGAAGCCGGATGAAGGCAAGCTGGATTTAAAGAAGTTGGAAGTAAAAGTCGATCCGCGCGCTGAATGGCAACAGATGTACCGCGAATCGTGGCGCATAATGCGGGACTGGTTTTACGATCCCAATCACCACGGGCAAAACATCGCCGAACTGGAACGACACTATCGTGAATACCTCCCTGGCATCGTACGGCGCAACGATCTCAATTCACTTTTGAATCGGATGCTGGGCCACGTTTCCGTCAGCCATCTGGGTGTCGGTGGCGGTGATACGCCACCACCGGCCGGGCCTCCTGATCGAACTGCCGCATTGGGGGCGGACTATGAGATCGATCAGGGCCGTTATCGTTTCAAGCGCATCTATCGCTCCAGCCTTTTCAGTTCACCCAGTGGCTTCGCCCCGGCTCCCCTGGATTTGCCTGGTAACCGAGTCAATGAAGGCGAGTATCTGATAGCTATCGGCGATCAAAACGTGGACACTTCAAAGAGTATCTACAGCTATCTCGAGGGCAAAGCGGGGCCGCAGCCGTTGAAGTTGAAAGTTGGACCTAACGCTAATGGCGTTGGTGCGCGCACTGTTTCCATTTTTGCCATGCCGGCGCAACAGGAGAACAACCTCCGCCGGGCCAACTGGTCAGAAAACAACCGGCGTCAGGTTGAGGCTATGTCGGGTGGCAAGCTGGCCTACATTTATGTGGAAAACTACGGTCCTGCGATCATGGATTTCATACGTGGTCTGACAGGTTACAGCGATCGTCAGGGAATCATCATCGATCAGCGCTTCAACGGCGGCGGCATTACACCGGACTATCTGATTGAATGGCTGCAGCGCAAACCGATCTACGACTACGCCTTCCGTAACGGGGATGACATTCCGGTCCCGGTGAATCCCGGGCCTGCAGTGAAGGTCTTGATTGTAAACGAAAACAACTTCTCTGCCGCTGAGACATTCGCGTTCATGTACAAGCTGGCGAAAGTTGGCCCCATTGTCGGCTTGCGAACTGGCGGGGGCGGCATTGGCCCCTACGTTTTCACGCCGCAGTTGATCGACGGCGGCAACGTGCAGTTACCCAACCGCGCCGCCTACAACCCCGACGGATCGTCCTGGGGAGTAGAAAACGTCGGCGTCATTCCCGATGTCGAAGTTGAAGTCACCCCGAAGGACTGGATCGCCCGCCGCGATCCGCAACTGGAGAAGGCAGTGCAGGTGGCACTAGCGGAGCTTAAGAAGGTTCAGACGACGCAGCCAAAGAGACCAAAGTACCCGGTGCACCGGTAAGCCAGGTGCCTCATTTCCACGTCTGCTTGTGCCCCACAAAACCATCCTGATCGATGTACTGGATATCGATCTTATCGGCGCTGACCTTCAGTAAGGCGAAGGTGTGGATGCCTGGGTAGTCTTTATCGCCCTCTTGCGCTCGATCGTTCATCCATTCCACCGGCACTTCTGGTTCGCTCTTGGGCGGGCCGTAGGGGAAGCAGCCGTTTCCTAAACAGACGGCGTTGATGCCCTCCTGCTTCTGGTACACCACGCACAGATGCTCGTGGCCCCAGATCCATCCGTAGATCTGTTTTGCGTCCAGCAAGGGTTGGACCTTACCTCTTAGCTTGCTGGCGTCGGTTTTCTCGTAAGCGGAAAACAACTGATGGTGCGACATGAGAATGGTTTTAGGATTGTTGCCTTTGAACTGCGCCGCCAACCAGTTAGTTTGTTCAAGGTTAAGATCGTGCTCCACGTAGCCGGTGTCCAGGCCGATAAAGCGCCAGTTTTTGCTGGCCAGACTAAAGTAGCTGGCGGGTTGTTTGAATTTTTTCAGGATGCCATCGAAGTAACCGTACCCGCCGCTGTACATCTCGTGATTCGAGTTGAGCGCAAACGATTGTCCGGGAGCGTCAGGCGCCGGCCAGTACTTTAGAAATCTATCCTTAACTTCACCGGGTGTGCCGGCGTAATAGACGTCACCCAGATGAATTACGTAATCCG
>JBDTOI010000017.1:0-37991 GCA_039933315.1 Pyrinomonadaceae bacterium
CCCGGCTGAAATACCACCACGCAGATCAACAACTTACGAGTCGGTTTCCTAAGAAGGCGCTAAGAAAGGAAGGACATAAGGCGCAAAAGAAAAAGACTCAACCCTTTGCGCCTTCTGATTTTCCTTTCTTAGCGCCTTTGCGTGAAACCCCAACGATCCTTAACTTCATGTTCAGCAAGGAAGCAAACACTCTCGAAAAACGCGACAAAAGAAAGCTCCTATTGATATCATGCGCAGCCGTCAGCCTTTCAAGACAGCCGGGCAGTTGAGACTTCTTTCACAGACTGAAGTCTGTGCCACCCGGAACAACCCCAATAAGGAGCCCCGCCTAATGTTCAAGAGACTTCGTCTGCTCAGTCTTCTATTTCTTCTTTCGCTGCTGCCTGTCGTGGGCGCGTTCCCAGATTCAGCCAGCGCGCAGCCGGCATCGAGCTCGCCCCAGGCTTCGCCAACACAAAGCGATCCACTCAAAGCATTGCAATGGCGTTCCATCGGCCCGTTTCGCGGCGGAAGGTCGGCCGCAGTCGCAGGTGTAGTTTCACAACCGATGGTTTTCTACTTCGGAGGCACAGGCGGAGGCGTTTGGAAGACTACGGATGGCGGTATTAATTGGGAACCCATAACAGACGGTTCGGTGTTTGGCACCGGCTCGGTCGGCGCCATCGGTTTGTCGGACTCTGACCCGAACACCATTTACGTGGGCATGGGCGAGTCGCCGATACGCGGCAACGTCTCGCATGGCGACGGCGTTTACAAATCAACCGATGCGGGAAAAACGTGGAAACGAATTGGCCTGGAAGATACGCGACAGATTTCGCGCATTCGCGTTCACCCGCGCAATCCGGACATTGTTTATGTTGCGGCACTGGGGCATGTCTGGGGCCCGAATGAACAGCGCGGAGTTTTCCGATCCAGGGATGGCGGAAAGACCTGGGAAAAGAGCCTTAGCCGTGGCGCCAAAGCGGGCGCCATCGATTTGGTTCTCGATCCTACCAACCTCAACGTTCTCTATGCAGGCTTCTGGGAGGTGTACCGAAAACCGTGGACCCTGGAGAGCGGCGGCGCCGGTGGCGGTATCTTTAAGTCAACTGACGGGGGCGATACGTGGACCGAGCTTACGCGCAATCAGGGGCTGCCTCGCGGAATGGTCGGAAAAATCGGAGTCGCAGTTTCCCCGGCGAACTCGGACCGTGTCTGGGCCATTGTCGAAGCGGAAGACGGTGGTGTCTTTCGTTCGGACAACGGTGGCCGCACCTGGAGCAAAGTAAACGAGGAACGGCGCCTGCGCCAGCGTGCATGGTACTACAGTCGCATTTACGCGGATCCAAAGAATGCCGACACCGTGTATGTCCTCAACACCGGCTTCTACAAATCAAACGATGGCGGCCGCACCTACACGGCCATCTCGGTCCCGCACGGAGACAATCACGATCTGTGGATCGCCCCTGACGATCCAAACCGCATGATCAATAGCAACGACGGCGGAGCGAATGTTTCGTTCAATGCCGGCAGGAGCTGGACGGAACAGGACCAGGCAACGGCCCAGTTTTACCGGGTCACTGTGGACAATGATTTTCCCTATAACATCTACGGAGCGCAGCAGGACAATTCGACCGTACGGATCGCCAGCCGTAACACGGAAGGTGGCATCTCGCGCACAGACTGGTATGACGTGGGCGGTGGCGAGTCGGGCTGGATAGCTCCGTCTCCGAAAGATTCGCGCGTGGTTTTTGCCGGCTCGTACGGCGGGCTGGTAACCCGATACGACCATGGCACCGGACAGCTGCGCGATGTTTCGCCCTATCCCAACAATCCTATGGGCGCCGGCGCTGAAGCCGGCAAGTACCGCTTTCAATGGAACTTCCCCATCTTCTTTTCCCCGCACGAGCCCAATACGCTCTATGCCGGTGGCAACGTGCTATTCAAATCGAAAAACGAGGGCCAAAGCTGGGAAGTCGTCAGCCCTGATCTCACCCGCAACGACAAGACGAAGCAGGGATCGTCCGGCGGTCCCATAACTAAAGACAACACGAGTGTGGAGTATTACGGCACCATTTTTACCTCTATGGAGTCGCCGATTCAGGCAGGGACCATTTGGAGCGGTTCCGATGATGGCCTGGTTTATGTCACGCGCGACGGCGGCAAGAACTGGGCGAATGTCACACCGCCCAGGGAAATCATGCCTGAATGGATTCAGATCAATTCGCTCGACGCCTCACCTTCCGATCCTGCCACAGCGTACGTCGCAGCTACTATGTACAAGCATGACGATTACAGACCCTATCTTTATAAGACAAGCGACTATGGCAAGACGTGGAGGAAAATCACTAACGGGATCCCGGAAAGCGCGTTCACGCGTGTGATACGCGAAGATCCCAACAAGCGCGGTTTGCTTTACGCGGGGACAGAAACCGGGATGTATATCTCGTTCGATGATGGCGGGAACTGGCGGTCGTTCCAACTCAATCTCCCGCTTGTGCCCATCACCGATCTGATAATTCACAAAAGAGAAAAAGAGCTGGTAGCGGCCACGCAGGGACGCTCGTTTTGGGTTTTCGACGAGCTGCCACTGCTACATCAGCTGATGGATGCCGGTGGCTTCAACAGCGTAGCCGGCATGCACCTCTTCAAACCGAAAGAGGCGTACCGCATGCCGGGAAGCGGCGGTTCCAGTCTGCCACCCACAGCGACCATGGGGAGGAATCCGGCCAACGGCGTCGTTGTTTACTACTCGCTTCAGTCAAAACCGACAACGGACCTGGTGATCGAATTTCTGGATGGCGCAGGAAAATCAATTCGGAAGTTCACCGCCCGTGCTCCAGGACCAGCCCCAACCCCTGCGCCCGGCGCAGCTCAGGTGCAAACGCCCCCGGAGACACCGCAGGCGCCATCGGGCGAGGAGTCGGAATCCTTCGGCAGAGGAGGGGCTCCCGCAAGAGTGACCACTGACGTGGGTCTGAACCGATTCATATGGGACCTGCGGTATGCCGACGCCGTGCGTTTTCCCGGGATGATTCTTTGGGCAGGAGAGACTCGCGGTCCCCGCATTGCGCCCGGTAGTTTCCAGGTGAAGCTGACAGTTGATGGCAAGACCATGACCGAGAGCTTTGAAGTGAAGCCCGATCCTCGTCTGCCAACAACGCCGGCCGACTATGCCAGGCAACTTGAGTTAAGCCTCAAGATTCGCGACAAGGTAAGCGAGACGCACAACGCCATCATTCAGATTCGCGAAGTGCGCAAACAGATCGAAGATCTACTAAAGCGCGTTAAGGATCAGCCGAACGCAAAAGTCATAAACGACGCCGGCATGGCCCTCAGTAAGAACCTGACAAGTATTGAGGAAATGCTCTATCAGACGAAAAACCAGAGCAGCCAGGATCCTTTGAACTTCCCCATTCGGCTCAATAACAAACTGGCGGCACTCGGTGGGGTAGTGTCAGGTTCGGAAACTCCGCCCACCGATCAGTCGGTTGCTGTTTATGGTGAAATCGCAGAACAGATTGATGCGCAGTTACAGCGGCTGGCACAGTTGATGAAGACCGATGTTCCGGCCTTCAACCAACTGGTGCGCGATCAGAACATTCCCGCCGTCGTCATAAGGCCGCCCACTCCCGATGCGCCGTAATTGCAGGGGCGGCACTCCGTGGCCGCCCCGTTTTTTCGTTGGCGCTGCAACGGAGTAAATCCATTTTCCATATATCATTTTCCGTTTTCCATTTTTCATTAGCTTTCCAGTTCCAGGGGATAAGGGGCGCCCACGGAGTGACGCCCCTACAATCAGACCGGCTTTGAGAATCTTTAAATGGCTACGGAAACCGTTCGTTGGGAGACACTCCTACTCTGATCCTCTCGTGTCTAATATCGACGATAGCGACGACGTGGATCCCTTCAATCCCTTTCCCGAGCCGGTTGAGATCGAAATCACCGACGTCATAGACCTTCATACCATTCCACCGCGTGACGTGAAGTTGGTGGTTGAGGCCTATCTGGATGAAGCGCAACGGAAAGGCTTTCGCAGCGTGCGCATCATTCACGGCAAGGGCATTGGCGTGCAGCGAGAGATGGTGCGAACCATCCTGGCTCGAACATCATTTGTTTTAGATTGGTCGGATGCGCCACCCGATGCAGGAGGACTGGGCGCGACAATAGCCAGGCTTACTAAGAATGGTTAGACAGGATTAACACGATTTACAGGAAGCAAAACTAAACCAGGAAGGAATACTGGCTGATGAAGCTCCAGTTTACCACTTGAACTTTCTTGTAAATCTTGTGAATCCTGTCAAAGATTCTATGGTCCACACTCGCCGTTATTGTGTGTGACCACCAAACTGAAACGTTCCTGATACTCCCGGGAAGTAATAAACGCACAGACCATTGCCAGATAATTATTTGGAGCCCGATCGGTCACCACATTCAGCCAGAAATTATAACCGTCCGGATCAGGGTCGCGCTTTAGATAGCCGAAGTATTCCATCAAGACGACCGAAGGATTATATTCCCGGGTTTTGAATTCCGCGATCTCGATCACATCCTGAAGCACGCGCGCCCGGGTCTTTCCCGCTGACGTCATTGTAGTGATCTGCTGCTGGCGTTCCGCTGCATATGGCGTCAATCCCGCGGAATCGAATAGCCTGTTGACGAAATCGACGGCAGCCAGGTTGTTTGGATAAACCTGAAGGAAGGCCGGGCGCTGTACCCAATTATTTGCAAAGGTAATCTTGTCGTTGGCGAGATTCGGGCCGCCAATAATCGAGATGCGATCGGGCATGAACTCAGAATAAGTGGGCTGGCGAGCGAAACTGGCGCGATACATGCGATAGACAAACGAGCCGGTATCCTGAAACTCCTGCTCAATGAAAAAAGACGCGGCCACTTCAATGCGGCGGCGATTCACGCACTGAATATCGGCGCCGCACTTCGTGATCTCGTTGGTCCAGTAAGTTAATCCGCCGGGATCAGGTTCGCGATTCAGAAAATCCCGGTACTGTTCGGTAACGAAAACCTGCGCTGTGTCCAGAGGCTGATCGTTCGGCAAACTCAGCTCGGCGGCATTCACGTTCAGCCGGCCGCCGGTGACCGTCAGGAACGACCACTGCGCCAGTGGGGTGGCTGTATTCATTAAGGTGGCCTTCAACTCTGAGCGCGAAAGCGCGCCGCGATATGCGCAAAGTAGAGCTGCCGCCCCGGAAACATGCGGCGCCGCCATGGAAGTGCCACTTAAACTGCGATAGCTGGTTGCCCCGGAGCCAGTGCTTAGGATATCGACGCCGGGCGCAGCGAGATCAACGCTCGTGTAGCCGTAACTTGTAAACGAAGCCGGACCATCGTTGCGATTAGAAGCCGCGACCGAAATGATGCTGGGTGAGTTATAGGTCGCCGGGTAGAACGGCGTGGCATCGTTATCGTTGACACTATTGCCGGCGGCGCAAACGTTCAGGATTCCCGCTTTGCCGGCAGCATCGATAGCGTCTTTCAACGTTTGATCGTAAGCAGGAGCTTCCGGCGCCCCGCCCCAACTGCTGTTGGTGACGCGCACGTTAACGCCGCGCTTTCTCATCATGGCGGCGTACTGAAAACCTTCCACTACACTGGCTGAGCTGCCATCTCCCCCGGCATTGTGAGTCTTGATGGCCATAAGGCGTACGTTCCAGTTCACGCCGACCACGCCTTTGGAATTATTGCCCACTGCGCCGATGGTCCCCGCTACGTGGGTGCCATGGCCGTTATCGTCAATGGGGTTGGAGTCGTCATTAATGGTGTCCACGCCGAAGACATCGTCCACGTAACCGTTGCGATCGTCATCCACGCCGTTGCTGGATCTGCCAATGCCGTTGGCGTCCAGTCCGGTTTCGCCTGGATTGCGCCACATGTTGGCGGACAAGTCCTCATGCGAATAAAGCACTCCGGTATCAATTACAGCCACAATCACATTGCTGCTGCCAGTGTTCCTGTCCCAGGCCACGGGTGCTTGAATCTTGTCGAGACCATAGAGGTCGCCTAAGCGCGGGTCATTTGACGTGGCCAGCGTCTGGTAGATGTAGTTCGGCTGCGCCGCTTCAATTCCGCGCAGCTGCTGATATTGAGCCATGGCCTTGAGAACGTCCGTGCCCGCGGGCAGTTTCACTTGCTGCCAACCGATGGAGGGAAATTCCCGCACCAACTGACCACCGGCTGCCTCTATGACAAGCCTTGAAGATTTGTGCCGCTCGAGGGCGCTGAATTTCACCATCAGCTCGCCTGGCACGAAAGGAGCACTTGTTTGCATGGGGTGCGCCGGCAGGCTGCCCCCGCGTATTGCCTTGTCACTCGCCGCTGGGAGCCCGCTGATCGACCAACCGAGACTGCTCGACGGGATGACAAGGCATGCGGCCATTAATGAACAGAAGAACAGGCGATTAAACAACTTCATAGTCTTTTGCTCGCGGACGATTGTGACCTGGTCGCTAAACCCGGAAGTGACATTGTGATTATACGACAACTATCCGGCATTCGGGCGCCGGTCTTTAAAGCGGACCGCCTTCCTGCAACGAGGCTAACAATGGGAGTTTCCGTGTCTTTTGGTCTGATCTCGTGGATCGTTTTGCCCATCTGAGCTGTGTGCTTGCTCGTCTTCCCTTCTTCCGATATGCTTGGGGCCCCCGTTCCCTCGATGACTTCCCTATTCAATTCTCCCGTAAATCTCGCCTGAGAGATCTGTTCACAATTCCGTGTGGGTCTCAAATGGTTGAAGAAAAAAGAAGGGTAAACGTATGAAGAAAATCATTTTGGCTTTGCTATTGCTTTTAATGTCGGCCAGCTTCGTTGCTGCTGACACTGTCTATTTGCGCAGCGGCACGAACCTGAAGGGCACGGTGCTTGGCTACATTAACGGGCGATTTGCCATTCGCCTAACTGCTGGGGCTACCCTACCGGTCAGTACCGGCAATAATCGCAACCAGACGGCAAACACTATGTCCACCCGTACTGTTGCGGCCGGCGAAGTGGTTTTCCTGCGCCCGCGTGATATCGATCGTATCGAAATCGACGGGCGTTCACTAGATGAAGCCCGCTATCAAACACGCACGTTGGATGTAACCCTTGGCGCCAATTGGATTGATAGCGGAGTGGATGTCCGGCGTGGCGAAAGAGTAAGAATTGATGCGACGGGCACTATCTATGCCGGCCGAATGCGGATTACTCCTGCTGGTCTCCCCAGACCGGATCCTAACGCACCCTTGCCGCGTGCTGCCGAGGGTGTGCTCATCGGCGTAATTGGGAACGATAACGACGCGCCCATCATTGAGCTCGGCGCGACTCGCGAATTCGTGGCAGACCGCGATGGCCGTCTCTATTTAACGGTAAATCGCAGTTCGTACACAGACGCTCGCGGCGCTTATAACGTTCGCATCCGCAAAGAGATTGATCTTGCCGCGATGGCCACGACTGCGGACGACAACAACCGAAATCCTAATGATTATGATCCATTCGGTGTATCCGGAGATACCGGCACAGGATCTGCGCCGGTCCGATCTCGGGAGTCGGGAGTTTTCAATCCAAACAGAGACGGGCGGCGCAACACTCAACCGCGGGAGAGGATTATTGCCGTGCAGGGTAACCAGCCCCGCGGAGCAGATACAGGTATTGATCTTCGCGCTGGGGATCAAGTCACCCTCACCGCTACCGGGAATGTCACTGCCGGCCGTCGTGCCGGAGTTGTTTCTCCGGACGGTGGACGTCCCAGTACCGGAGCAGTGTTTGGCGCGGGAACATATCCTGTTCCCACTGCCGGTGTGGGCGCGCTGATTGGCTACATCCTGCAGCCCAACGGTCAGCCATCACAGCCTTTCCTGGTGGGTAGCCAATCAACCTTCACGGCTCCAGTTGATGGAAGGTTGTACCTGCTCGTCAACGATGATAACTACGCCGATAATAGCGGCAGCTTCAGCGTGACGATTCGATACTAGGAAGTAACCTGCGACTAACCGATAGTTGTCAGTCGACATGAGAAAGGGGGGCAGGTCTTAACTTGCCCCCTTTTCATTTGAAGTTATCCGCAGTTTTGTCTGGATTACTTTGATTCGTTCCGCACAACTTGCGATTGGTCGCCAGACTGAAGGGCGTACCCCGCCGCCACTACATACTTGTCGCAAGCGCTTGGTTCATAAACGTCATTGCCCTTGTTCTTGCTTTTGAAGGCGGCCATGGCGGTCGTGCCGCGCCGGCATTCATAGCAGTCAGCCAGTCCCAACGAATGGCCCATCTCGTGTGTCATCAAACTGGTGAGCGCGTTTAGATCCGTGACTACCGGACTAACGGTCATTCTAAGTCGAGTCATTCCATTGGCGATTGAGTGGAACCTTATTTCGCCTACTCGTTCACGGCCCCTGGGAATGCCGCGAGCTACTTCAATGCCGGCGCTGTCCCTGACCGGAACTTCGCTTTCCGCCCGGACGACGAAGGCGACGCGAGATGCGCTACCCGCCAGCGCCTCATTCCAGTAGTTGACGGCGCGCGAAAGCGCTTCTTTTTCAACCTCGGTGAAGTTGTTTTTCAAGTAATCGATGCTGACAGACGTGCCTGGTTTCCAGCGCCAGCCAAGAGCTTCGGGGGAAGTCTTGCGCGGCTGGCATTGCTGCGGCATACGGCTGGCGACAACGCTTCTGGGTCTGGTGGCGTCATCGGTCGTCCTTACCACAGCTCTGGTCCCAGGCAAGTCTGCCAGGCCAACAAGCATTAGGAGACCACTAAGAATCAGCCTCATCGGCTTCACGCTTTCTACTACTACCTGGAAGCGATTCTGGTCTGGCTGCGGTTGAGCATTGCGATCGAGCTGTTGTCGACCGAGCGCATGGTTACTGCGATGTAGCTGCGCGCGGCGCCGCTTCGTTTGGCTTCATCGTCGCTCATGAGCTTGAACACTGCGGTCTCGCCTGGCTTCAAAAGGATGCTGGCGTCATAGTCCACGGCTTTGTGGCCACCCCTGGGTGTTACGTTCACAAACCAGGACAACACGCTCAGGCGGTAATAGCCGCCATCAAGCGATGAACCTTTGGAAACAGTGATCTCGGTTTCGCGATCCAGACCCGACAAGTAACTCGGATCCATTACGGACATGCCGGTTTTGATTATTTGCGCGTTGCCGCCGTTCCGCTCGAGATTCATCTCGGCTGTCTGTCCCAAATAAGGGTTGGCCGACTGTTGTTTCTTTACGTTCGCTACGCCTTCCCCGACTAATCTCTGAATCTTGGCTACGAACTGACCTGAACTCATCCGTGTATAACTTCCGCTGCGGGAGAATCCACCCGCCTCGGAAATAAACGCATTCGGATCATTTGTGTTGAAGTAGGTGACTTCGATTCTCGACTGCAGCGTTCTATCCATGGGCCCTGAGGAATGGGAGCCGTACGTGGCAACGTTTGGACATGACTGGGCGCTGGCTTTTTCGGCGTTCACGAGGGTCAGAACGAGGATTGCCATCGCAGCAACATATATTCTCTTGTTCATGGGTGTATCTCCTTCGCTTTCTGTCGGGGGAGGATCCCGCGCCGCAGCCGCGAGAATTGTGGGTTGATAGGATCCGCATAACTGCGGAAGCTCTGATCAGCGATACGGGCGCTCCGAAAAGGCAGAGCGAAACCCGGGCTTAGACCACGTCCGGGGGGCAGACAGGTCTTCGCCGCAGGTCATATCTCGCGGGATAGGAGCTAGGTTGTGTGTCTGATTGAAAGCAGAAGGAAAGGGTATGAGAAAGCGGGAACCATACGAACAGGCTTAACGCGTGGTACGGCGCGACTTCAAAAGCTACATAATGGGAAAGGAATATGCAGCCAGGGATCCTGAGTAGAACACTCAAGCCGTTCGGCAGGGTAGGCATGCCGTTTAAAGTCCTGGCTTATCTCAGATCGCCTTCGGCAACCAGACAATCTCATCAAAGTGGGGGGAGCGTCGAAACGCGCACTCCAGAGACTCACGGCTTTGCGTCCCTACCTCGCGGCAGGTTTGCCTTTATCGTGTGCAACCGTCTTGTAAAGAACAGCGCCGCATCAATCACGGCGGAAGCATTTAACAGCATTTACTCTTGTTTGTCAACGCACATCACATTCGATCTACAGAAGTGCTGCACATCAGAATCGCTTCTGAGATCTGGTGTGGAAGTTTGGTGTGGACGAATGCCGCGGAAGGAACTTTTTCTGTGGAGTTTGGCCACAGAAACTCAATGAAAGTGGTGCCCCCGGCGCGATTCCAACGCGCGACCTTCCGCTTAGGAGGCGGACGCTCTATGCAACTGAGCTACGGGAGCACACGACGGGTGAATCGTAAATGGTAAATCGTAAATGGTAAAGGAGAGGCCTCGGAGCTTTTCAAGAAAGACTTTCTAACCCCTAACCCCTAGCCTCTAGCCCCTAGTCTCTAGCCCCTAATCTCTAGTCCCTAATCTCTAGTCCCTCGCTCCTCGCAAAACCTCAGTCGCGCGCTTAATTGCTTCGACGATGCGGACAGAAGCCTGCCGTGCGTTTGCGCTATTACGATCTTCAAGGGCCTGGCGCAAATCCGGCATGGGTAGCGCCGCATATCCCGTGTAGAACCCTGGCGCGTAGATCTGGTGCTTGTACCATCCCCGCCCCAGGAGCCCGCGTTCATCAGTCAGTGCCTGCTCCGCGTTTCTCAAGGCATCATTGATTCGACGCAGTCTGGCCACAGCTCGGGGATAAGAATTGTTGGCTTCAACCCGGGTCCTTTCGATTTCCCGCACCGTTTCTCCGCGACGCTTCTCTACTCTCTCCGCTTCCTGTGCCAGATCGTTGATTGCATCACGGATAGCATCTGCGTCAAACGAATTACTCAAACGTCGCCGTATGGCCAACTTTTTCGTTTCCGTTAAAAAGTTGGTTAGCTCAACTGCGTAGTCTGTGTAATCAAACGGCAGGCCGGCGGCATCGGCAAGCCGTAGAGCAACCAGGCCCCACACTTTGGCCGCCGTCACATGATATTCAAAAGTCGGGTCGCCAAAATGTGACATCCAGTAGAACGTGTCATAGGCCGAGTGGTACACGCCGTAGTCACCGCCAAAGCCCATATCCAGCGATGGCACACCGAGATGCTGCAGGAAAGGTGTGTAGTCAGAGCCTGAGCCTAGCGCTCCGATACGTGCCTCGGCGATAGGCGTGTCAGCTCCGGTAACCGGGTCGGTCAACTCAGCCTCCGGCAGGTTTTCCCGGGCGCGTTCTTTCCAGGCTTGGTAAACGGACTTCCCTGTCTTAGGATCGCGAACGTCACGCGCTGCCGATCGGATTAGTTTCCAGAAGGAGGGGACGGCGGCGGCGCCAAAGTTCGGCCCTGATACGGCCGAATCCATGTTTAGATATGCCACGGCTTTCTGTTTCAACTCAGCGGCATTCTCTTCCACCCATTCGGTCGATCCAATCAAACCCTGCTCTTCTCCATCCCAGCTACCTAACAGAATCGTGCGTCGCGGTTTCCAGCCCGACTTTAGCAGTTGGCCCAGGCCGCGACCGACCTCCAGCATTGCGGTCGTACCGCTGTTGGGGTCTACGGCGCCGAAGGTCCAAGCGTCACGATGATTTCCCAACACTACCCAACGGTCGGCTTCGTCGGCGCCTTCGACGCGTGTAATCACATTCCAGATTGTCTTGGTTACAAACTCAATGTCGGTCTTCAAATGCACCCGCACGTCATTCGTGCCACCCACGTGGTAAGCGATGGGCAAGCCGCCCTGAAAACCTCGCGGCCGGAACGGTCCGCGTAAAGGTTCAAGAATGCGGCGGGCATCGCCGTAGGAGATCGGCTGCACCGGAATGATTGGCATATTCACCGCCTCCTCTTTGCGCAGGCGAGGCGTGCCCGGGATAGCCGGTTTACCAGGGGTCAGGGGATCACCGGGATGAATAAAGAGAAACTGAACTGATCCGCGCTGCGCCGAACCTTCGGGACGCATCGGGCCTTTCGGATAAACATCGCCCTGCGTGTAACCATCATCGGCCGGGTCAGAATAAATGATAAGACCCAGAGCGCCGTGGTCCTGTGCGACTTTAGCCTTCACCCCGCGAAACGAATTGCCGTAACGAGCCAGCGCTATCTTGCCTTTCACGTCCACGCCTAATTTCTCTAACGCTTCGTAGTCGTTAGGCAGGCCGTAGTTAACATAGACTACTGATCCGGTAATATCGCCGCTGGCGCCATAACCGTTGAAGAGCGGAATGATTTTGCGGCTGGACGTGCTGGGATCCACCTGCACAACGGGCTCCTCCGTTCTCAGTCTCTCGCGACGTGGCGCGACCAGCTCGAGAATCGCGGGCCGGCGCGGATACGGCAAAAGCACCTGGTACTCTTTCAGATCCGAGTTCAGGCCAAACGCTCGCATCTGATCGCGCACGTAGATTGCGGTGGCATAGTCTTCGGGAGTGCCCGCCACGTGCGGCTCCGCCGTCAGACGCCGCAGATGCTCACGCGCCGAGGCTGCCGCCGGGACAGCGCTAAACTGAGTTTCCCAGCGTCGCTGGGCCGCCGAACCTTCCGCAGTGAAGCCGTCCAGGAGTGACGAGTCCGCTGCACCCTGAGACAGTGCGGGAATACTCGATTGCGAGAATATGAATGCACATATCAGAATAAGAACAAGAGTGCGGGCCGTTTTCACTTTGTAGTCTCCTTCTCGAGATTGGGTTAGGTGCTGGTAGTTCCTGTGAACATTGTCTTACGTCTTCGCGTAGAATAGGGCGAAAGGAAAGCTAATAATGGATAATCGTTACTATCCCGGCGTCGAAGCGGACGTTGCCAGGCTAATGGTTGAGCTTCGCAGTATCTTCGATGAAGACTTCGACGTCCAAACCATGCATGTCTCTTCTACTACCGTCCTACAGGCTCGGAAGTCTAGCACGTGGCGCGAAGTTACCGGCCTCTCCGCGGCTCTCACGATCAAGATCACGCCGGAGCCCGGCGGCACGCGCGTGGAAGTCGGACTACAGAAGTGGCTCGACAAGGCCGCCGTCGCGGCTGTGGCCGTAATTCTCACGGGCGGACTGCTACTCGCGGTGCCGGCGCTGGGCGCCTACTGGCAATACAAGTTAACTGAAGACGCATGGAAAATAATTGAATCCCACATCGCGCGCAAGGCCGGAGGTTACGTACCGCCCGTGCCCGGCCGTTGTGGCACGTGCGGGGCGGCCAGTAGTGCAGGCTCAACTTTCTGCTCTGCCTGCGGGGCAAACATGCGCGTGGGGTTGACGTGCCGGTCGTGTGGCGGCGTGCAAAAGGATGCCTCGGCGCGGTTCTGCAACAAGTGCGGCAAACCACTCAGCGCGTGAACTCTTCGGGGCATTTGAGGGGGCACGTTGAGGTTTCACGCACAGTTACCAGCCAGCCTGTTCCGCTCTCTTGCAGAACCTTTGCTTAATCATGTCGCAGCGCCCGCACCGGATCGATGCGTGCCGCGCGAGCTGCGGGATAGAGAGCGGCGAGTATCGAAACTGTCAGCGCAAACAGAATTGCACCCAACCACAGATAAGGCGGTAGGGAAAAGAAATCCACAAACGAAGCGCCCTGGGGCTTTAGTATGAAACGGTAGGCGAGCCGATTTGCCACGGCGTCGATGCCCCAGGCGGCCAGCGCTCCAATAACCCCGCCCGTTAATCCAATGACCGCCGCCTCAATAAAGAAGATCAACTTGATGTGGCGATCCTCGGCGCCGATGGCCTTCATGATGCCAATCTCGCGAGTGCGCTCGAGTATCGACATGATCATCGTGTTCGCAATGCCGAAGGAAGCCACCAGCAGGGAGATGCCGCCCAGCAAACCGAGCACCGAGTCAATTATCAGGAACACGGTCTTTATCTGGTCGAGTTGATCCACGATTGAGAAACTGCCGAACCCGAGCTCCGTCAGTCGCTTTCGCACATCAGTCAGTGCAGCCGGATCAGTGACCCGAATGACCGCTGAATCGTAACCTTCGATCTGATTCTCCTCCAGCGTCCCCTTTTGCCGGGCAAGTGCCAGCGCCACTTCGCTCATTGGCCCACGGTTCTCCACACTCCACTTCCTGGCCGTCGCCGAAGGAATGTAGATACCGGCGTCCGGCATCAGGCCCCGCAGGCCTCCCTGCCCCGCCCCTTCCTTGACCTCAACATTCAACACGCCCGCGATACGAAACGTCTTTGCCGCCAGCGCATTTTCAGGCTCCTGAGACGAGCTTTCCGGCAGAGGCAAGCCAAAGAAAGTCACCGCTTCCTCTTCGCCCTTCTTGTCTTCAGGCCGGGAGTCCCCGGTCTTGCGCGGGGCCAGAAACTCTATAGTCTTGCCCAAAGCGTCCTCAGGTTTGGCAAAACCAAAGCGTTCCGTAAACCGTTCATTAACAATTGCCTCGTCCGCCGTGGCTGAACTGATAAATTTGCCAATGGTCAGATTTTGAAAACGGGAACTCGCATTGGGCACACTCGCGCCAGAGACATACTCCGAGAGCACGCGGTCATTCGCCCGCACGTAAGCAGTAAAGTTAACGGAGGGCTCGACGTAGGCGACGCCCGGAATCTTTGCTATTTCGGCAATGGCGGCATCGTCCAGAATGCGTGTGGGCGCTTTGTCGGGACGGAACGCCGGGCCTCTACGGTCTGCCGGATCGTTACCGCCGCGCGCCGCTCGTTGATCGCGACTAAATGAAGCCAGACTGGTAAGGCCCTGCCCAAACACGCGCATCTCATTGAACAAATCCAGCGCTTTGAAACGGGAGAGCAAGTTACGCTGCAACCCCAACCCGAAAGACACCATGGTTACGATGACAGCGACACCAACGATCACGCCCATCGATGTCAGTGTGGCGCGCAGTTTGGCCTCGCGCAGGTTGCGCAAAGAAAGCCGAAGGATGTCGAGGAAACTCATAAAAAGGGGCACAGACTTTAGTCTGTGATTACATTATTGAATCCGCTAACCAAATTGCGCCGCAACTGCGAACACAGACTGAAGCCTGTGCCACTTAGTCAAAGACGTGATGAACTGCGTCAATACTCCAGTCAAAAAGGCTGGCGGTGACTACGTCAGCGCCCGCGGCGCGCAAGGCCGCCTCCGGTACTGTGTTAGTGACGCCGAGCGTCCGCATGCCCGCGCCGCGGCCGGCCTTGATGCCGGGCGGGGAATCTTCGATCACCAGACATTCATTCGGTAATAAGGGCAGTTGGCGCCGCTCCCGCCGATGTTCATTCAGGCGCTCGAGGGCGATCTGGTAACAGGCCGGGTCCGGCTTACATGCCGGCGCATCTTCGCCGCTTACGACCCGCGTAATCAATTTGTCCAGGAGGGCCCGCTCCAGCACGTAAATCACTTCCTGGCGTTGGGCCATGCTGACCACACCCAGTTGCAGATGACGCGCGGCCTCTTTAACAAACGTAACAATCCCGGGGCACAACGGCAGTTCATCCTTAATGAGGTCCCGATGTAATGCCAGTTCAAGCCGAATGGTCGCGCGCATTGTCTCGTCGTTCAACGGCTTGCCGCCCCGCGCGAACGCAGCCCGGACAAAGGTCGGGTCATCCATTCCCAGTGAAGCAAAATAATCTTCGTCGGAAAGTGAAATGCCTTCGCCGGCCAAAACCTCGCGATAGGCTTTAAGGTGAATTGGCTCGTCATCAATGATGACGCCGTTGAGGTCGAAAAATATCGCTTGAATCATTTATCCTCGCTGGGCCTGGTCCGTCCACAGATTTCGCAGATTTCGCAGATTGAAGACAAGTACCTAACAGGGGTGATTGAAACTACGCCGGTGTTGAAATCGCCTTAAGTTAATCTGTGAAATCTGTTTAATCTGTGGATAGCTCTGACCAGCGGCGCCGGCAGGCGCCCGTCAAGTTACGGTCTGACTACTGGACTTTGAGTTCTCCGCGTCCGGCGCATTCAGCCGCTGATTCTGTTCTTCAAACAATCGGGGCAGCCGCTCGCTTTCGAGCACATCGAGCCGCCGTAATACTTCTGCCAGGGACAATTCGTTCTTCAGATTAACCTGGAAATCGAGATCAGCCCGCAGGCGATCTTTCGAACCCTGCCGGTTCTGCGACATCATAATGATCGGCGCCTGTAATCCGGCGATCACCGCCAGCACCAGGTTCAACATCTGAAAGGGCATGGGGTCAAATCGCATTATCAGGATGTAAGAATTCAATCCGATCCAGAACAGTATGAGGCCCATCGCAACCAGGATGAACTTCCAACTACCGCCAAACTCCGCCAGCATATCTGCCGCACGGTCGGCCATTGTCGAACGGGCCTCTTGCTCTTCGTTTACGTTCCGCGAGACACGGCGTCGCAGAAGATCGTCCGTGCGTCGTAAGCGTTCTGTGACCGCCCCCAGCATCTCTAACGCAACGTCAGGATTGCTGCGCACGAAGGCCAGAAACTTGTCGCGCGGCAAAACAGCGAGTCTTGCTTCCTCTATCACCCTGGCATCGGCCGATCGTGCCTTACCATCGATGATGGACATTTCGCCGAAAAAATCGCCCCCCGCCAGCTCCGCCAGAGTAACGTCTTCTTTATCCTCGTCCCTGACGCTGATACGCACGCGGCCGCTTTCGATCAGGTACATCGCGTCACCCAACTCGCCGGCGCGAAACAGCACGGTCCCGCTCTTTGCATGGCGTACCTTCAAGAGACTGCGCAACTCGCGTGTCGCTGCGTCATCCAGCGCGCCAAAGAGAGGCACCGATCGCAAGGCCTCCAGGGTCATTTCGGGGGGAGTATTTCTAGACATGATTACCTCTCAAAGGTGGCACAGACTTCAGTCTGTGATTGTCCATGCAAGGAAGATCACAGCGGCGAAGGCCTGCCCTGATGCTGTCTGGGGCATCACAGACTTAAGTCTGTGCCACTCTGATCCACTACGCGACCATCCTTCATCAGAATAATTCGATCGGCAAAACTCGCAGCCAGCTCGCGATCGTGAGTTACCAGCAACACAGTCAGTGAGTCAGCACTCACCATTTCGCGCAGCAGGCCCAGTAGCTCGTGCGCGCGGGTCGAGTCTAGATTGCCGGTCGGCTCGTCGGCAAGTAAGACGCGGGGACGGTTAGCCAGGGCGCGTGCAATCGCCACCCGCTGTTGCTCGCCGCCTGACAATTCCATAGGCCGATGGTGCTTTCGATCCGCCAGTCCGACACGTTCGAGCAACTGATCGGTCCGCTTGCGGCGTGGCGCGCCGCGCATTCCCCCGAACGCCAGAGCGAGTTGGACGTTTTCCGCGGCGCTCATGGTGGAAATCAGATTGAAGTTTTGAAAGATCATCCCCACCGAATGGCAGCGGTACTGGGCCATCTGTTTTTTGCCCAATGGCGCCAGCGACTGCGAATCGAAAAACACTTCGCCGCTGGTTGGGTGGTCCAGGCCGCCCAGCACATTCAGCAGGGTTGACTTGCCGGATCCTGATGTTCCCTGAATCGCCACAAATTCGCGTTCGTTAATCCCGATCGAGACACTGTCGAGGGCGACAACGCGAGTCGTACCCATCGGGTAGATCTTCGAGACTTCACGAGTTTCAATCAACGGCATAGTTATCCCAGAGGTTATTGGCCGGCGTCAGTCGCCGGGGCCACGCGCCATAGCTCGAACGATTCATGCAGGAAACCCTTCAGCGGCACTTCGAATCTGGTTGCTATCAGCCCGGTCGCAGGATTTGCCAGCAACTCCTTAACTTCCGGATCAGCGCATACTTCAGCGGAAATTATCACATCACTACCGTTTGAGAGTGCCTCCAATCGCGCCGCCATGTTCACCGTGGATCCGAAGTAGTCGAGGCGATCGTTGAGAGTGACCGCGATACAGGGCCCCGTATGAAGCCCTGCCTTCAAGGTCAGTCTTTGCGTTCCTTCCGGCGGTGACGCCAGCGTCTGTTGCACTTTTAGCATGGCGCGCAGGGCCGATGCCGGCCGACGAAACACGGCCATCACGGCGTCGCCAATGGTCTTAACCAGCGCGCCATCCTCCTCGGCAATCGCCTGCTTCAGCACGTCGAAGTGGTTCATCACGTGTCCAAAGGCCGTGGCGTCCCCAATCTCTCGATACATCTGGGTCGAGTTTCGCAGGTCCGTAAAAAGGACTGTCAGACTGCCAACTGAAATCTGATCGCCCGGGCGCAGAGCTTCATTGGCAAACAGGTCGCGAAAAACTTGCAGCGCCGTGACTTCGGCGGCTGTGGCTGCCTGATCACCCCAGGCCGTGCGCTCCAGAATAAAAAGTTGTTCGCATTCGGTGTTGTTCTCGAACCGTAGCGAAGGACGTAATGACACTTGCAATTCGTCGCCAGGCCAGCCGGCGGCGGACGCCTGCAGAGTTAGCTCCGCAGATCCATCCGCGCGGGCGGCGAGGGACTGCCCGCCCGGCAGCGCCAGCGTTCGCAGGCGATAGCGCCCTTCCTCGAGCGGCAATTGCAATTCCCTCTCTGTGCCCGCTGGAATCAATTGCTGGGCGATGACGTGCGGCGTAACCTCCGGACCTCCCATACAGAAGGAGCGTGTCTCGACCTGGCGAATGGAAGGATTGGGACGAAAGGTAAGTTCTACTGATCGATCAAAGTTAACTGTGAAATCGATGTTGCAGCCGGCGCACTTGGCTTGCGAGTGAACACCCGCCAGGGACGAGGCTGTTTGCGCGGCCCCGCGGCAGTGCGGGCAAATCAACTCCCATTGCAGGTCGAGCAAACCGATTCGCGTCGCTTGCAAACAAATCGCCAGCACTTCCTTGCGCGGCGCCTGCCAGTAATCCGCTATCGCGAACGGTCGCAGGCGAGATAGAGTCATCGCATCTGCCCGGGCCAGCGACTCAATAAGTTTGTCCGCCAACGCAGGCGTGCTGATCTGCGAACGCAGCTTTTGGCCCAACAACTCCAATCGTTCGCGTCCGCCCGGGGCAAATTCCTGCTCAGAGGATTGGATCAGGGCCGGCTGGCCCATGGCGGCGATCTGATCGTATCGGCGAAAGGCCGCGGCAAAACTTCGTTTGCTCACAATACCGATTTGCGCGGGAATGGCCATGGCCCCCAGGAGAGACTTCGGCCTGGCGAAAACCTGGAAAGTAAGGTGAGTGCCTCCGTCTGCCTTAGGAGCAAGCTCGGCGAGAACACGCATCTCGGCCATCGGCCCCTTGATGTATCGCCGCACAACTCCAAAGCGATAGGGCTTGATCCACTCGAAGGGTTGTTCTTCCCATTCCACCGGCAAACCAAACACAAACAGCCGCAGGTGCCGGCGAGCGTTTACGGCGTCTTTGCCATTGCCGGCATCTTCGACCGGGGGCACGCCGGTGTCGCGGTTGAAACGATTGGTGTTGGCCACCAGCGGCCAAAGCTGTTCCGGGCTTGATCGGAGGTCGAACTCCCAACGGTAATGGAATTCTCGAGGCATAGAAGTGGCACAGACTTTAGTCTGTGGTGGCCACTGATTAAATCACAAAAGAACTGGCGGGGAGTCATCAAACCCCACCGCCGACGTTACAAATTAATGGATTGGTAGAATCACAGACTGAAGTCTGTGCCACTCAGACTTCTTTGTACTCGGAATCCACGTCCTCGTGAGACGACGCCACGCGGTAGTTTTTCGATTGCACCTGTTTGGTAATCAGCAGATCGTCCTTCGTCTTCAAAAGGTCGGCCCGGTTGTAAACGGAAAGCTCGAAGTTATATCCGTGCGTAATTGCGTCTTTGGGACAGGCCTCGACACAGTAGCCGCAAAAAATGCAGCGGCCGTAATCGATGTTGTAAACCTCGGCGTAGCGCTCGTCCACGCCAGTTCTGTCTGCCGGCGGTCGCGGATCGTCTTTGGCGATGATGTAAATGCACTCGGACGGGCAGGCCGCAGCGCACAGGAAACAAGCCACACACTTTTCCTTGCCTCGCTCATCCACATGAAGCAGGTGCTGGCCGCGATAACGCGGCTGAACAGTGACCGGCTCCTCCGGATATTGCACAGTCTGCTTGGCCCGGGGAATGTAGGAAAGGGTGACGCTCATTCCCTTGATGATGGCCCGCGTCGAGTCGATCACATCAGTGATGATTGACATAAAACCTCGCTGACTATCTCAGATCCATGCCTCTTGCCAGAAAGATGATAAGGGAGACCGCGGATATGAGAATGGAGAGCCCCCCCAATACGATCCCGCCGATGGCCATGCCTTTGCCGGTATATCGCGTTGGATCGCTCTTCTCCTTATTAATGGCCATGACCCCCATAACGATGGCTGGTATCCCGGTAAAGAGGCCGCAGCAAAGAACACCGAGGATGCCGCATACCAGTGATCCGATGGCGAGCCCCTGCTCCTTCTTTTGGATCGCATATGGGGGCGCCGGATAGTTGCTGCCCCAGTTCGGGCTGGGCGACTGTGGCGGCAGACCCACAGGGCTCCACGACGATTGGCTGGAAGGAACCGCAGGGGTTGGCGGCGAGCTCCAATCAGTCGCCGGTGGCGGCGCAGCCGAAGGCGTGGGCTCGTAAGAACCCGCGCCCGGCTCATCTTTGATCAGGGCCGAGCCATCGGTCAGACAGAAACTCAGCGCGTCGTCTTCATAGGTGCGGTTGCAGGTTAGGCAGCGTTTCATCGTTGGGGGTTCTCCATTCTTAAATGCGCCTCGCTTACGACGCGATGGTTCAGCTAAACAATTTCCAGCTGGCTAAAGAAATAGGAAATCTCGATCCTGGCGTTCTCATCGGAATCCGAGCCGTGGGTGGCGTTCTCCCCTACCGATCCGCCAAAAATTTTTCGGATTGTACCCTCTTCAGCTTTTTCGGGATCGGTGGCGCCCATCAGGTCGCGCCAGGCTTTGACCGCGCCCGCCTTTTCCAGAGCGAGCACGACACAGGGGCCACTGGACATGAATTCGGTCAAGCCGGCAAAGAAGGGCTTGCCATGATGCACGGCGTAGAAGCCTTCCGCCTGCGATTGGGTCATGTACAAAAGCTTCATGGCCCGAATGCGAAAGCCGCCGCCGATAATTCGTTCAATGATTTTTCCCGTGTGACCCGCGCCCACGGCGTCGGGCTTGATAATTGCTAGAGTGAGGTTATCTGATCCTTCTGCCATTGGTCTCCCTCTTTTACTGTTCTGAACTGGCGATCGTTTATGTATTCAATTATCCAATATGCGATTCTAAAAACCGCCATCACTGCCAAAGAAATAAGACCGATGCGTTGATATGAATGTTCCCGCGATAACCAGAGGCTGCGCAAAGTAGGGTTTGTGATCACCCCTTCATCCAACCGACTCCACTCATACCACTCGAGCACCTGAACAAACACGAGAACATAAAAGGCGACATCCGACAATGTCTTTAGAATTCGCCATTTGAATTTGTCGGTTCCCATGATCTCAGTTTTATCTAGCGGCTGCAGCACCGAGCGCATCCTTCATGGCTACGCCAATGTCCGCGGGCGATTTCACAACCTTGATACCGGCGTCCGAGAGGGCTGCCATCTTTTCCGCTGCCGTCCCCTTCCCCCCAGCGATGATTGCGCCGGCGTGTCCCATGCGACGCCCGGGCGGCGCCGTCTGTCCGGCAATAAAGGCCACGACCGGTTTCGTAACATTCGCTTTCGCAAATGCCGCCGCTTCTTCTTCGGCTGTTCCGCCAATCTCGCCGATCATCACAATTCCGTCGGTCTCCGCATCTTCCTGGAAAAGCGCGAGTGCATCAACATGCGTCGTGCCCACGATCGGGTCGCCGCCAATGCCGATGGCGGTTGACTGTCCCAGGCCCAGCGCAGTTAGTTGCCCCACTGCCTCGTAGGTCAAGGTTCCCGAACGGGAAACAACCCCGACGCGCCCTTCACGATGAATGTGACCGGGCATGATACCGATCTTGCATTTGCCCGGGCTTATGATTCCCGGACAGTTTGGCCCAATGAGTCGCGTGGGTTTACCGGCGAGGTACTCCCTGACTTTGACCATGTCCAGGGTCGGGATACCTTCAGTGATGCACACCACCACCGCGATCCCGGCATCTGCCGCTTCCATGATTGCGTCGGCCGCAAACGCGGGCGGCACGTAGATCACGGATGCGTTTGCGCCCTCGTCTTTGACGGCGTCGGCGACGGTATTGAATACAGGAATGGCTTCGTGTTTGGTGCCGCCTTTGCCCGGCGTCACGCCGCCAACGACATTCGTTCCATACTCCACCATCTGTTTTGTATGGAACGTTCCTTCTTTGCCCGTGATGCCCTGCACGACCAGGCGCGTTGATTTATTAACCAGGATGCTCATTTAGTGTTTCTTTTAACGTGATCAGGACTGCCCACTTTACAACTACGGGTTATGAAAGTTCAAACTTGTCGCCATACTGCGGCACTTCGACCGTCCAGCCGAATCGCTCCCTTATGTGATCTCCCATCGCCTGCGCCGGCCCCGGCTCGCCATGCGTCAGGAAAGTGCGACGCGGGGGAGCGGCCAGGCCTTCCAGCCAATGCAGAACCTCTTTCCAATCGGCATGCGCCGAAAAGCCTCCAATGCGCTCTTTCCGGCAACGCACCGGGATCCAGCGGCCCAGAATTTTAACTTCGCGTTCGCCATCCTGGATGCGGCGACCGGTGGTGCCTGCCGCCTGGTAGCCCACAAAAACAATGGTAGCGTTGGTGTCGGGCAAAACCCGCAGCGCGTGATGGAGAACCCGACCGCCAGTCATCATGCCGGAGGCGCTTATGATAACGCGCGCGCCCTGGGAATCGTTCAGGCGCTTCGACTGCTCGCGAGATGAGGCGGTAACCAGCGAATGCGTGCGCAAAGGATGCTGCTGACGCGCCAGCACGCTGGCATAGCCTTCGTCGTGTTCTTCCTTATGCCGGGCGTAAACCTGCGTCGTGGCGGCAGCCATCGGTGAATCAACCGCAACCGGCAGGATCGGGATCTTCTTCTCGTCTTCCAACTCCCGGATCAGGTATAGCAGTTCCTGGGTCCGGCCGACCGCGAACGCGGGAATCAAGACCACGGAGTTTCGCTGCGCCGCATCATTGATGATTCGGGTCAGGGCATCCTTAGGATCCTCCGGATTGTGCAACCGGTCACCGTAGGTTGATTCGACTACGAGATAGTCACACGCTGAAGGGGCCACCGGATCATGAATTATTGGTTGATTGTAATGGCCCAGGTCCCCGGAAAAGAGGACGCGCCTGCCCTTCTGATCGTCGCCGGCCTCATCAATCTTCACCAACACCAGGCTGGAACCGAGGATATGTCCGGCAATGCGAAACTCCGCATGAATGCCCTTAGCGACGGTAATTGTTTCGCCTGTATTCGCCACTGGCTTCATAAGCTTCAGGGTTTCTTCGGCGTCGGGCTCGGTATACAGCGGCAATGCCGGCTGGTGTTTCGTCAGGCCATGGCGATTGCGGTAATCAGCATCTTCTTCCTGTAAACGGGCCGCGTCCGGCAAAAGTATCTTCAGCAGATCAGCTGTACCCGGCGAACAATACACGGGTCCGCGGAAACCCTGGGACACGATACGCGGCAAATACCCGGTGTGATCTATGTGGGCATGAGTGATCAGCACCGCATCGAGTGATGCAGGATCGAACGGCGGCGGCTGCCAGTTGCGTTCGCGCAGCTCCTTTAATCCCTGGAACATGCCGCAGTCCACCAGCACGCGCGCCGAGTCTGTTTTAATTAAATACTTCGAGCCGGTCACTGAACCTGCCGCGCCCCAGAATTCAAGTGTGGCCAAAGAACCCTCCGTTTAACTCGCAGCCATGGCCGCAGCAGGTTGTGAGTCGGCGGCAGATAAATGCCGAACCCGTGGTTGTCCAAAGAAAACGAGGAGCGCTGGAACGAGCAACGCCAGATTGCGCAACGCGGTTGAGACCCCCAGCTGACTCGCGATGATCCCGCCGAAGCAACCGCACTCCAGCGCCTCGCCATGAAGAACGTAGACGTAATAGAGAGCGAAGGCGCTGAAACCAATTAGCAATACAGCGGACATTAGCGCTCCCAGACGCACAGTTCGATGGAGCAGCAGGAGCAGCGCGGTAATTATCTCGACCGCGATGACGCCGATAGTAGCCGGCCACATCCAGCGCTCGTAATTAAACTGCGCCGCGCTCAACAGCTCGCCGATATTCTTTGCGAAGGCGCTAATGATCCAGAGTTTTGCTCCCGCGGTAAAGAGAAAGAAGGCCGCCAAACCATAGCGGCTGATGTAGATCAGGATGCGAAGAATCTTGCGAAAGTTCATTGGTGTTGCGTAGCCGTCAGCAGTTCGTCCCGTTGTCTGGTTCGTCCGGTTCCTCCGCTCGTCGGTTCGTCCGCTCGTCCGCTCGTCCGGCTCGTCGGCTCGTCGGCTCGTCGGCTCGACTGCTCATTTGGCCCTTCCAGTGTTTCCGGCTCGCGTCTTTTCCGTGATTTTTTTGAGATCTCAAATTTCAGATCTCAGATCCTAAAAGAGGAGCATAGGCACTGAATCCCCTGACCGCTCGCCAGGCCAGGGCCACCGCCCCTCACCCAGCCAGCGCCACAACCTTCTCGGCCGCGTCCTTCATGCCACTGGCAACGGTGAAACCCAGATCAGATTCACGAATAACGCGCTGGCCTTCTTCGACGTTGGTTCCTTCCAGCCGCACAACCACCGGGACTTTAACTCCGAGGTTCTTCGCCGCCCCCACCACACCGCGCGCCACCATGTCGCAGCGCACAATGCCGCCGAAGATATTAATCAGCACCGCCCTGACATTTTCGTCAGCCAGTAGAATGCGAAAGGCGGCTTCAACTCGTTCCTGTGATGCGCCACCACCCACGTCAAGAAAATTAGCCGGCTCACCGCCTGCCAGCTTGATGATATCCATGGTCGCCATCGCCAGCCCCGCGCCGTTCACCATGCAGGCGATGTTGCCGTCGAGTTTGATGTAATTGAGATCGAATTTGGACGCTTCGATCTCCAGCGGATCCTCTTCGTTGAGATCCCTGAGATCCAGAAACTCTTTGTGCCGGAACATGGCGTTGTCATCGAAATTGATTTTGGCATCCAGCGCGATCAGCCGTTTGTCCTTCGTTAGCAGGAAGGGATTGATCTCCACCAGGGACGCATCCATCTGTTCGTAGGCCGCAACCAACGTTTGCATAAACCTGGCCGCCTGGCCCACCAGTTCCGCCGGCAGCCCCAGCGCGAATGCCAGTTTGCGCGCTTGAAAGGCGCGAAAGCCGACGGCCGGATCGATGGTCTCTTTGAAGATTTGCTCCGGGGTCCTGGCCGCCACTTCTTCGATGTCCATGCCGCCGGCGGCTGAGGCCATAAAGACAAGCCGGCCGCTCGCTCGATCCAGAACTATGCCGAGGTAGAACTCCTTATCAATCGGCAAACCCTCTTCGACAAGCAGTACCCGTACTTCCCTTCCTTCGGGCCCGGTTTGGTGGGTGATGAGTTTCATACCCAGCATCTGGCTGGCCAGGTCCCGCGCTTCCTCAGGGCTGTGCGCCAGCTTAACGCCACCGCCTTTGCCACGTCCGCCGGCATGAATCTGCGCTTTCACCACGACGATGTCGGTGCCAAGGTCCTTCGCCGCCTGATAGGCTTCCTCCGGCGAGTGCGCCACAAATCCGCGCGGAACAGGCACACCAAACTTCTGCAGTAACTCTTTGCCCTGATACTCGTGAATCTTCATGCAATAGCCTCGCGCAATCGAAATATTCGACGTGCAAAAAACGTTTTGTGATTGGAGCGCACTGAGTTTAGCGGTACAAAATGGATAACTGCAAGTGCTTGTAGCTCACGATGAAGGGAATGTTTATAGTTAACTCGTCATGTCCCATGGACGCCGCGCCAGTTAAGGGCGCAATAAGATTTCGACGTAGAGATGTACAATGTTCAGCTCCACCGCCGCTAGCATCGTATTCTTGACTTAGGAGAAGACTCAATGAGCGACGTCACAGTAACTTCCCTGCGAAACCTGCAAAACGAAGTGCGGTATGGTGAACACCAAACCCTCATCACCGATGAACCCGCCAGCGCCGGTGGCGATGGCGCCGGTCCAGATCCATATACTCTGCTGCTTGCAGCTCTGGGCAGTTGCATTTCCATGACTGTGACCCTGTATGCCCGGCGCAAAGCATGGCCGCTCGAGCGAGTCACAGTAAAACTAAGCCAGCAAAGGATTCACGCGCAGGATTGCGAAGAGTGTACCGAGACGTCTGAAGGCTATGTGCATCGCATTGAACGTTCAGTAATCTTCGAAGGCGAACTAACGGACGACCAACGGGCCCGGCTGCGCGAGATATCGCACAAGTGTCCTCTTCACCGGACGCTGACTTCGCCGATAGTTATTGCGGACGCGGACAAAGACGAGGACGAAAACACCGCCGCCTAATAACGTCGCTCTGGCGACGGCGCTGAGTTTCTTGAAAGTGAAAAAGGGCCTCCCACTTTGATAAGTTGAAGGCCCCTTAAACTGGTCGGGACGCCGAGATTCGAACTCGGGACCTCACGCACCCCAAGCGTGCGCGCTACCAGGCTGCGCCACGTCCCGTTTGAGTTTTAGTATCGTCCGAAAATCATTTTTGTCAAATGAGCGGACGCTCGGATTTAGCTGGTTCGTGCGGTTATGAGGCGACAGAATTTACAAAATTCAGCGGCGGGTGGATTTCAGATCGGCTTCGCCATTATCAAGCATTAATAGAATCTCACGAAGCTCATCAGCAATCTTTTGCAGAGGTGCCCGCTTGTCATCCTTGACGGGCGCGGTTGACGGGAATTCACGCGCCCGCTCGCGAGAGACGCCATCAGCTCGACCATCTGTTCGCGGTTGCGGATTGATGGTCGCTGCCTGGGACCTTGGCTCGGAACTTACCACCTTGAGTTTGCTGGCTCCACGCGTTTCGCTGGCTAGTCGTTTCTTTGCCCCGGCGATAGTGTATTGCTCTTCATAAAGGAGTTCTTTAACTCGCAACGCCATTTCCACGTCGCGCCGGCGATACGTCCGCTGCCCAGCCCGGTTCTTCTGCGGCGTCAGCATGGGAAACTCAGTCTCCCAGTACCGCAGAACGTGCGCCTGTACCCCGACAATCTCGCAGACTTCGCCGATCTTAAAGTAGAGCTTCTCAGGAATTGCAGTCATAGGTTGACTCATCACTTTAGATCAGCGCGCGCTGCAACCGATAGAATGAGGCCACTGCCTTGTAGGCCGGGGATCTTGCAGCGCATGTTACTCGTGCCCTGTTCGGCGTGTCAATGCTTATATTTAGGGGTGGCAGCTTAAATCATGATGTTAAAGGTATCGCCTGAGCTTGCCGCCTGTGTTAATTGAGAGGATGAGCCTTTGTCACAGATAGACGCCACCCCTGCGCCAAGCTATAATCGCGCGTCAATCTCCTTAAAGCCGTCCTACGGAGGTCTTCTTGCAAACTTCGCCTGCCGCGACCATGCTGCGCCTTGCCAAGCGCCTGGATGATGTTGGCTTCTCCGATATAGTAAAAATCCGCAATCGAATTATGGAGCTCCGCGCGCAGGGAGCCACGGTTTATCAGTTTGAAGGTGGCGAGCCTTACCGCAACACACCGCACTACATAAAGGACGCTGCCACCACCGCGCTCCACGAAAACAAGACGCGTTACGCACCCTCTTCAGGCATTCCCCCTCTGCGCGCGGCAATCGCTGAAAAACTTCGCGACCGGAACGGAATACCCATAACTGACGAGAATGTCATTGTCGTGAACGGCGGGATGCAGGGTTTGTTTGGCGCTTTCCAGGCAACGGTTGACCCGGGCGACGATGTATTGGTTTTTTCTCCCTACTGGACTCCGATAAGAGATCTGATCGCTCACTGCCAGGGCCGAACGATTCTGGTGCCGACCGGCGAAGCGCGGCAGGAAGGCTTCGCCCGCACTCTCGCTCGTTACGCTACAAACCACACCAAGGTTATCTACTTCAACACGCCCACTAATCCGACCGGCGTTGTGTTTACCCGCGAAGAGTCAGAGGAGGTTGCGCGTTTCGCACAAGAGCGCGATCTCGTCGTCATAGCTGACGAAGCTTATGAAGACCTGGTTTACGACGGTGCACACATTTCCATTGCATCGCTGGACGGCATGCTGAAACGCACTATCACTTCATTCACTCTTTCCAAATCGTACGCGATGACCGGTTGGCGACTGGGGTACGCGGTGGCCGGCGAACCGTGGATGACGGGCCTGCGCAAGGCGACGCTCTATTCATCCAACGGCGTTTCAACTCCGACTCAGTGGGCCGCGCTCGCAGCCTTTACAACAACCTCAGATTTTCTCGAGACGTCGCGCGCCGCCTACAAACAGCGGCGCGATTTGCTGCTGGCTGGACTTAACGAGTTGGGTCTGCCCTGCGAGAAACCAGCCGGCGCCTTCTATGCTTTTCCTGACGTATCTCGCGTCAGCAGCGACAGTCGCGTCGCGTCGGAAATTCTGCTTGACCGCGCGCAAGTCTCAACGGTGCCCGGCGTCGTGTTTGGCCCGCATGGCGAAGGTCACGTGCGGTTCTCCTTTTCCACCTCCATCGAGACCATCGAAGCGGGGCTCGAATCAATGCGCCGTCACCTCTGAGTTTAGGGCCCAGGCTTTAAGGTTGAACTCTAAACTCAATGAGCGAGTTTGATTTCATAAATACAATTCGGCATCGGGCGAAGGATCGGCGACTAACTCGTTCGAATGCGGCTTCATCACTTCTTTCGATTGGCATCGGTGATGACGCCGCAGTCATACGCAACCAGCCCGGCATCGACACAGTTATCACCGCCGACTTATTGGTAGAGGACGTTGATTTCCGACGGGATTCGATGCCGCCGCGCTTGTTGGGGCACAAGGCGCTGGCGGTTTCCCTGTCCGACATTGCGGCCATGGGGGCGCGTCCCCGTTCCGCCCTTGTCTCCCTGGGTCTGCCCCCGGATGTTTGGGAGACGGATTTTATTGATCAGTTTTATGAGGGTTTTTTTTCTCTCGCGGATCATTACGGTGTCTCTCTGGCGGGTGGCGATATTTCAAGAACGCCGGAGCGGATTGTCATCGATTCGATTGTGCTGGGCACAGTGCGACAAGGGAGGGCCGTCACCAGAGGAGGCGCCCGGCAGGGCGATCTTATTTTCGTAACTGGAGCACTTGGAGGGGCGGCGGCAGGTTTACGCCTAATCGATTCGGGAGCCCGTCTGGGATCTGATCGATCACAGGCGACCGGCGGTCCGATCGACGCCGTTTTGCATCGTCACCTCTGTCCCGAACCGCGGGTTGGATGGGGAGCCGT
Organism: Pyrinomonadaceae bacterium; assembly: GCA_039933315.1. Taxonomy (GTDB): domain Bacteria; phylum Acidobacteriota; class Blastocatellia; order Pyrinomonadales; family Pyrinomonadaceae; genus DASXRU01. Next base: position 29,201 of record JBDTOI010000017.1, read on the forward strand.
TCTGGGTGAGGACGGTCTGGCAACCGCGATGATCGACATCAGCGACGGGCTCTCTTCCGATTTGGCCCATCTATGCCGCGAGGGTAGCGTGGGGGCCTTGATAAATTCAGCGCAGCTCCCATTGGATCCGAACGTAATCGACTTGTGTGGCCGGCGCGCGCTTGACCCTTTGTTATTGGCCCTGCACGGCGGAGAAGACTTCGAGCTGCTGTTTACGGTTCGTCCCGGCATCCGTTCGCGCCTGCCAAAGAATGTTGACGGCGTTCCCATCACTCAGATTGGCGAAGTTACTAATGAAGCCAACCGCATGCGTATAGCGGAAGGCGATCGGGTCTGGGATCTCAACCCGCAAGGCTGGGAACACTTCACCAATACTGCCCACCAGGGAACGCATTAGCTCTAACATCGATTCACAAGTGCTCGCCGTTTGACTCAGTAACCTTCCCCTCTTAGACTCAACCAAACTTATCCCTATGTTCAACTTTTACAATACGCTCTCCGGTCGCGTTGAAGAGTTTCGTCCTATGGTCGAGGGCGAAGCGAGATTCTATTACTGCGGCCCAACGGTCTGGGACTTTGGCCACATCGGTAATTTTCGCTCCGCAATCTGCGCCGACTTGCTGCGACGTTATCTGAAATACAAAGGTCTTCGCGTCACACACGTCATGAACATCACCGACGTCGAAGACCGGATTATCGCGCTCTCGCAGAAAGCCGGCGAGACCATTGATGAATACACCGCTCGCTACATCGAAGCGCTCTGGCAGGATTTCGATGCTCTCGGCTGTGAACGACCCGATGTGGCTCCCCAGGCCACCCGGCATATCGCTGAAATGGTTGCGCTGATCCAGCGCCTGGAAGAACGTGGTCACGCCTATCGTTCCGAGGGTTCGATCTACTATCGCATCAGCTCATTCCCGGAATACGGCAAGCTGTCGAAGATCAACTTTGCCGGCAACATAGCCGGGGCCAGCGAGCGGGTTGACACCGACCGCTACGAGAAGGAAGACGCGCGCGACTTCGCATTATGGAAGGCGGCCTCAACTCCGGGTGAACCCGCCTGGGACACCGAACTGGGACGCGGCCGGCCCGGCTGGCACATTGAGTGTTCGGCGATGTCCATGAAGTACCTCGGCGAGACTTTTGATATTCATGCCGGCGGCATCGATTTGGTGTTCCCCCATCACGAAAACGAGATTGCGCAAAGCGAGGGCGCTACCGGCAAGCAGTTTGCGCGCTACTGGATTCACTTTGAGCACTTGAAGGTTGACGGCGAGTCGATGTCCAAGTCGAAGGGCAACTACTACACTTTCCGCGATCTCAAGGCCCAGGGGTTCTCGGGCGAGGCCGTCCGTTATTTCCTTTTGAGTGTGCCTTACCGCAAACAGATTAACTTCACGCTTGAGGGTTTACGCGCCGCGGAAAAGACGGTTGGCGGCCTGCGCGATTTTCGTGCTCGCCTTGAGGAGGCTAAAGTTGAACCCGGCCTGAATGTGCAATTGCAGGAAACCACTACAAAAGCATTAGAGGCTTTCGAAGCCGGAATGGATGATGACCTGAACACGTCCATAGCGCTGGCAGTGATTCACAACCTTTCGCGTGACGTGAACACGGCGATTGCCGGACGCAAGCTTTTGGAAGACAACAAGCGGGAGATACTCGAAATGCTTTCGCGGTTCGACAGTGTCTTTAATATACTAGGCAGCTCGCAGCGCGAAATGCTCGATGGCGAGGTGCAACAGTTAATTGACGAACGCCAGGAAGCGCGCCGACGTCGCGACTTTGAGCGCGCGGACGAGATCCGCGACGAGCTTGCCGGTCGCGATATTGTGCTGGAAGACACCAAAGACGGCGTGCGGTGGAAACGGAGATGAAAGTGGGCAAACATATGAAGACAACTATATGGTTCGGTTGCATCCTGCTGCTCAGCTTCACAATTAGCTGCGCTCAGCGCGGAAATGAATCACAAACAGCGCAGCCTTCCGGAACATCGTCGAAAGCTGCTGCCGAGCAATCGGCCAGGCCTTTCGAAATCACAGCTGAGCCGATTCAACGCGTAAAGGAGTGGCAACCAGCCGGGGGAGGCGGCATCACGCTGACTCGCGGGGTGTCAATGAAGCTGCTTGGTGGTTCGATTACTGGTTTGGAGGCCGAGCCCGGCTTTGAACTCGCAGTGATTCGGCTCAAGGTAACGCGCCGCTCTGAGGGCGCAACGCTGTCCCTCGACAATGTCTCGGTTTACGATGACAATGACAAGAAGTACCCCAGCGCGGTAGGGGGCCTGGACCCGCTCGGCAAAGAGGTCAATGAAATCAGGCAATTTGCCTTCGCCGTTCCCACCGGCACGATTCTTAAGAAGATTGAGCTGGCCAGGGACGTTGCCGTCGACTTGAAGTGACAACTGGAAATGCCTTCGCCCGAGTGGTAGTATTCAGCCGCACAACAATGATCAGATTGTGATGAAAAGGTCTCCAACGCTACCGCTTCTGCCGCTCGACTTTCGCGCCAACCTATTCGCGGACTAGCATTCCTCCGTCCATGTGCAGACCGCCCTCGTAAGCTTCCTTTGTGAGCTTTCGACGTTTCTTATTCCGCCCTTTCCTAACGAGCCGCACTAAAAGGAGTACTCAGATGACGACGATGGCACCGACCCACAGCCCGGAAGTAAACGAAATCAGCGATGCGCAAGGTCAATCTCCGCGACGTCCCAGCATCAAGACTGCCCTGCCAGGGCCGAAGGGACAGGCGATTATTCAGGCTGACGCGCAGTTTGTGACCCCGTCCTACCCGCGCCCCTCTTTCAAACTGGTGGCGGAACGCGCCCAGGGTGTTTGGGTGAACGACGTGGACGGAAATGTTTTTCTGGACTGCAATGCCGGAGTCGCCGTCTGTTCGACAGGCCACTGTCATCCCGAAATCGTCCGCGCCATTCAGCAACAAGCCGAAGAACTAATCCATATGTGCGGCACGGATTACTACTACCGGCATATGCCTCAACTGGCGCAGAAACTGGACGAGATTGTTCCGGTTCAAAGGCCCACTCGCACGCACTTTGCCAATAGTGGCACGGAAGCAGTTGAAACTGCTTTGAAGCTGGCCATGCATGCCACCGGCCGCGAGAAGTTCATCGCATTCTTCAACAGTTTTCACGGTCGCACGTTGGGATCACTCTCGCTTACTTCTTCCCGGTCGGCGCAGCGCCTCGGCTTTAAGCGCCAGGTGCTGGACGTAGTTCACCTGCCCTATCCAAATGAGTATCGCAATCCGTTTAGCGCCGAAGACTGCGGCACGGGTGGCGCATCTCAGGGCGCATTGAACTGGATCGAGAACCGGCTCTTCAAAACTACTACTCCACCGGAGGAGGTGGCCGCGATCGTAGTCGAGCCGGTGCAGGGTGAAGGAGGCTATGTGCCCGCGCCAAAGGGATTTTTGCAGGGGCTGCGTCGGATATGTGACCAGCACGGCATCATGCTCATTGTGGACGAGGTGCAAAGCGGTATGGGCCGCACCGGAAAGATGTTCGCCTGCGAGCATTACGATGTTAAGGCCGACATTGTCTGTATCGCGAAGGGCATCGCCTCGGGTTTGCCACTTGGTGCTTGTGTGGCCCGCGCGGACTTGATGAACTGGAAACCCGGCGCGCACGCTTCAACGTTCGGGGGCAACCCCGTATGCATCGCTTCGGCACTGAAAACGATTGAGCTGCTGGAGCGGGAATTACTTGCTAACAGCGCGAGTGTTGGCGCATATCTCAAAGCCGGCCTGGAAAAGCTGATGGCTAAGTACGACTGCATTGGTGACGTACGCGGGTTTGGGCTGATGCTTGGCGTGGAGTTTGTCGAGAATCGAGTGACGAAGAAACCCAATCCAGAGCTGAGGGATAAGGTTGAGATTGCGGCGTTTGAGCGCGGCTTAATTCTTCTCGGAGCGGGATTCAATACCATTCGCTGGTCGCCGCCGCTGATACTCACGCGTGAGAACGTTGATGTCGCCCTGGAGATTTTCGACGACGCCATCGCTGCTTCGATCTGACGTCCGGGCTTCCCTTGGGTAACCGCGCCAGAAAGGAATTTCACCGATGTTCACAGGTACCGTGGTCTCGATCCACATCGCCCCCGCAGCCGAAGCCGAGATGCAGGCGATCAACGAAGTCCGCGCAGTTCCCGGGCAGGGTTTGGAGGGCGATCGTTATTTCAAGCAAACCGGAACATTTTCCCAGCCGCAACCTGATCGCGAGCTGACTTTGATCGAGGCGGAGGCTATCGAAGCGATGCATAACGAGTTGGGAGTAGCCCTGGCTCCCGGCGCTAGCCGCCGTAACATCGTTACCCGGGACGTTCCGCTGAATCACCTGGTGGGTCGCGAATTTCAAATCGGCGATGTCCGGGCCCGGGGACTGAAGCTTTGTGAGCCCTGCACGCATCTGGCAAAGCTGGCCCACACGTCTGTGTTACCGGGACTGGTCCATCGCGGCGGTCTGCGGGCGCAAATCCTGACAGAAGGAATGATTACTGCGGGAGCCCGGATCACGGAAGGGTAACGATAATATCTTCGTTCACTCAATCGGGTTCTTATTATTGACTACCGGTTTGGCCTGCATCGGAGTGGCCGGAGCTTCAGCCTCGATGGTTCCCCGGCCCCCGTACCCGTCGGCAATCATGTTAGGCAGAGACGTCAGCTCGAGTTCCAGTTGGCTCTTTTTATCGGCGAACTTACCGCGGGCGCTCAAATCGCTATGCGGGATCTCAATAAGTGAGCCGGCGCCGATTCGCCAAACTTCAATGTCGCCTTTTTCAGTTACACCGGTGGCAGCTTCCCTGAGTACACGCTGCTTCTCTCCTCCCGAGCTCTTGAGATCGAAAAGAAGGGTTACAAGTTTCCCTTCTCGCATCACGCTGATGTCGCCCGCCAAATCGAAGGTCTCAGTGCGTCCGGCGAATCCGCCCGACATTGAGAATCCTCCCGACTTAATCCCGTAAGTTCGCATCGACTGTCGCCAGTCGTCGTCAGCCTCCACCACCAGCGACGGTTGTGTGGGGATCGAAACCACCTTAAAGGGCGCGGTGATCACCTGCGTCACCATGGCATTTTTAGGCGGAGTATTAGCTATTACTCGTATTGATCCATTCGGCGCGCGACTGATCTCCACGCTGTAACCCCCGGTATTTCGTTCTCCCATAAACGCGGCCACCACGGCACGTCCGTTGAAAAAGTCGTCCAGCAAATTGGGTAAGCCCGGCACTAGTTTCTGAAGATCGCCATAGACTCGCGGATCACGTGCCACCACCAGAAAAGCATTGGTTACCTGGGAGTGGGATCCTTCGGCAAGTTTGAGGATTTCGCTCTTAGCAACGTCCTTATCCTTCTGCCCGGGAGGGAATTCTGCATCTGGCATGTTTGCGTTTCCTGCACGGTTCACTGGGACAGGGTTTGCGCTCTGGCCGGCGCAGAATGTAGAGCCGCTCGTGTTTACCAGCAGCATCGCTGCGACCACCAGACTTGATTTTGTTAATAACATGTTCTTGTCAGATGATCTCAGGTGAAGCAGAGATGTCCGCAGCCTTAAGTCCGGCAAGAGGTCTCTGTTAGCCCGGCATCCTTGTCTTTATCTTGTCAATTCTTGTTCTAACCGCTTCTTCTTCAACCGTTGTGATTTGCCCATCACGATAAATCTCTTTCCCGGCAACCAAGGTCAGGCGCACATCACTGGCGGAGGAACAAAAAACCAACGCTGCGATGGGATCTCGCACCGGTTGCTGGTGCGCGCCGTCCAACCTCACAGCCGTAAGGTCCGCTTGCAACCCTTCAGTGATCGAGCCGGTCTCTTTATCAATGCCCAGGGCCTGGGCGCCTCCAAGTGTGGCGGAGAATAAGGCTGCCTCCGCGGTAACCAGTTCGCGCCGGCTGATCTTGCCCAGCGCGCGCGCCATCAATGTTGCGAAACGCGTTTCTTCCAACAGATCACAAATGTTATTGCTGGCCACTGAATCACTGCCAACCCCCACCTTCACGCCCTGCTCGAGAAACTTTTCGAAGGGCGCGTGACCATGGCCCAGTTTGGCATTCGACTTAGGACAGTGAGCAATCCCCGCTTGCTTCTCCTTGATGGTTGCAATGTCCGCATCGTCCACTGTGATGCAATGCGCCAGCAGAGGCTTTGTTTCCAGCGCCCCGTGCCGTGCCAGGTGTTGGATGGATGAGCTGCCGGGCGTGCGCCACTCTATGCCGCGAAGACGAAGCGCGTCGGCAAACGCCCCGCGGCCTTCCTGGATCAAAAGGTGTTCGGCCTGTGATTCCGCTGCGTGTATCATCACCGGCAGGTGTTCCTGCAAGGCAAACTCGCTAATCAATTCCAGCTGCGGGCCGCTGACCGTGTAGGGTGAGTGAGGAGAAACTCCGGCGCGCACAAGCTCCGTTTCACAGTCGCGCAGCGCGCCCACCTTATCCTTTAGCTTCTTGACGTTCTCTGTTGCCAGTTTCGCATCCGGGCCGAAGGATTCCTGGTAAACGATTCCCCGCAAGCCAACCTCACGTAATGCCGCCATGCTTTCCTTTGCTGAATCGCTGGCATCGGCAACGCAGGTGACTCCGGCGCGAGCGGCTTCCAGTGCGCCCAATGTCGCAGAGGTCCTTAGATCTTCAGACGTTAACGCCAGCCGCGCGAAGGTTAGCTTAAGCAGCCAGGCAAAGAAGTCATGCTCTTCCTCTTCAAGAAAACCTCGCATGACGGTCAATTCCAGATGGGAATGCGCATTGATCAAGCCCGGAAGGAGAATAGCGTCTCCCAGATCAACCAGGCGCGCAGCGGGAAACCTGGCCAGAATTTGGTCGCGAGGGCCCGCACCGGCAATGCGCGCACCTTCGACTGCGACTGCTCCGTGCTCGACCACGGAGCTCGAAATGGGTGCCATCCAGCGTGCGCAATAGAGAGTGGTCATTGCCTGATCGTAAGTGTAGAGATCAGTGCGGGCGAAGGTGCGTACCGCGGAAAAAGAAGTCTTGCTACTTTACCGGAGCGCCGGCGGAGGCCGACTTCGACGCTTTCAATTCACGATAGCGCCCAAATACCGAAGTGACATATGCGCGGGTCGAGGGAATGTCTATACGCGCGATGAATTCTTCCGCGGTCCAGGGGCGGGCGCCGGGCGCCGTGCGATGCCACTCAGCTGCGCGACCGGGGCCGGCGTTGTAAGCGGCCAGCATCCGCGCCTCCCTGTCAGGCGTTTCACGGTATTGTTCATCAAACTTCTGTAAATACCAGCAACCGACTTCTATGTTACGTGCCGCATCCTTCAGTGCCTCCGAGGGGTTGGCGGCAATTTGCCGTTCAAGATCGCGGGCGCCCTTCTCAGTTGCCCACTCCCGACCTACCCCTGGCATCACTTGCATGAGGCCAGTCTCGCCGTCCTTCCCGTTTTTCCAGGGACTAAAATAAGTTTCCTCGTAGATGATGCTCCAGACCAAATCGGGGTCGATGCGATAGACGCCGGCTTGCCGCGCAATCAGTTGGTCATACCGATGAATCCAATATTGATTGGCGAAATATGCGGCGACCGCGCCCACCAGCAGGATCAACACCCCGATGAGGATAAAACGTTTCATCAAAAATAAAAGAGCCAGAAGTCCCCGCGGACTTCAGAACAGAGGTCGAAGGCGATCGTTCTGAATTCGGTGGATGACTGCTGACTCCTGTCAGTTTTCCCTTTTTAATCTGGACCAAAAACTCTCTCTGCCACAGGCGCGATCGACACCTTCATAACGTGATCGCAGTGTCCTCTCATCCAACACGTGCCCCTGGAGCCAAACTTCCGCGGAGAGGATTGAACCCACAGCCAGTTCGCCTCCACCCAGGGCTCGGCGATTGACGAGCACTTCGAGCTTGAGTTTCTCGAGATCGAGATAGACCCAGTATAGTTCACTGCCGGAGAGCGGATTGCGCACGGGCTTGAAGGCAATGACGCGCCCGCGCAAGCTCCAGTCATTCTCATGACCGGCGCGCGACGGCGCTGACCGCTCCAGCGACAGCCAGCGGCTCTTCATGTCGCGACGACAGACCCGGGCGCGATAAGCCAGGCCGCACAAACCCACTTGCAGCTCCTGAGCGCCAAACCCGGCAGACCCAACTTCAGTAAGATTCTGCAGCTCAAAGAGCACCTCGGTGTCGGTGCCGTCGCAGTAGCCGTGGACGACCGCTTCACCTTCTTCGTCGTATTCAGTCAGTGCCCAGGGACTAATCCGTTGGGCATAACGCGCTCGGAAGCCGGGCCGGCAGTTGGCATAAAACACGTCGCCGGTGCCAGATTCGTAAAGCACTGTCCAGACCTCCAGGCCCTCACCCAGTTTCCAACAGCGTCCGTGAATCACGGCGCCGCGGCGTGAGAGCTGCGTAGGCTCACCCTGGTCGCCCGCCCTTTCGGCCAGAAAGTTGAACGCCTTCTCACTTGGCACTTCCAAACCGATTGTCTCGAAGGTTAGATCCATTTCAGTTACTTAGCCGCGCGCCTGCGGCTCTTGTCTGCTTGTTCTGGCTTAAGTGCAATTGGCTCGGCGGCATCTAAGCGAGCTTGACCATTCTTCCGCGCCCGCACAGTGCGACGGGAACCATTCGCGGGTTGCTCTACCGCGCGAATCTTTTCGGCAAACAGGTCCACGTCGTAATCAACCTCCCGCGACATTTCCTCGCGGATGGCGTGTAGCACCTTCAAAAATCTCGGTTTACGATACATTATGAAATACAAACTGTTCGGTTCGGCCGGCAATGCAAATCTCTCTTGGACCTCTATTGTCTTTC